>JBOHQK010000044.1:0-4181 GCA_050732195.1 Methylomirabilales bacterium (SeqCode)
CGCCCGGAAGGACCGGATCATGGTGGAGACGCTCACGAGCATGGCGAGTCCCACCATCATGGCGGACACGGCCACCGCGTTCCGTCGCACGGCCCGGCGCAGGGAGAGGAGGGCGAGGCCCGCCGGAACCGGGAGGAAGGGGAGCAGGGGCCGGCCGGCAGCCGCCAGGGCGCGCAGGAGAGCCGGCGAGAGGAGCGCGGCCCCCAGCACCGCGGCAAGGGCGGCCAGGTAGCCCCCCACGGGGGGAGTCCCGATGGGGCCGGGCCGGGCCAGCAGCGCCGCCAACGCGAGGAGCGCGGCCCCGGCCGCAGCCGCAGCGGCCGTCCGGGGGCGACGTAGCAACGGCGCAGGCGTCAGGGCCTCCCGCGGACTCACGGCCGCGGCCAGGCGGGCCGGGCCCGCTGCGGCCAGGAGCGCGGCGCCAAGACCGGCCAGGAGACCCAGGGCGAGCGTGCCGGCCGTGACCGCCGGCGGCTCGGGCCGCACGAAGGCGTACAGTTGGGAGACCGTCCGGGCCATGGCGGTCACGGCGGCCCGGGAGAGGGCGCCCCCCGCGAGGGCACCCAGGAGCCCTCCCACCGCCCCGAGGAGCGCGGCCTCGCCGGCGATGAGGGCCGCGACCCCCCTGCGGCTCAGGCCCAGCGCCCGGAGGACGCCGAGGCTCCGGCGCCGGCGCAGGACGGCGATCCCCATCGTGTTGTAGACGAGGAAGCAGCCGGTGAGCAGGGCGATGAGGCTGAGCACGGTCAGGTTCAGGCGGAAGGAGGCGAGCATCTCCTCGACCTGGGTGGTCCGGGCGGCGGGCCGCTCCACCGTGAGGCCGGCCGGGAGGGCGGTCCGGAGTCCTGCGGCGACGGCGGCGGGGTCCGTCCCCGGCTTGAGCGACAGGTCCACCCGATCCAGGCGCCCCAGCCTCTGGAAGTGGACCTGCGCCGTGGCGATGTCCTGGAGGGCGAACCGCCCGTCCAGGGCGACGGCCGGCCCCTCGGCCTCAAGGAGCCCCCGGACCCTGAAGGCGCGGGGGCCGGCCGGCGTGAGGAGGGTCAGGCGCCCCCCTATCTCGAGGCCGCGCGCCTCGGCGAACCGGCGGGCCACGAAGATGGCGTCGGGCTCCGTCAGGAGGGTCAGGGGATCCAGCGCGGGCGGGGGGTCGGCGAGACGGTAGTCGCGGAAGGCCTGCTCCGAGAGGACATCCACGCCGAGGACCAGGAGCAGCTCGCCGGGCAACCCTTGCACCGCTGCCAGGACCTGGATGAGGGGGGAGGCGTGGGCCACGGCCGGGTCAGCCCGGAGGAGGGGGAAGAGTTCCTCCGGAACCCCCAGTTCTCCCGCCTGGACGGTGAGGGTGGCCCGGCCGGCCACGGCGTCCACCCCCTTTGCGAAGGCCGAGAGAACGCTCTCGTTCGCGAGGCGGATGGCCACCGGAACGGCCACCCCAAGGGCGACGCCGAGGACGCTGACCGCGACGCGGAAGGCCTCCCGCCGTAACGGACGCAGGAGGAGGAGGGCAAGGAGGCGGAGCAGCCGGCCCATTAGTCCGCCTCCAGGCGCCCGTCCCGGAGACGGACCATCCGGTCGGCCACGGCGGCGCCCTCGGGGCTGTGGGTCGCCATCAGGACCGTGAAGGCCCGGGCCCGGTTCAGGCGGCGGAGGAGATCGAGGACCGCTCCGCCGAGCGTACTGTCCAGGTTCCCGGTCGGCTCGTCGGCCAGGAGGAGAGCCGGGCGCGGCGCCAGGGCCCGGGCGATGGCCACCCGCTGCATCTCCCCGCCCGAGAGCTCGTGGGGGAAGTGGTCGGCCCGGGGAAGGAGCCCCACCGCCTCCAGTTCCTCCCCGACGCGGCTGGCGATCTGACGGGTGGGGGTCCCGTTGAGGAGGAGGGGCAGGGCCACGTTCTCCCGGGCCGTCAGGTGGGGGAGCAGGTTGTAGAACTGGAAGACGATCCCGATCCGCTCGCGTCGCAGGCGACTGAGGGCGCCCTCGGGAGAGCGGGTGAGGTCCACCCCGTCCACCAGGATGGTGCCGCGGGTCGGCCGGTCCAGGCCGGCCACCAGGTTCAGGAGCGTGCTCTTGCCGCAGCCGCTCGGGCCGATGACCGCGACGAACTCCCCGGCCTTCACCGTGAGGCTCACGCCCGCGAGGGCCGGCACCGCCACCTTTCCATCGCGGTAGGTCTTGTGGACATCCGTGAGGAGGATCACGGCGCCTCCCCCCCCTCACCGAAGCGCATCGGGGGAACGGCCTCCCAGGGGAAGGCGGCCCGGTCCCCCGCCAGGACCGCCTGGGCCGCGAGCCGGCAGCCGGCGAGCCCGTCGTGGAAGCTGTCCATCGCCAGGCCATAGAAGACCGGTCGGCCGGCCTCGGCCTTGCTCAGGCCATACCCCAGGACCCGGATGCCACCCCGCCAGTTGCCGTGCTGGAAGTGGTAGAGACCGACTGCCGCCTGGATGATCCCCTGCAGGATTATCCGGTCGCGGCCCCGCGGCTGCTCGACCCAGATCTCCTCCAGCAGCTCGTGGGTCTCGAAGTACAGGTGGGCGTTGTAGAGGGCCGCCCCGCACTCCAGGGCGCGCGCCACCCCCGCCCGGCGGGGCCCCCCCTGCTCGGCAAAGGCCTCCGCCGCGGCCCAGTACGCCTCCACCTGTTCCGCGACGGCCGGGAGGTACCGGCCGAAGGGAGGGGCCAGGGCCAGCCGGCCATCGGAGATGGGGGCCAGGAGCGAGATCCCGCTCAGCGCCTCGCCGACAGGGGAGCCGGCCAGCCAGGGAGGGCACGGGAGCGGGCTCTCAAGGGTGCGAATTGGGACGCCCCCGTCACGGGAACGGAGCGCGAGATGGCAGAAGTGACGAAAAGCCCAAAGGGGAGCCGCGCTGGTCGGATCGGCCACCGCCGAGACGACGAGGTGGGCGAGGGGGTCGCGGAGGGGCTTCGGAAAACGCATGGGGGCCTTTTTCGCCATTGTAGCCCGAGGGCATCGGCTTGCCAAGGCGGGGAAAAATCCCCCTTGCGGCGAGACCTCAGGGCCCGCATAATGGGCGGCACCACAAACGGGCGCCAGGTCCAAATCTTGCACGAGCAGGGACGAAGGCGCGCAGGCGAGTCTTGGACGAGGCTCCGACTCCGCGGAAAGGAGGTCGCCGATGAGAGAGAAAATCGCGGTCCTGATGGCGGCTTTGCTGGCGGGGATCATCCTCGCTACTCCGGCCATCGCGCAGCAGGTTGACGAGACGGTGTACAACGACTACCCGCCCCGCTGGACCGGGTATGTCCTGCACCCGGTGGGTGTTGCCCTCGACCTGGGCCTCGTCAAGCCGATGACCTTTGCGGTCTGCACCATGCCCTGGCTCTTCGGGTTGAGCCCGCAGGAATGCCCGCAGGAGCGGGCCACTCCCTACGGCAACTAGGCTCACCCGACCGTTACCCCCAAGCCCCGGCACCTCGCCGGGGCTTGGCATTTTGGGGGTGGGGGATGGGGGAAACGGCAGGAAGTCCCGGGGCCCCTTTGTCTTTAACCTGACGGGGGGTCAGCGTCCCGTGGGGAAAAGATGTGGATAACTCCATCCATCCGTCCCGGTGGAGGCTGACGGCAGGGCGCCCGGGGCGCCGCGCTGGGGAAATTACTCCCTCCTCCACCCAGGGTGATCGAACGATTCTCCCTTAATCATCAGCTAGTTATACGCTGTAGTCCGAAGGGGTGACGAAGGAAGCGGGGGATCGGGCAGATGGGGGGAGCCGCGGAATCCCTCGCTGTGGATAAGGTGTGAGCAAGCAGAAGGCGCTAACCCCTGGGAAAATGCGGAGGATCTGCCCTCCACCCCTGTCCGTTCCAGGAAACGGTACACCCAGGTTGTGGAATCTCGCAGCGAGGGGGCCCTGATCTTCAAGCGTCCCAGATCTCGGGATTGATCGCCATGGTGGGGCGCTTGCCCTCCAAAACCATGAGGACCTGCTCGGCGGCCGTGACCGCCATGCGCCGCATGCTGTCCTCGGTGTGGGCGGCGATGTGGGGGGTGATGAGGACCTGCTCGAGGGGGAGGAGGGGATTATCCGGGTTCGGGGGCTCCGGGTCCGTAACGTCAATCCCGGCCCCGGCGAGCCGCCCGCTCCGGATCGCGTCCGCCAGCGCCGCATCGTCAATGACCCCGCCCCGCGAGGTGTTCACCAGAATCGCCCCCGGCTTC
>JBOHQK010000045.1:0-4485 GCA_050732195.1 Methylomirabilales bacterium (SeqCode)
GGGGGATTCGCGGACCTCCGGGACGGGGACAGGATCACCAACACCGATCTTTTGGCCCTGCCCGTGGACATCTTGATTCCGGCCGCTCTGGAGGGAGCCATCCACGAGGCCAACGCCGAGTCCGTCCGCGCCAGGGTCATCGTCGAGGGGGCCAACGGCCCGACGACTGCGGCGGCCGACCGGATCCTGGAGCAGAAGGGCATCCGGGTGGTCCCGGATATCCTGGCCAACGCCGGGGGGGTCACCGTCTCCTACTTCGAGTGGGTCCAGGACCTCCAGTTCTACTTCTGGCGGGAGGAGGAGATCAACCAGCGCCTGAAGGACCTTATGCTGGCGGCGTTCCGGCGGGTCTGGGAGTACGCCGCAGAGCAGCGGATCGCGATGCGCCTCGCCGCAATGAGCCTGGCCGTGAAGCGGGTCGCCGAGGCCCACCGGATCCGGGGCCTGTACCCGTAAGGCCCAGGGGAAACACCAACGGCCACCCCTTCGAGGGTGGCCGTTCTCCTTTCCGCCGGCTCGGGCCGCGCGGGCGCCCCTAGTGCCGCTCCAAGTACTGCGGCCCAATCCTGACAGACCGTGCTGCCGCGGGTCCTGTCGCCGGCGTGCCCCACTCGCAGCCGGGCTCCGTCACCCGCTCAGCCCCTTCCGCATTTCCGCGAATTGCGGAAGGAGGCCCAGGGGGTCCCACTCCGCCCGGCCGCTCGGGGGCCGCGCCCGGCGCCACCCGCGGCCCGGCGGCAATCCCAGGGGCAATTCGTTGGAGCGGCTCTAGGTTACGAAGGCGATGCGGCCAGCACTCCCGCCGGCGGGGCGGAGCGGGATCACCTCCGCGCAGCGCGGGCAGCGGATCCTGGCCCCACCGGCCGGGATGGCCGCTGCCTTCACCCGGAACGCCGCCTGGCACTTGGGGCACCGGCAGAGAACCGCCTCCTGGCCGTCGCCGGGGCGAGGAGCCGGCGCCACGGCCACCGGTGCGGCTGCCTCCGGCCGCACGGCGACCTCCGGCGCGGCGACCGGCCGCTCCTGGACCCCCGTTGCCCCTCGGGGCGGCTCGGCGCCCGGGGAGAGGCCGGAATAGACGGCCTCCACCGCCGCCTGGTCCAGCCGGCATAAGGCCGCCACGGCGTTCGGGTCCAGTTCGGAACCGGCCACGCGCTGCACCTCCGCCAGAACCTCCCGGTGGCCGAGGACCGTGGTCCGGTACCGCCGCCGGGAGATCATGGCATCGTAGGTATCCGCGACCGCGAGCACCCGGGCCTCCGGGAGGATCGCCTCCCCTTTGAGCCCCCGGGGGTACCCGCTGCCGTCGTACCGCTCCTGGTGCTGGAAGATGATCTCCTGCACCCCCCGGAGGAAATGGATGGGCTCCACGATCCGGGCCCCGATCCTCGGGTGGCTCTCCATTACGCGCCGCTGCTCCGGGCTCAGTTTGTCGGCGCTCTTCAGGATGTCATCCGGGACCCCGATCTTCCCCAGGTCGTGCAGCATCCCAGCCACCCGCAAGGCGCTCACCTGCTTCTCGGTGAACCCCAGCTCCTTGGCGATAAGGGCGGCCAGCCAGGTGACCCGCTCGGAGTGGTTCCGAGTGTACTCATCCCGGGCCTCCAGCGTGGCCACCAGGGAGCGGAGGGTGTTCACGTAGTTCTCCCGGAGCTCGGCGTTGGTCCGGTCCAGCTCGCTGTTCCTCTGGGCCAGCTCGCCGGTCGCCTGCCGGACCTTCTCCTCCAGGTCGGTGTTGAAGTTCTTGACCCGGGCGTACAACTCCGCGTTCTCCAGGGCAGCCGCGGCCTGGCTGCTGAAGGTCGTGAGGAGCTGCAGGTCATGCTCCGCAAAGGTCTCCCCCGAGGTCTTCCGGTTCACGTTGATAACCCCCAGGATGCCCCCCTTGCTCACCAGGGGGACGCTGAGGAGCGACTTGGTCTTGTACTTGGCGTCACTCACCAGTTTATTGAAGCGGGCGTCCTTCTCGACGTCGTTGATGAGCAGGGGCTCCCCCTTCTCCGCCACCCAGCCCGCGATGCCGGTCCCCACCTTCTGGCGGGTCGTCTTGACGATCTCGTCCGGCAGCCCCGTGGCCGCCCGGATCGTCATCTCGTTGGTCTCCTTCTCCACCAGCATGATGGAGACGATCTCCACCCCCATCACGGCAGCGATGGAGAGGACGATCTTCTCCAGGAGGCGGTCCAGCTCCAAGAGGGAGTGGATGTACTTCCCCACCCGGTTCAGGGTGGAGAGCTCCTTCACCTTCCCCTGGAGGTCCTGCACGAGCCGCTTGTTCTCCAGCTCGATCCGACGCCGCCCGATGGCCTTGTCCACCGAGTGGTAGAGCTCGTGCGGCCGGAAGGGCTTCCGGATGTAATCGTAGGCCCCCTTCTTCAGGGCCTCGATGGCCGTCTCCAGGGAGGCATAGGCGGTGATGATGATGACGAAGACGTCCGGGTCGGTCTTCTTGATTACGGGGAGAAATTCGATGCCGGTGAGGTCGGGCATCATGATGTCCAGGAGGATGACGTCGATGCCCCCCTTCTCCAGCTTGGCCAGTCCCTCCTTGGCGTTCTCCGCGGTGATGACCTTGAAGCCCCGCAGGGCGAGCATGTCGTCGCACAGGCGGCGCATGAACAACTCGTCGTCAATGACCAGGATCGTCTCCATCCCTTATCCCCTCGGTCCGGCGGCTTCTCCCGCCGGCCGGCTCGCCGGCCCCTCCCCGGCTGCCACCAGCCCCGCGTTCAGTTTCCCCGAGCGGAACCCCTCCGGGTCCACCGTCACCGTCCGGTAGCCCAGGCCCTGGAGCGCCGCCGTGACGGCCTCCCGCCGGGTCGGCTCGAGCAGCCGGGGGAGCTCCTCCGGCGCCACCTCGATCCGGGCCGCCTCCCCGTAGTGCCGCACCCGAAGCTCCCGGAAGCCGTGCTGCCGCAGGATGGCCTCGGCCCGATCCACCCGCCGGAGCCCCCCCACGGTGATGGGAGTCCCATAGGGAAAGCGGGAGGCCAGGCAGGGCATGGCCGGCTTGTCCCAGGTGGGGAGGCCGAGCGCGTGCGAGGCGGCGCGGATCTCGGCCTTGGTGAACCCCGCCTCCACCAGCGGGCTCAGGACCGCCCGCTCGCCCGCCGCGATCCTCCCCGGGCGCCAGTCGGAAAGGTCGTCCCGGTTCGCCCCGTCCACCACCGCCGCGTAGCCCTCCGCCGCCGCCAGGCGCGCGAGTCGCCCGTACAGTTCCCGCTTGCAGAAGTAGCAGCGGTTCACCGGGTTGGCGACGTAGTTGGGCTCGGCCATCTCGGCCGTGCGGAGCAGCCGGTGCCGCGCCTGAAGGAAGGCTGCCAACGCCTTCGCCTCCTCCACCTCGCGGACCGGGACGGCCGGGGAGACCGCCGTCACCGCCAGCACCTCCGCCCCGCACGCCTCCAGGGCCGCCTTCAGGACAAAGGTGCTGTCCACGCCCCCCGAGAAGGCGACCAGGATCCGGCCCAGCGGGCGGAGCCGGCTCGTGAGCACCCGGTACTTGGCTTCGAGGTGGGCATCCATCCCGGCCGCCCCCTTCACAGGACCCGGATGGTCCCGTCCGCCCCCCGCACCGTCACGGTGCCGGAGGCCAGGTCCAGTTCCATGCTCCGCCCGGCCTCCGGCGAGAGCGCCTCCGCGACCAGCGGGATTCCCCGCCGGCTGAGCTCCGCCCGCACCGCTGCGGCGGTCTGGGGTCCCACCGGCCGCGCCCTCCGGCCGGCGGTGAGGCCTTCAAACGCCTGGCCGCCCCCGGCGAGCTTCGCCACGCAGCGCCCCGGCTCACCCCCGCTCGCGGCCACCGCGCGGAGCAGCCCCTCGACCGCCCGCTCCGGGCTTGCCGCAGGCCAGCGTTCCTCCACCCCTCCACCCCCGTCGGGCACCAAGACGTGCGCCAGGCCCCCCACGCGCGCCACCGGGTCGTAGAGCGCGACCCCCACGCAGGAGCCCAGCCCGCCGATCCACAGCCGGTCCGGGTCCCGCCCCGCGGCGAAGGTGGCGGCGGGGACGCGGATGACCTCCGCCCTAGGTCCCATGACCCTGCTTCAGGCCGCCCCGGGTCCGCGTCCCCGGCAGCCAGATGACCCGGCCCTGCACCAGCCGGCCGTCCCCGAAGGGAACCTCGGCCAGGAGGACCGTCCCCGTCTCGGGGAGAAGACCGTGGAGAGCGCCACCGGCCACGGCCCGGCCCCAGTCCGGGGCCAACTGGGGGACGGAGGGCTTGAGCGCCATCCCGGCCCAGCGGCTGACCACCGACAGGTACGCCGACGCCAGGATGTTCCCCGCCTCCTTCAAGGCCGATGCCTCCTGTCTCCCCGGTCTTCCCTCCCCCGCCTCCGGCTGACCCGTCAGGCGGGAGGCGAGCCCGCGGGCGCGCCCCGGCGGGAAGAAGACCAGGAGCGCCCCCTCGGGATCCCCCGTCACCCAGAAGCAGAGGGCGGCCTCAACGGAGGGGGCCTCCCGGAGGGCCCGGACAGCCGAGGC
>JBOHQK010000046.1:0-6749 GCA_050732195.1 Methylomirabilales bacterium (SeqCode)
GGCGTCCAGGTCCGGAAACCCTAAGGTGAGGTCTCAGAGGCGAATCCTGCCCCAGTCGAGGTGGGTGGGGCGCCAGCCCATGAGGAGGGTGCGCACGGCCCAGGCCAGGACCATCGTGAGCCAGACCAGCAGAACCCCGTAGCCGGCCTAGGCCCCGAGGCCGACCGCCAGCGGGATACGCGCGACCTACTCGACCACGATGGCGGAGATTAGGAGATCGGGGTGGCCAAATCGCGGGGAATCGCTAGAGCGACTGGCAGCAGTCCAGGCGGGGACCCACGCCCCAGGAGGGCCACTTCGCGAATCCGCGCCCCTTTAGCCGAAGCCGGGGGGAACTATCTTCGCCGCCTCTGCTTCAGCCGGGCTTTCAGTTCTCCGATGGAGAGAGTGGGCTGTTTTCGACGCTCCTGTACCAACCGCCAAAATGCAGGATCGGTCTCGAGGACCACGGTCTCCCAGTCCTCCCCCTCGACGCCAATGAGGACCGCTACCGGCTTTCCGTGACGGGTAATGATCACCCGATCCTCTTGCGCCCCATCGAGGCACGCTTTGATCTTATTCTGTAAATCGCGAACCGTCACCGTTTTCATAGAATCTCCCCCGTCCTCCTCCCCGGTGGCTTTCTTCGGACCGCTCGGACATAGACTGTCCTTTCCTCCTCCGCGACGTCATAAAAGACTCGGTATCCCTCAACGCGCAGTTCCCAAATGGGCGGCACCGCATCCCAGGGTGGGACCAGGTTCACCAGAAGCTTCCTGTTTTTTGTCGGGGAGATCGGTTCGTAGGAAAGTTGCGTTTCAATGGCCTCCAGGATGATCTTTCGGCGATACGCAGAGAGCTTTCTCAAATCCTTGACGACATCCACGGCAAAGCGGATGGCGTACACGTATATACTTTTGCATATGCAATAGACCTTGTCAATCCCAATCCTGTTCCGGCTTCAGCTGTGCGGGTATCCCGGCGGGCCACAAGTCGGTCATCCTCACGGGTAGACTGGCTGGTACCGCCACCGGCACGCCCATTGAGGGAGAGGACTCCCTTCGGCGAGTGAGCGGCCAGTAGGAAGGTTGTGGGATAGCCGGGGCTCAGCAGACCCCCGGGGGGGTGTGGACCCCGGGAGGTTCGCGGGGGGCAGCGCACTCTGCGAATTGACCTGGGGAGAGAGGTGCTCAAAGGCGGATGCGGGACCAGTCGAGGTGGGTGAGGCGCCAGCCCATGAGGAGGGCCCGGACGATCCAGTCCAGGACCATGGTGAGCCAGACCAGGTAGATTCCCGCGCCCGCCCAGACCCCGAGACCCACCGCCAGCGGGATCCGCACGACCCAGCCCCCCACGATCGCTGCCCAGAGAACGGTCTGCGTTTCTCCCGCCCCCCGCAGGCTCCCGGCGAGCGCCAGGGCGATGGCCAGCGGGACCTGGAGGAGGCCCATGATCCGGAGGAGGGGCTCGCCCCAGACCAGGACCTCCGGCTCGGGGGTGAAGAGGCGGACCCAGAGGCCCGGCACCAGGAGGAAGGTGAGCCCGAAGGCGCTCATGACCGCGAGAGCCACCAGGAGGGCCTGGCCGGCGGTCCGGCGGGCCCCCTCCGGGTCGCCGGCCCCGACCCGCTGCCCGACGAGGGCGGTGGCCGCCTGGGCGAAGGCCACGCCCGGGAGGAACGAGAGGGCCTCGATGTTCAGCCCCACCTGGTGGGCGGCATAGACCGCAATCCCGAACCCGATCACCACCCGGGCAAAGGCGAGTTGCATCCCGTTGGTCACCAGCCGCTCGCCGATGGCCGGCCAGCCCACCCGGCCCATCCGCAGCACGGCCTCGCGGTCAGCCCACGCACCGGGGAGGAGGAGGCCGCGGCGCCGCGCCAACACCAGCAGCCAGACCACCCCCACGGCCTCCGAAACCCCTGACCCCACCGCCGCCCCCACCACCCCCAGCGCAGGCGCCCCCAGGAGCCCGAAGACCAGCGGCAGGGCCACGGCCACGTGTAGCAGGTTGACGACCGTGACCACCTTGAGCGGGGTGCGGGTGTCCCCCGCTCCCTGGAAGATGGCCGAGAGAAGGTGCAGGAAGACCAGGAAGGCGAAGAGGAGCCACGAGACGAGAAGGTAAGCGACCGCCAGTTCCAGGACCCGATCCGTGGCCCCGAGAAGGGCGGCGGCCCAGCGGGAGCCCCAGAGCCCCAGGAGGCTGAGGGCGACGGCCAGGCCGAGGCCCAGGGCGAGGCCGGAGCGGATCGTCTGGGCCCGGCGGGCCGCATCTCCCGCGCCCGTGTGGTAGGCCACCATGACGGTGACCCCGACCCCCAGGCCGAAGACCAGGGCCATCTGAAAGAAGATGAGCAGTTGGGCCAGCCCCACGGCCGCCAGCTCGGCCGCCCCGAGGCGCCCTACCATCAGGGTGTCCACGATGCCCACGCTCCGCTGCAGCAGGTTGCTGCCAACGATGGGCAGGGCCAGGCGCAGGACGGCCTTCCGGATCGCAGCGGTGTCGGCCCAGACCTCACCGGGCGGCCGGACGACGGTGGCCTCCGCCCGCAGCCCCGGGCCCATGCGCCCGCCTCCCCCCTCCGGCACCCGCCCCCCTACCGCCGGGTCTGGCGGATGAACTGGCCGCGGTAGACCGTCCGCTCGTCTTCCACGCCGACGAAGGCGTCGGAGTCCAGCGCCTCGATGAGGCGCAGGGCAGCCGGGACATCCCTCCGCCGGACCACCGTGAGCACGATCCCCACCTCCCCCTCCTGCCCCTCCCCCGCTACCTTGGTCGCCCCGAAGCCCTGGGCCCGCAGCCCCTGCGCGATGGCGGAGGCCTGGTGGGTCGAGACCACCCGGATCAGGGAGTAGCCGATGGCCAGGCTCTCCTCGATCTTCGCCCCCACCACCGTCCCGGTGGCAAAGCCGGCGCAGTACCCGAGGACGTTCCAGAGGTTGTCCATGGAGGTGATCACCTGGCTGAGAGCCAGGAGGAAAACCAGCACCTCGAAGAACCCGATGATCCCCGCGACGAGTTTACGCCCCCGGACCGTCAGGAGGAGGCGGACCATGTCCATGGAGACGTCCGTGACGCGGAACCCGAAGATCAGCAGGCCGCCCAGGATGCCTTCTGCCGTCATCTGAGTCCTCCCCCTCCCGCGGTGGGGTGCGGTGTCCGGGCGCAAACCGCCCCTGGGTATCACGCGGGGTGAGGGCTGTCAAGGCGCGCGGGAGGCTCAGCCGCGGTAGACGGGTGCGGGCGCGCTGAAGAAGGCGTGGAGGGCGTGGAAGAGGAGGGTCCGGTTGTCCCTCGTGCTCACGCGACGACCGGAGTGCCGGGCCAAATGACGAGCATCACGAGGCCCGAGGGAGGAGCGGGTACCCACTGAAGGTGGGTGGGGAGGCGTACGCCGTTTGTACGTTGAGGACCGCCGCGGGCACCACCCAAAGGGTGGTCGGAGAACGACGTGAGACAACGTTAGTTGGCCCGGCACTAGAGTCGATCCAGGCAGGCGGCCAGCGCGCGACTGACCTCGTCCGGCTTCTCGAGCATCACCATGTGGCCGGCCCCCGGGATGACCGCCAGCAGCGCCCCCGGGATCCGCTCGTGCAGGTACTGGGCGTACTTGACGGGGGTGAGGCGGTCCTCCGCCCCGCACACGACTACCGCCGGAACGCGGATCCGGTCCACCTCCTTCATCACGTCGAAGGCGTCGCAGGCGCGGAAGTCCTTCTCCAGCACCGCCAGGGAACCCTTCAGGAGTTCCTTCTTCCCCTGGGCGGGGAGGTCCGCCCCGCTGGACGGGGCGTACGCCCACTCAGAGAGGAGGCCGGCCGCCTGCTCCGGGCCGCTCCGGAGGCCCTCCAGGATGCTCGGGTGGACGCGCAGGCGGGCCCCGGTCCCCACGAGCCCGACGCCGCTCAGGCGGGCCGGGGCCTTCAGCGCGAAGGCGAGGGCGATCGCCCCGCCCATGGAGTGGCCCACCAGGAAGGCCTGCTCCATCCCGGCCGCGTCCATGAAGGCCTCGACCCAGTCCCGGTAGGCAGCGATGCTCTCCGCACCGTCTCCCTCCGAGCCCCCGTGGCCCGGCAGGTCCAGGGCGACAGCCCGGTACGCGGGGGCGAAGTGGCGAACCTGGGGCAGCCAGTTCCGGTGGGTCCCGCCGGAGCCGTGCAGGAAGAGGAGGGCCGGGGCCCGCGGGTCGCTCTCCGGCGGCGCCACATAGTGCAGGCGCAGGCCGCGGACCGTGAGGGTGGCCACGCTCAGTCCGCCTCCACCTTCAGCTCGCGGGTCATGAGCAGGGTGAGGGCGTCGCGGGGCGGGCGCCCCTCGAAGAGGATCGCGTGGACCTGCGCGCAGATGGGGGTCTCCACCCCGAGGCGGGCCGCTACCCCTTTCACCGCGCGCGCCGTCTCCACCCCCTCGGCCACCGTGTTCCGCCCGGCCAGAATCTCCGGGAGATCCCGCCCGCGCCCCAGCTCGAGGCCGACCGTCCGGTTGCGGGACAGGTCGCTGCTGCAGGTCAGGAGCAGGTCCCCCACCCCGGCCAGCCCGGCGAAGGTCTCGGGCCTGGCGCCGAGCGCCCGCCCCAGGCGGCTTAACTCGGCCAGTCCCCGGGTGATGAGGGAGGCCCGGGCGCTGGCGCCGAGGTTGAGGCCGTCGGCGACGCCCGCGGCGATCGCGACCACGTTCTTCACGGCGCCGGCCAGCTCGACCCCCAGCAGGTCCGTGGTCACGTACAGCCGGAACGTGGGGCCGCTCAGGATGCGCTGGACGGCGGTTGCGACGGCGGCGTCGGGCGCGGCCACCACCGCCGCGGCCGGCAGGCCCCGGCCGACCTCGGTGGCGAAGGTGGGGCCCGAGAGGGCGGCCAACCGCCCGGCGCAGGCCGCGGGGAGGGTGGCCGCTAACACCTCCGTCATCCGGCTGCCCGTCGCCACCTCCAGGCCCTTCGCGGCGCTGACCGTGAGGGGCGCGTCCTCGAGGGACGGGGCGACATGGGCCGCGATGGCGCGGAGGTGCTGCGCCGGGACAGCGAAGAGCACCAGGCCGGCCCCGCGCACCGCCTCCGCCAGGTCGGCCGTGACGTGCAAGCCCGGGGGGAGGGGGATGGCGGGCAGGTAGGCGCGGTTTTCCCGGTCCTCCCGGAGGGCCTTCGCCACTTCGGCCCGGCGGGCCCACAGGACCGTCGGGCGGTCTTGGGAGGAGAGCAGACAGGCCAGGGCGGTCCCCCAGGCGCCCGCCCCCAGGACCGCCGCGCGCCCGGCAATCACGGATCGTCCCGGTCCGGCCCCCCTTCCCCCGGGGCCTCGGAGAACTCGGCCTGCCGCCTCCCCTGCGCCTCCCAGATGGCCTCCAGGTCGAGCGTCGCGCTGAAGAGGGCAGGATCGGTCGTGTCCACCCCGTGGTGCTCCAGGACGGCCAGGGCGAGGCCCTTCCCCAGGTCCGGGGCATCGGCCGCCTGGAGGAACGCCAGGAGGAGCGGGACCACGGCGGGAGCAGGCGCCCGCTTGAGGGCGTGCAGGGCCAGCGCCAGGTCCTCCTCGTCCTCGGACGCGAGGCGACCCACCAGCACCGAATAGGCCGGCCCGCCGACGGCGAAGAGATGGGCCAGCCCTGCCTCGAGGGCGGGCGTACCAGGCTCGAGGCCCCGCAGGGCATCGAGAAGGGCGCGCACTTGCTCCGGATCGGCGATCACGGGGCCTCCATCAGGTGGGCGCGGAGGAAGGCGACAACGCGGGCGTGATCCTCGGCCGGGTTGAGGCGCCGCGGCGCCACGGAGCCAGCCCCGATGCAAGGCAGCGCCATCCTGCCGAGACGCCGGGCCGAGTCTATCGGCACGCCCGCGCCGATGTCAACGCGAAAGGCCCCCGCGGGACCCCAGTGCCAGCGAGCCAGGGCGCGGGGGGCAGGAGTTGTCCGCGCAAAAAACAAGGCGCCCGGGCCTCTCGGCCCGGGCGCCCACCTAGGCGAGCCTAAACCCTACTACTGATGGATGATCCGAACGTCCTCGTCCTGACCCGAGAAGCAACGGCCGCCCGTCATGTTGCCATTGACTTTGACAGCCGCGCGGTAGGACCCCCCGTTGGCCTGGGCAGCCGCCAGTGTGACCTCTTCAAACCGGAGATCCTGCCGCTTGATCTTGACCTCCAGCGTATCCGGGGACCCGTTGCCGTCGGTATCAACCAAACTCCACCGGAGCGGCGTGACGGGATTGCCGTTGACCTCTAGGCTAAGCGGGTCGGCCACCGCACTCCCGTCCATGAACCGGATCCGCAAGGTGAATACTCCCTGCCCCTGGTACATGGTCTTCGCATTCAGGGTCTGGGGGTTCATCTCCACGATGGCATTCGGCCCGCCTCCGCTGGTGCTCCCCTTGTAGCTCACGTAGATCTCGTCGCTCCCGTTGACAGTCTCCTGCCAGGCCCACAGGAGGCGCCCGGTCGAGTCAACCGCAGTGGCCGGGTTCACCGACTTGGCGCCCGGCGTCGCCGAGACCGACCCTTGCTCGGTTGTGGTCCCCCCCAGCCAGTACTGAATCTCGGTGTCGGCCTCCGTCAGTCCCAGCCGCTGCGCCCAGGCCACCGTCGCGCTGCCATTGCGACGTGCCGCCCGGGCATTGTTCTGGGGCACTCCTGGACCCGAGAGTTCCTCGGCGGACGAGAGGGTTGTTCCCCCGTTGTTCGACCAACGGTGGTAAACCGAGCCCTGCAAGCCGGTAAGGCTCAGATTCATGTTCACGAAGGCCACGGAGAGGACGCCGTCCGCGAAGGCCAGGTGCG
>JBOHQK010000047.1:0-16634 GCA_050732195.1 Methylomirabilales bacterium (SeqCode)
CCGCCGGCGGGCGCGCCGGCCCGGGCGCAAGCCGAAGGCCGCCTAGGAGGCGGGCCGCGAGGGGGGCGCGGCGGTGCTGGCCAAGGTCCTTACGGGCGCGATACTGGGGATCGACGCCTACGTGGTCGAGGTGGAGGTGGACCTCGCACCCGGGCTCCCCTCCTTCGCCACCGTGGGCCTGCCGGACGTGGCGGTCCGGGAGGCGAAGGACAGGGTCAAGGCCGCCCTCACGAACACCGGGTTCGAGTTCCCCGCGCGGCGGATCACGGTGAACCTGGCCCCCGCCGACGTCCGGAAAGAGGGGGCCGCGTTCGACCTCCCCATCGCCGTCGGCATCCTGGCGGCTGCCGGTGCGGTGCCCCCGGAGCGCCTCGGCCGCTTTCTCCTCGTGGGGGAGCTGGCCCTGGACGGCGCGGTCCGCCCCATCCGGGGCGGCCTTCCGATGGCGGTGGCGGCGGCCGAGGCCGGGCTCCAGGGCCTCCTCCTCCCCCAGGCCAACGCGGCCGAGGCCGCGGTGGTCCGGGAGGTGGAGATCTTCGGCGTCCAGAGTCTGCCCCAGGTGGTGGGGTTCCTCCGGGGTGCCCTCCCCCTGGCCCCGGTCGCGGTGGACCTGTCGTCAGTTCTCGCCGGCCCCGATCCCGCGGGTGAGGACTTTGCCGACGTGCGGGGGCAGGGCCACGCGAAGCGGGCGCTGGAGGTGGCCGCGGCGGGCGGGCACAACCTCCTCCTCATCGGCCCGCCCGGCGCCGGCAAGACGATGCTGGCGAAGCGGCTCCCGGGCATCCTCCCGCCCCTCAGCCTGGAGGAGGCCATCTCCACCACCAAGGTCCACAGCATCAGCGGCCTCCTGCGGGAGGGGGTGGCGCTCCTCCGGACCCGGCCCTTCCGCGCCCCCCACCACAGCATCTCCGACGCCGGCCTCATCGGCGGCGGCTCGGTCCCGCGGCCGGGGGAGGTGAGCCTGGCCCACAACGGGGTCCTGTTCCTGGATGAACTGCCCGAATTTCGGCGCAACGCCCTGGAGGCGCTCCGCCAGCCGCTGGAGGAGGGCCTCGTCACCATCGCCCGCGCCTCCTCCGCGCTGACCTTCCCCGCCCGCGTCACGTTGGTGGCCGCGATGAACCCCTGTCCCTGCGGCCACCTCACGGACCCCCAGAGGGCCTGTCGCTGCTCTCCTGGGGAGATCCAGCGCTACCGCGGCAAGGTCTCGGGCCCGCTGCTGGACCGCATCGACCTGCACGTGGAGGTCCCCCCGGTCCGGGCACCGGACCTGCTGGGCGGGTCGGACGCCGAGCCGTCGGCTGCCATCCGGGAGCGGGTGGCCGCCGCGCGGCAGCTCCAGACGCGGCGGTTTTCCCGGACGAAGATCACCTGCAACGCCCACATGACCGGCCGGCGGATTCGCCGTCACTGCCCGCTGGATGGCGACGGGGTACGCCTGCTGGAGCAGGCGGTGACGCGGCTCGCGCTCTCAGCCCGGGCCTATGACCGGGTGCTGAAGGTGGCGCGGACCATTGCCGACCTGGAGGGGGCGGCGGCCATCGCGCCGGTTCACCTCGCGGAGGCGATCCAGTACCGAGCCCTGGACCGGGCGCTTCCCGTTTAGGAGGTGGAGCGGTTCCGGGGGAGGGGCGGGCCCCTTCGTGGGCCCGTCCCGTGCCCGCGGGCCTCGACAGTGGCGCAACCCGGGCGGGTATCCTAATTAGCGGTCTTCACCAGAATCTGTACAGACCCCTGTCTGGATGCGGGGGTTGAAATGAGGGGGGGCATCGGCTCCGGAAGTGATAGACCTCCTGACGTGACTTGCCATCACGGACAGGAGGGAGCCGATGCCCGAGGAGATCGTATCCCGCATTCTGCGCCTGCCAGGCTATGGGATCTATGGCTGGGAAACGGACGAAGCCGCCAACCAGCTGACCCTCTCGATCCGGCAGACGGGGCGGGAGCCGTCCTACGTCTATGGGGGGTGTGGGATCTCGGTCCGCGCGGTCCACAGCTGGACCGAGCGGCGGATCCGGGACCTGCCTTGGGGGACATGGGCGGTGTGGCTGAAGGTGGAGATCCACCGCGTCCGTTGTCGCCGCTGTGGCGTGCGGACCGAGCGGCTGCCGTTCCTGGCCGGCAAGGCCCACTACACGACACGGCTGGAGGCCGCGGTGGCCGAGGCCAGTGAGGCCGCACCGGTGAGCCCGGTCGCCGCCCAGTGGGACCTGCCCCCGGAGACGGTGCGCCGCATGGACAAGCGGGTGCTGCGGCGCTGGGCGGCGGCGCGCCCCCGCACGCCGCGCCGCTACTTGGGCGTGGACGAGATCTTCTTGGGGAAGACGGTCAAGTTCCTCACCGTGGTCAGTGACCTGGAGACCGGCGAGCCGCTCTGGGTCGGCCTGGAGCGCAAGCGCGTGACCCTCGACCGGTTCTTCGCGGAGGCCTTGCCGCTGGCGCGACGCCGGGCGGTCCGGACCGTATGCGTGGACATGTGGGAGCCCTTCCGGCTCAGTCTGCAGGAGCATCTCCCCCACGCCCGGATCGTCTACGACAAGTTCCACGTCCTCCGCCATGCCAGTGAGGCGGTGGATGAGACCCGTCGGGCGGAGTTCTTCCGGCAAGGGGCCGAGGCCCGCGGGCTCATCCGGGGTAAGCGCTGGCTGCTGCTGCGCCGCTGGGCGAACCTGGACTGGGAGGAGCGCGAGACCCTCCGCGACCTCTTCGCCCTCAACCGGCAGCTGGCCAAGGCCTACCTCCTCAAGGAGCAACTGGCCCAGCTCTGGACCTACACCTACGAGGGGGCGGCCCGCCGCTTCCTCACCAACTGGCTCCTCGCCCTCCGCTGGCAGCGGTTGCCGGCCTTCCACAAGCTCGGCCGGCTGTTGACACGGCATCTGGACGGCCTCCTGAGCTACTGCCACGAGAAGGTCCCCTTCGGGGAGGTCGAGGCCATCAACGGCAACATCCGTGCGATGCTGCGCCGGGGCCGGGGCTACCGGGACCATGAGTACCTTCTGCTCAAGGTCCAGAAGGCCACCGCCACGCGCCGCCTCCGTCAGACCGCGTGAATACAGGCCCGGCTACAGATTCTGGTGAAGACCGCCGAACCATACAACGCGATGGAGCCGCAACGCTTTACCGGTTACTATGACGCGATGTCGTCAGGTTCTGCCGTGATGCTCGTGCGAGCGGCCGCGACAAAGTAGGAATATGGGGTCCAATCTGGACTTGAAAGGGCTCGCCGCGGACTTGATGGCCGCATACTCGAATCGCACGATCGTTGCAGCGCCTTCTTCACGGGATGCGAACTTTGACATGACAGACGCTTATGCCGTGGAAGCGGAACTCGTGCGTCTGCGAAGAGCGGCCGGCAGAACAACGACCGGCCTGAAAGTCGGCTACGCCAACAAGGCCATGTGGCGCGTGCTCAAGTTGGAGACACTCGTTTGGGCGCACATGTACGACGACACTGTCCGATTTTCGACCGGCAACACCGCGTCGCTTTCAATAGGGCGAATGGTTGCTCCGAAGATCGAGCCCGAAATCGTATTCAAGTTGAAGCAGCCAATCGCAGGCACGGATCCGGCCGCGATTCTCGCCGGAGTGGAGTGGTTGGCTCCTGGGTTTGAAATCATCGACTGCGTCTTTCCGGACTGGGAGTTTCAGCCGGCCGATTTCGTCGCCTCGTTTGGCTTACATGCTGCGTTGGTTGTCGGCGAGCCGCGGTACGTGGAGCCGGCGATGATCCCCGGGATCGCCGAGCAACTGCCGAAATTCAAACTTCGACTTATCAGGAACGGGGAGTTGGTCGAAGAAGGCTCGGGCCGAAATTCTCTGCGAAGCCCCGCGCTCTGCCTGGGCGAACTCGCGAGAGTCGCCACGATGTCCCGCGGCGATCTTGTCAGCTCCGGGACTCTCACGACTCCCACGTTGATTGGCGCCGGTGAGGAATGGAAAGCAGAGGTGGAGAGTCTGGACCTGCCGGGCCTTACGTTAAGCTTGTCGGACTGACGCGCTTCTTTTCATAGAGGTCCCGATCCGCGGCCCTCATCAACGCTTCCTTCGTTCTTCCGTCCTGCGGCCACGCCGCGATACCCATGCTTACTGAAAGCAACGGCTCTTCGCCATCCTGAGCGAGTTTCGCGGCAATGCGGTGGGCAACATGGCGCGCGGACTCGGCGCCTTCTTCCGGAAGAATGAGTGCAAACTCATCGCCACCGTATCGCGCCGCGGTATCGACACTCCGGCAATAGAGGCGAAGAACATCGGCCAGCCGGCACAGCGCGCGGCTTCCCACCAAGTGGCCATGAACGCCGTTGATCTTCTTCAGGCCATCGACGTCCAGGAGAAGGAAGATGAACGGTCTTCGCGTTCGTTCAGAACGTTTGATCTCCGACTCGAGGGCGTCGATGAGCTTCCGGTAGTTTCCCAGTCCCGTGAGGGGGTCACTCACCGCAAGGGAGCGAGCTTTGCTTTCGGCGCGCCTGCGTTCCGCAACCTCCGCAGCGAGAGCCATGGTCATCACTGTGGCAACACCCAGGAACGCCTGCAGCAACAGGAGAGACTTGTTGCGCGATTCCCGTGCAAAGGGCCCAAGCCCGTGCAACGTGCCCCAGATTGCGACAGCCGACAATACGAGGGTGGCTGTTGCCGCTTCGCATTGTCCAAACCGAAACGCTGCCCAAATAAGAAACGGAATGCACAGGTACTCCAGAGGGTAGTTCTCGCTGCCGGAGATCAGGGCGCCATCAAACACAATCTGGCCGATAGGGACCAGGCACACCAGCAGGACCGTCGCCTCGAGAATCTGAGACCAGCGCCATCGGATAACTGGATTGAGAATCCACAGAAGCAGGAAGTACCGGATCCTCTCCCACCTGAACCTGCTGTCCCCAGGGGACGGCCCCCGGGCCCCACCTCAGAGCGGCCTCAGGGAGCTGATCTACGAACCTGCCTTCGAGGACCTCCCCTGGCCGGACCCCGCGTAGCCCCTTCGCCCGCCCGTCCGCCAACCGGCCAGGACGGCCCAAGTCTGTCCGAACGAGCCCCTCGGATGGAGCCAGAATGCCCTCGGATCGTGGAATCCCCCTTGACTACCCGTCACGTCGCTGATAGCGTGCCCGCCGTGGGCAGGATTTGGGCATCCGTTGCCCGGGAGAGGCCCTGCGCTGGTCTCCGGGCCCCTGTTCCCGATAGTTCTCCTTACCCGGCGGCCCAGCCACTTTTCCAACTATTTGATGTTCGAGCGCTTTGCGGCTGAGGTGCTGGACCCGAATCCCCTCCGGCGCGGGCCGGGATGGCTCGTGCGGACCTCCGGGGTCCGGTTCTACCTCGACCTCGGGCCCCACGGGTCCCTCCACCCGCCGCATCATGAGGGCGGAGGTGCTGAACCGGCAGACTGGCAGGTGGAAGCCCCTCGTGGGAGACCGGGTGTACACCATCGCCACCTTCCACACGCCAGGCGATCCCCTCGACCAGCTCTTCCGGTTGGTCGGGATCCGGAATCTGCGATTTCTCACAACGGCCAGAGGCTCGCGCCGCCGCTTGCGAGCCACCAGCCCCCCAACCCGCAGCCGAAGGTCAAGGTGGCTCCCGATAACGTGATGTTCCTGCAGGAGATGGTGCGGCGCTACATCGCCAGCAAAGGTGGAGTTGTCCGCGCCGCCGATGTCTCCGAGCCCAGCTGGATCGTCGTGAACGGGGAGCTGCCCATCTCTTCGATGGCTCCGAACGTCGTTAAGCCTCTCTCGGGCGCTGGCCCCGACTGGCTGGCGACAAAGGCGGTGGGCAGGTAGATTCCCCACCAACGTCTGTACGGCGCACCGGCACACGGGGGAGGAGCCGAAGAGATGACCTCCGGGATCAGGGCGCTGACTGTGGGCGATGTCATGAGCCGGCCGGTGCTGACGGCCTCCCCTTCAGAGACGGTTGCCGAGGCGGCGAAGCGCATGTACGAGCGGCGTGTGGGGTCCGTCGTCGTGGTCGACGGGACGCGCCCGATTGGCATCCTCACCGAGCGCGACCTGGTGCGCTTCGCCGCCGGTGGGGCCGCCGGCGGGGCCGCGAGAGTCGCGGACTATATGACCCCGGACCCCGACACCGTCGACCCATCCGAGGAGGTCATCGACGTCTTCCGTCGGCTCGCCGCGCATGGCTACCGCCACATCCCGGTCGTTTCCGACGGCGGGCTCATCGGGATCGTCTCGATGCGCGATCTGATCATGAAGCTCCGCCGCGGCCCTGCCGTGCCGGCCGATGCCCCTGTCAGCGTCAGCACGGCTGCTGAAGCCCTGCGGGCGGCGGAAGCCGATGTGCAACGGACGCTGATGAGCCTGCTCGAGACCGGTCACGTGACGGATCGGGCCATCGTCGTGCCGGACGGTCAGGCGCTGACGTACGCTGCGCTCCGCACACACGTGCTGCAGGTCGCCGATACGTTGGCGGCGCTGGGTGTCGAGCGCGGCGACCGGGTGGCCGTGGTACTGCCGCACGGCCCCGAGGCGATTGTCGCCGTCTTGGGGGCAGCCCTGGCTGCCAGCGCTGCGCCCTTCAATCCCGCCTATACCGAAGACGAACTCCGCTTCTACTTTGCCGACGTCTCGGCCAAAGCGCTCATCGTGCCCCCAGGCGGAGCAGAAGCAGCCCGCCGAGCCTGGCCCAGCGGCGCGCCCCTGATCGAGCCGGCGATCGATCCGGACGGTAAGCTACGGCTCCACAGCACCCCTGCTCGGTCGGCGCGGCGCGGCGCCAACAGTCCTAGCCCTGACGACATCGCGCTGGTGCTACACAGCAGCGGAACCACCGGCCGACCGAAACGGGCTCCGCTCAGGCACCGCAATCTCGTGGCCTCCGTCGGCCACAGCGTCGCGACGTACAAACTGTCGCCGGCCGACGTGGCCCTCTGCGTGATGCCTTTGTTCCACGTGCACGGGCTCGTCGGGTTGGTGCTGGCTACCCTCGCGTCGGGAGGGACGCTCGTCGTCCCCTCCCGCTTCAATCCGCTGAGCTTCCGACGCCTCGTGATGACCTACCGAGCGACCTGGTACACGGCCGTGCCCACCATCCACCAGCTCGTCCTGTCCCGCTGCCGGGACGGCGAGCGAGCGGGCACCGAGACCCTGCGCTTCATCCGCTCGTCCAGCGCCAAGCTGCCGGAGGCGACGTTGCTCGGGCTCGAGGCCTTTTTCGGCATCCCCGTCCTGGAGGCGTACGGCATGACGGAGGCGGCACATCAGATGGCCTCGAACCCGCTGCCCCCGGCCACGCGCGTATCCGGCTCGGTCGGCCGCGGGACCGGCGTGCGCATCGGCGTGATGGACGAAAAAGGCGCCCTGCTGACGGTCGGCGCGAGCGGCGAGGTCGTGATCCAGGGCCCGAACGTGATCGACGGCTACGACAACGACCCGGAGGCCGATGCCGCCTCATTCACGAACGGCTGGTTCCGCACCGGCGACCTGGGCGTGCTCGACACGGCCGGCTACCTGACGTTGGTCGGTCGGCTCAAGGAGATGATCAACTCCGGCGGGGAGAAGATCTCCCCGCACGAAGTCGATGACGTCCTGCTGAGGCACCCGGCCGTGGCGGAGGCGGTCTGCTTCGGGGTCCCGCACCCGACCTGGGGCGAGGAGGTGGCGGCGGCGGTCGTGCTGCGGACGCCGGTGACCGAGGCAGAACTGCTGCGTCATTGCCGCGAGCATCTCGCGGAGTTCAAGACGCCGAGAAGGCTACACCTGGTGAACAGCATCCCGCGGACCGCCACCGGCAAGGTGCAGCGTACCCGCATGGCCGCGCTGGTCGGCGCGCTGCGGTGAAGTTCGTCATCGTCGGGGCGGGCGCCACGGGCGGCTTCCTGGGGGCGCGGCTGGCCCAGGCCGGAGAGGACGTCACCCTCGTCGCCCGGGGACCGCACCTGGCGGCGATGCGTGCATCCGGGGTGCGGGTCCACAGCGAGGCAGGCGACTTCGTTGCCCACCCGGCCTGCACCGACGAACTGTCCGTCGTGAACGAGGCCGACACTGTCTTCCTGACAGTCAAGGCGCACAGCCTGCCGGAGATCGCGCCGCGGTTGGGGCCACTGCTGGGACCCCATACCACGGTGGTCACGGCGCAGAATGGCATCCCCTGGTGGTACTTCGAGCGCCACGGCGGGCCGCTCGAGGGCACCCGCCTGCGGACGGTCGATCCCGACGGCGCTATCGCGCGCAACATCGAGACCCGCCGCGTGGTCGGCTGCGTGGTGTACCCCGCGACCAGCCTGGTGGAGCCCGGCGTGATCCGGCACGTGGAGGGGACACGGTTCTCCATCGGCGAGCTCGACGGCAGCAAGACCGAACGCTGTCAGGCTATCGCTGCGGCGCTGATCAAGGCCGGGCTGAAATGCCCGATTCGGGCTCGCATCCGCCACGACCTGTGGGTCAAGCTGCTCGGCAACGTGGCCCTCAACCCGCTCAGCGCGCTCACCCGCGCCACGCTGGCAGAGGTCGCCACGCAGCCGGAGGTGCAGGCCGTCGCGCGCGCCGTCATGGAGGAGGCGGACAGCGTGGCCCGCACGCTGGGCGTGGAGCTGGAGATCGGGGTTGAGCAACGCCTCGCCGGCGCCGAGAAGGTGGGGGAGCACAAGACGTCCATGCTGCAGGACGTGGAGAGCGGCCGTCCCCTGGAAATCGATGCGATGGTCGGTGCGGTCGTCGAGATCGGCGATCTCCTCAGCCTGCCGCTGCCCCACCTGCGCACGGTATACGCATGCGCCAAACTCCTCGATCAAAGCCTACGCCACGCGCCACGCGCCGGCGCCCGATCCGCTTGAGCGCGAGGTCCCTGGACAAGGGTCTAGCCCAACTTCCGCGCGCGCCGTGAAAGGCGCAGCGCTCTTGCAGGTGCAAGTCCAAATCATCACCCACCTCGGCAACATCCGTGCGATGCTGCGCCGGGGCCGGGGCTACCGGGACCATGAGTACCTTCTGCTCAAGATCCAGAAGGCCACCGCCACGCGCCGCCTCCGTCAGACCGCGTGAATACAGGCCCGGCTACAGATTCTGGTGAAGACCGCTAATTAGAGAGAGGGGGTGCGCGCGATGGGCCGATGGAGGATGCGGCAGGTGTGGGCAAGTGTCAGCCTCGTGGCCGGGGCGGCTCTCCTGGGCGGCTGCCTCCCGCTGGTTGTAGGGGGCGCGGCGGCCGTCGGGGGCGGGGTCGTCTACACGCAGTTGAACCAGGCGGAGAAGACCTTCGAGGTGGAGTTCGCCCGGGTGGAGGGGGCGACCCGCCAGGCCCTGGAGGCCCTGGAGATGACCCCGGTCGCGCGGGAGGACCGGCGGAAGGTGGGCCTGAACGAGGAGAGCCTGGAGCTGACCACCTACGCCCGGGGCATGAAGATCGTGATCAATGTGGACCGGGTCCCGGCGGCCGGCGTGAGGGTCCGGGTGGACGCCCAGCGCGGGGCGATCCAGCGGGACAAGGCCACCGCGACCGAGATCATCCAGAAGATTGACGAGTTGCTCCGGCCCGCCTGAGGGGCCGCCAGGCGGGCGCGCCATGAGCGATGCGTCGCGAGTCCCCCCCGCCCCGCTCCCGGACTCGCCCCGGCTCGACGACGTCCCCGCAGCCTTCGCGCCTGTCTACGTCCCCTTCGGCGTCCACCCCCGGGTCGCGGTCCTGGAAACGTTGCGGCGCGCCCTGGTGGTGGCCGAGGCGCATCCCGAAGAGACCCGGTTTCTCTTCGGGATGCACCTGGATGCGCCGTGAGCGGCCCCATCGGGCTCACGCTCCTGGGCCTCTTCCTGATCCTGGGGGGCATCGGGCTCGGGGCGAGCCACCTCGCCCCGACCTTGACCTTTCCGGTCACGCTGGCCGGCATGCTGGTGGCCCTCTGGGGCGCCGTCCGGATGCTCTGGGGCCTGCTGCGCCAGAAGTGAAACCGGAGCCGGGTTAGCGCGCCCCGCCGGATCCTCCTGACCCCCCGCAAAACCCGTGGGCAATTCCGCTCCCCTGTGCTAGGCTCCGGCCCAGGACGCGGGAGGGGCGGCGGCGTGCGGGCGTGGGGAAAGGGAACAGAGGCGGCGGAGTACCTCCTCCGGACGGACCTCAACATCTCCCCGGACTGCTCCAACCGGTACCTGACGGGCCTCATCTTCGTGAGCCGCCCCCTCCCGGTCGTCTCCTTTGCGCTCGCGCTGGGCTTGCTCTTCCCGGGCCCGCTCGTCACGGAGCGCGTGAGGCTCAGGGGTATCCGAAAGCGGATGCCCCGGGCCCACGGGTCCCGGGAGTGGCGGGGCTCGATGGGGGCCGGAGGGACCCGGCGGGCCTGGGGGGGAGGCTGGTGACGCTGGAGGAGGTCTTCCGGGAGGCCCTCGCCCTCCGGCCGGTGCCGGCGGGTATCCCGCGCCTCGAGGGGACCCTCACCTTCCGGCCGGAACTGCAAAGCGGGTTCCCCGGCACTGGCCACGGCGGGGCCGTCACGGCTGCCGTGGCCGAGGCGGGAGCCCGGCTCCTCGAGGTGGCGGGAATCGCGTCTTCGGAGCGGAGCCCCCTGAGCACGACGGCTGACCTCCGGAAGCCCCTTCCCCTCGGTGTTCCGGTCCCCGTGGCCGTCGCGCTTGAGGCCGGAGAGCCGGCCTGGCGGGTCGGCGTCCGGCTGGGACCTCCGGAGACGCCGCTCGTCGAGGGGGAGGTCCGCCCGGGCGAGCCCATCCGGCTCCCGGCCGGGGAGGATCTCTCCCGATGGCGGGCCGGGAGCCGGGAGGCCCACCCGGTCCCGGGGCTCGAGTGGTGCCTGGCCTGCGGGAGCAAGAACCCCCTCGGCCTTCAGCTCCGGTTCGACCATGATGCGACCTTCGTCTGGAAACTCTACGAGCCCCGCGCGCCCTACCGGGGGGCCGACGGTCGCCTCTTCCGGGGGTTCCCCCACATCGCCCTGGACGAGATCGGCTGGTGGCTCGGGGCGTTACGCGCGCAGGAGGTGGGGGTGAGCACCCGGCTCCAGGTCACGGTGCAGGGGCGGGCGGCGAATGGGGAGCGGGTCCTCCTCTGGGGGAAGCGGGGAGCGGCCGCGCCCGCCGACCGGAAGGGGCGGAGCTGGCTGGCCCCGGCCTACCTCCTGACGGAGGCGGGGGAGCCGCTCGCCGCCGGGCTCGTGACCTTCGCGGCGAGCCGGGCCTACGCCTCCGCGCTCATCCCGCCCCTTCTGGCCGGGAGTCCCGCGGAGGCCATCCAGCGGGTCTTCCCCCAGTACGCCCCGTCATGAGTGCCCCTGCCGTCGTCTTCTACATCACCGGCCACGGGTTCGGCCACGCCACCCGGATGATCGCCGTCATGCAGGCCCTCCGGGAACTTGGGCCGACCGTGCGCCTCCGCGCGCGGACCTCGGCGCCTCCCGCCCTCTTTGCGGAACACCTGGGGGAGGCCGTCACGGTGGTGCCCGGGGCGGTGGACGTGGGGACGGTCCAGCACGACTCGCTGCGCCTGGACAAGGTGGCCTCGCTCACCGCGTACGCCGCCTTCCTGGCCGAGCGCCCCGACCGGGTTTTGTCCGAGGCCCGCTGGCTGCGGGAGGTGGGGGCGGTCCTCGTGGTGGGGGACATCCCGCCCCTCGCCTTCGAGGCGGCCGCCGCCGCGGGGGTGCCGGGGATCGCCATCACCAACTTCTCCTGGGACTGGATCTACGCCCCCTACGTGGCGCAGGAGCAGGCCTTCGCCCCCCTCCTCCGCCAGGTCCGCGAGGCCTACGCCCGGGCCGGTCTGCTGCTGCGGCTGCCGCTCCACGGGGACCTGAGCGCGTTTCCCGTCGTCCGGGACATCCCGCTCATCGCCCGGCGGATCCTCCGGGACCGGTCAGCCGTCCGGGCCGCCCTCGGCCTCACCGAGGGGGAGCCGCTGGTTGTCCTCTCCTTCGGCGGCTTCGACCTGTACGGCATTGACTTCGCCCGCCTCGGGCATCTGACCGGCTACCGCTTCGCCGTCAGCCGCGAGGTCGTGGGGGCCCCGGGAAATATCCGGGGCGTCCCACGGGACCTGATCCGCCACGACGAGCTGGTGGCCGCGGCGGACGCGGTGATCACGAAGCCGGGCTACGGCATCGTCTCCGAGTGCCTGGCCCACCGGATCCCCGTCGTCTACACCTCGCGGGGGGAGTTCGCGGAGTACGGGCCGCTGGTGGAGGGACTCCACCGCTACACGGCGGCGACCTTCATCTCCAACGAGGATCTGCTGGCCGGACGCTGGGAGGCTTCCCTCCGGAAGGTGGTGGGAGCGCCGCTCCCCGGGGAGCGCCTGGAGGCGACGGGGGCGGCGGTGGCGGCGCGGACGCTCCTCGAGGCCGCCGGGCTTGCCGCATCCGTGGGGGGTGTGCGGCCGTGACCGGACGGCCTCTGCGGGAAGGTGTGGGATGACCCGGGCTGAGGGGAGCGGCGGGCGGGCGGCCGCGGCGGTGGCGCTCGCCGCCCGCATGGGGCGCCTGGAGAGCGAGGGAGCCTTCGATGTCCTGGTGAAGGCCCGGGCGCTCGAGGCCGCGGGCCGGGACGTCATCCACCTCGAGATCGGGGAGCCCGATTTCCCCACTCCGGCCTTCATCCGGGAGGCGGCCGCGCGGGCCCTGGAGGAGGGGCACACGCGCTACGGCCCGCCCGCTGGCCTGCCGGAGCTCCGGGAGGCCATCGCCGAGAGCGTGGCGGCGCGGTGCGGCGTCCCGGTTCACCCCGAGGAGGTGGTGGTCACCCCCGGGGCCAAGCCCATCATGTTTTTCGCCGCCCTCGCCCTGGTCGAGCCCGGGCGGGAGGTCATCTACCCGGACCCCGGCTTCCCCATCTACCGGTCGGTGGCCGCCTTTGCCGGTGGCAGGCCGGTCCCGGTGCCGCTGCGCGAGGCGCAGGGCTTTGCCTTCGACCTGGAGGCGCTCGATGCCGCGGTGAATCCGCGCACCGCGCTGCTCATCCTCAACTCGCCCCAGAACCCGACCGGGGGGGTCCTCGGCGGGAAGGACCTGAAGGCCATCGCCGCGATCACGGGCCGCTACGGGATCCCGGTCCTGGCCGACGAGGTCTACCACCGGTTCCTCTACGAGGGGGAGCACCGGAGCATCCTGAGCCTGCCCGGGCTGAAGGAGCGGGTGATCCTCCTGGACGGCTTCTCGAAGACTTACGCCATGACCGGGTGGCGCCTCGGGTACGGGGTGATGCCCCGGCCCTGGGCCGAGGCCATGGCGAAACTCATGGTCAACTCCAACTCCTGCACCGCCAGTTTCACCCAGCGGGCCGGATGCGCCGCCCTCACGGGGGACCAGGCGCCCGTGGCGGCAATGGTGGCGGCCTTCCGGCGGCGGCGGGACCTGGTGGTGGCCGGCCTGAACGCCATCCCGGGGGTCCGGTGCCTCTCCCCCCCGGGGGCTTTCTACGCCTTCCCGGATGTCTCCGCCCTCGGCCGGCCGGCCCAGGCTCTTGCGGATTTTCTCCTGAACGAGGCGGGTGTGGCCCTCCTCCCCGGCACCGCCTTCGGCGAGAACGGGGAGGGATACCTGCGCCTCTCCTACGCGGCGGGCGAGGACCGCCTGCGGGAGGTGCTCCGTCGGATGCGCGATGCCCTGGCCGCCCTCTAGCCGTCGCCGCCCGATCTCCTGTCCGGCCCTCCTGACGCTGGCGGGCCTCCTACTCCTCCACGCAGCCGCGTCCGGCGCCTCGCCCCGCACCCTCACGCTGGCCGAGCCGGCTGCCGCCGGGATGTCGGCGACCCGCCTCCAGGCAATCGAGGGCCTCCTCCAGGAGGCGGTGCGGGAGCGGCGCCTCCCCGGAGCGGTCGTGCTGGTGGCGCGGCAGGGGAAGGTGGTCTTCTGGCGCGCGGTGGGGGAGCGGGCGCTGATCCCCGAGCGCCGCCCCATGAACCTCACCACCATCTTCGACGTGGCCTCCCTCACGAAGGTGGTGGTCACGGCCCCTCTTGTCCTGCAGCTCGTGGAGGAGGGCCGGGTCCGCCTGGAGGACCCCCTGGGACGGCACCTGTCCGAGTTCCGGGGGCACCCAGTGGGGCGGGCCACGGTCCGACAGCTCCTCCTGCACACCTCGGGCCTCCCGCCCGGCCTGCCGCGGGAGGACACCTCGGAGGGGCCCGCTGCCATCCTCCGGGCGATCCGGCGGGAGGGGCTGCTGGCCCCCCCCGGTACACGCTACATCTATAGCGATCTCAATTACATCCTCCTGGGGGCACTCCTCGAGCGAATCACGGGGCGTCCCCTCCCGGCCCTGGCGCACGAGCGGATCTTCCAGCGCCTCGGGATGCGGGAGACCTTCTTCAACCCCCCGGAGGCCTGGCGCTACCGGATCGCGCCGACCGAGGTCCTGAACGGTGAGGTGCGGGCGGGCATCGTGCACGACCCGCTGGCCTTCCGGATGGGGGGCGTGGCCGGGCACGCGGGCCTCTTCTCCACCGCCGAGGACCTGGCGCGCTTCGCCCAGGCCATTCTGAACGGCGGGGTGTACGGGGGCGGGCGAATCCTTGCGCCCCGGACGGTGGCCCTCATGGTGAGTCCCCTCGCCCTCCCCCAAGCCCGTGGTCGGCGGACGCTGGGCTGGGACGTGGACTCCCCCGCCGCGGTCCGGGGGATCCACGGGTCCCCCGCCTCCTTCGGCCACACCGGCTTCACGGGGACCGCCCTCTGGATCGATCCGCCCACCGACACCTTTGTCGTGTTCCTCAGCAACCGGGTCCACCCGGACGGGACCGGAGACCTGTCGGGCCTCCGGGGAGCGGCGATCTCGGCGGCGGGGCGGGCGGTCCTGGACGGGCCTGACCCGGAGCCGGGAGACCCCGCGGTCGCCGTGCGGACTGGGGTGGAGGTCCTGGAGCAGATGGCCTTCGCGCCGGTCTGGGGCCGGCGGGTCGGGCTGGTCACGAACCAGACGGGGCGGGACCGGGAGGGACGCCGGACGGCGGATCTCCTGCGGGAGGGGGGCGTCCGGCTCCAGGCGCTCTTCAGCCCGGAGCACGGCCTGACCGGGACCGCGGAGGGGCCGATCGCGGCGGCGACCGACGCCGCCTCCGGCCTGCCGGTGCACAGCCTCTACGGCCCCACGCTGCGTCCCACGCCCCCGATGCTCCGCGGCCTGGACCTCCTCCTCTTCGACCTCCAGGACGTGGGGACCCGCTTCTACACCTACATCACCACCCTGGGCTACGTCCTGGAGGCGGCCGCCCTGGAGGGGCTGCCGGTCGTGGTCCTGGACCGCCCGAACCCCATCACCGGCCGCATCGTGGAAGGGCCCGTCCTCGACCCGGACCTCAGCTCGTTCACCGCGTACCATCCCCTCCCCGTCCGTCACGGGATGACGGTCGGCGAGCTGGCGCGCCTCTTCAACGACGAGCGCGGGACGGGGGCGAGCCTCACGGTGATCCCGGTGCGGGGGTGGAAGCGGGAGCAGTGGTTCGACGAGACCGGGCTCCCCTGGGTCAACCCCTCTCCCAACATCCGGAGCGTCACGGCGGCCACCCTGTACCCGGCCGTCGGCCTCCTCGAGTCGGCCAACCTCTCCGTGGGCCGGGGGACGGAGGTCCCCTTCGAGGCCCTGGGGGCGCCCTGGATCGACGGGGAGGCGCTGGCCGCCGCCCTCACGGCCCTGGACCTCCCCGGTGTCCGGTTTGTCCCGACCCAGTTCACGCCCCGGGCGTCGGTCTACAAGGGGGAGGTCTGCCAGGGGGTGCGGATCCTCCTCACGGACCGGGAGACCTTCCGGGCCGTCCGCACCGGCCTCGAGATCGCCGCCACGCTGCACCGGCTCTACCCCGGGACCTTCCTCCTGGAGAAGGTGCAGCAACTCCTCGGGAACCGGGCGGCGATGGAGTGGCTCCGGCGGGGGGACGGGCGTGCGGCGGCGGGGGCGGACGGGGAGGCGCTGGAGGCCTTCCTCAAGCTGCGGGAGCGCTACCTGCTCTACTGAGGCCTGGACCGCTCAGTGGACGCGCAGCACGATTCCCTGGGGCAGGGGGTCGCGGAGGAGGCCGGCCAGGGACCGCGGGACCGTGACGGCGGTTGGATCGCCGTCGCTCACGAAGCGCTCCTCCGGCCGGCGGGCGAAGTGGCCGAGCCAGTGGTCCAGCTCGGCGGACGTGGCCTGGACCCGGGGCAGGTGGAGCGGATCGAAGGCGGCGGCGAAGGGGGAGGGGGCAGCCCCCCCCGCCACCATCAGGATTGCCTCGTGGCGGTATGTGATCCCGTGGGCCTCCCCCAGCGTGGCGGCGGCCAGGTCGGCCGGGTAAGCGCCGAAGGGGAGGGCGAGCGTCCGGACGCGGTAGCCCGGGACCGCTTCCTGGATGACCCGGACGGCGGAGGCAAGCTGGTAGCGGATCGTGGCCGCGTCAGCACCGCCCAGGTTCGCGTGCCAGAGGGTGTGGTTGCCGATCTCGAATCCCAGCTCCACCAGGTGGCGGAGCTTCCGCTTTTCGTGGGCCGGCTGGCCGAAGAGCCGGTGCGGCTGCGCCGCCGCCGGCAGAACGTAGAAGGTGGCCTTGGCCGCAAAGTCGGGGTGTGCCCGGTGAAAGTCCAGGAGGATGCCGACGGCAGAGTCGGGATCGATTGACACCTCCCCGTCCTGCTCCAGGTACCGGAACTGGCCGGGCGAGGAGTCGTCGAAGGTGAGGACGACGGGGGTGAGGCCCGCCGGCAGGTC
>JBOHQK010000048.1:0-4368 GCA_050732195.1 Methylomirabilales bacterium (SeqCode)
TTGGGGCCGACCCGGTCGTAGAGGAGCCGGATGGCGAAGCCGTTCCCCCCCAGGAAGGCCCGGGCGAAGGGCTCCCCGAACTCCTCGGCCCGGGCCTGTCCGGACGTGAGGTCAAGCGTCAGGATCCGACCGCCGTAGCCGTACATCACGACCCTCCCCGAGGGGCCCCGGCACCATCCCGCCCGCCGGCCTGGTCCGCACTCCCCACGAGGAACGCCCCCCGCGTCCCAGCAGGATGGCGGAACGGAGGTGTTCCGGACACACGACGGGATGCCGCAGGAGAGGCTGCGGAATGCGCCGTATGTATAAGAAAGGCAAAGGATTGTCAAGCCAGGAAGGTCCGGGGCCGGGTGGAGCCACCCGGCCCGTGGCTCCCGGCCATTCCCTTGACTTGCCACGGGTCGGCCAGTAGGCTACCGCCACAACGGGCGGCTGACGCCAATCCGATGGGCCTTTAGCGGTGGCGGCTGACGCTAGATTCGACCAGCCGGAGGGAGGCAATGGCAAGGAGAGTGCCTAAGCCAAAGAAAGCCAAGAAGCCCCACGACGGGAAAGGCGCACAAGTCTACGAGCACACGGAGGAGAAGCTTCTCCTTCGGCCCGACGTGGGCTTTCAAGCCCAATTCAAGGCAAGGAAGCCTCCCAAGACCTACCGCTACGAGCCGAGCCTCGACCCGGCCCTCTCGTGGGATATCAATCTAGAAATGCGACGTCATGAAATTCTTTGATCCGAAGCGACTGGCAGCGGCGACGATTCCCCTCGGCGTTTCGTGGCAGCTCGGGGCGGTCATGGAGTCGAAGGGCCGGCAGGACCTGTATGAGAAGCAGAGTCCCGAGGTTCTCCGGACCCTGCGGGAGCTGGCGATCGTCGAGAGCACGGAGTCGTCAAACCGGATCGAGGGAGTGACGGTGGAGCCTGGCCGCCTGCGCCCCCTTGTCCTCGGCCGAGCGCGGCCTCGAGACCGGCCCGAGGAGGAGATTGTCGGGTACCGGAACGCCCTCAACTGGATCCACACGGACCCAGGTGCCATCCCCGTCACCCCGGAAACGATCCGGCGCCTCCATGCCATTGCCCAGGCCGGTGTCGGCGATGCGGGCCAGTGGAAGACGCGAGATAACGAGATCATCGAGGTCTTGCCAGACGGACGGCGGGTGGTCCGCTTCCGCACTGTGCCGGCGCCGGAGACCCCGGCGGCGACTGATCAGCTCTGCCTGGGATACCGCCATGCCACTGACCAGGATCTCCTTCCCCCTCTGTTGGCTGTGGCCAACTTCCTTTTCGACCTTCTCTGCATCCATCCCTTCCGGGATGGGAACGGTCGGGTATCGCGTCTGCTGACCCTGCTTCTCCTTTTCCATCACGGCTTCCGCGTCGGGCGCTACGTAAGCCTCGAACGTTTGATCGAGGACAGCAAGGAGAGCTACTACGACGCCCTCAAGCGTTCCTCGGACCGATGGCACGAGGGGGAGCATGATCTGATTCCCTGGTGGTCGTATTTCCTCGGGATCTTACGGTCGGCCTACCGCGAGTTCGAGGAGCGGGTGGGTGCCGTCCGGGCCCCGCGAGGCGCCAAGACCGAAACCGTACGGCGGGCCATCCTCGCCTTTCCCGGAGAATTCAGCATCTCCGATGTCGAGCGGGCCTGCCCGGGAGTGAGCCGGGACATGATCCGCCTCGTCCTCCGCGCCCTCCAGAAGGAGAAGCGCATCCTCTGCCTGGGGCGGGGCCGCAGCGCGCGGTGGCGCCGAACAGGGTAATAACTGCAGAAATGGGGTAATGAATGGGGGAACACAACTCCAAGGCGAAAGGGGCCGCAGAGAGGAGCAGTGCCAGGCCAGCAGGAAAGGTAACCGAGCGCGCCTCGTGAGCCTTTCCATCTAGCCAGTTGGCAGCCTCTACAGGGTGGTCCTTGATAAGGGGTCCCCGGTCTCCCCACCATTGACCACTTCCCCGTCGTTGGCGCCGGACTGCTTCGCCCGGATTCGCTGTCGTCAGTCCCGAAGCGCCATCACGAAGGCCGGGAGGTCGGAGCTGGACGGAAGGTGGGCCGGGTGATCGGGCCATCCGGCGCTCATGGAACTTCCGGCGGCCGCCAGGGGTCTAAGGGTGGAGATGGCCGAGGCGCCAGGGGATGCGCGGGCCGCAGCGGACGAAGACCGCCGGCTGGTGGACCGGGCTCGCGCGGGGGATGCCGGCGCCTTCGAGGCCCTGGTTCGACGCTACCAGGGGTGGGTGTTCACGCTGGCCCTGCGGATGACGGGGGACCGAGCCGAGGCCGAGGACCTGGGGCAGGAGATCTTCCTGAAGGCCTACCGGGGCCTCGGGGGGTTCAAGGGCGCATCCCGGTTCTCCACGTGGCTGTACGCCATCGCCACCCACCACTGCCTGAACCACCTCCAGGCCCGAGGTCGCCGGGGCGGTTCGTCCGGGCGAGGCCGGGGCGCCACCGGGGACGATCCCTCGGCCGCCGTAGAGCGCCTCCCGGACGGGGCGCCGCGGGCCGACGCGCTCCTGGAACGGGCGGACCTGGCGCGGCTTGTCCAGGCCGAGCTGGCCCACCTGAGGGAGGAGCACCGGCTGATCCTGGTCCTGCGGGACATCCAGGGGCTCCCCTACGAGGAGATTGCCCGGACGCTTGGACTGGAACTGGGCACCGTTCGGTCGCGGCTGCACCGCGCCCGGATGGAGATGAAGGCGCGACTGACCCCGCACCTCTGATGTGAGCGACGGATGACATGCGACGAGGCCCGCGAGGCCTTCTCGGACCTGTACGACAACACCCTGTCCGGCCCGCCCCTGGCCGCCCTGACCCGGCACTTGGAGACGTGCCCGGCGTGCGGGATGGAGTGGGCCGCCTTTCAGCGAGCGGTGCAGGCGGTCGCCGCTCTCGGGAGCGCCGAGCCGTCCCCCGGGTTCGCGGCGCGGGTCCGCCAGCGGCTCGGGGCGCCCCCCTGGTGGCAGCGGGCCCTCCAGTAGCTGTTCCTCCCGCTCCGCGTGAAGGCGCCCATCCAGGCCCTGGTCCTGGTGGCCTTCGCGGGCCTGCTGATCTACCAGCGGTCGCCGGACCTCCGTCGGGAGGCCGACCCCAGCGTGGCCTCGCCGCCTCCTGCGGCCCGGGATGCGCCGGCCACACTCCCGACCCCGGCCGCGCCTCCGGCGGCCGATGCAACGGCCCGGGGGGCAGAGGGCCTCAAGCCCCGGGCTGATGCCCCAGGGGAAATGCGGGCCGAACGCCAGGCGCCCCTGGCTCGCCTGGAGGGGAAGGGAGAGCAAGCGCCATCGCCCCTCCGCGAGGAGGCCAAGCGGATGGGGAAGGAGGCGGAACCGGCGCAATCGCCCGCACCGGCCAAGGAAGGTCAACTCTCCACGATGGGCACCGGGTCGGCGGATGAACTCTACTCGGCCGCCCTGAAGGACCTGGCCCGCCAGGAGTACGATCGGGCCACTGACGGACTGCGCGCCTTCGCCGCCCAGCATCCCCGCGACGCCCGGGTCCCCGACGCCCGGTTCCGGTTGGCCGAGGCCTACTTCACCCGGCAGCGCTACGCGGAGGCCATCCCCGAGTACGAGGCTCTGACCCGGGAATTCCCCGACAGCCCCCTGGTCCCCACGGCCCTCCTCCGGCAAGGCCAGGCCCGCCTCGCCCTGGGCGACCCCACCGGATGTCAGGTCCTCCGGGATGTGGCCGGCCGCTATCCGCAGGCGCCTGAGGCGACCCAGGCCCGCGAGGTCCTCTCCACGCGCTGTCCCTGACACCGCCCGAACCGTTCACCCGCCCGGTCTGCGCTGAGCACCCCCCTGAAGACCTGCGGAACTTTTCCCGCCGGTCGCTGTCTGACCCTCCGACGAAGCACCCTGACGGCCCACAGGGCCATGGAGGAGGGACAGCAATGCCCAAGGGAACGTGGTTGGCCATCGGGATGGGGCTGGCGCTTGGCGCGGGGCTGCCGGGGACGGTGGCCAGCCCGGACGCGGCCGCGCCGGCCCGCGCCGCGGTTACGCAGGAGCACCAGAAAGAGGTCGGCATCACGATCTACAACGGGAACCTGGGCCTGGTGAAGGACATCCGGGAGCTCCACCTGGGCCCCGGGACCCACGAGGTGAAGTTCATGGACGTGGCGGCCCAGATTGATCCCACCACGGTCCATCTCAAGTCCCTCACGGATGCCACCGGCGTGCGCATCCTCGAGCAGAACTACGAGTACGACCTCCTGAACCCGCAGAAGCTCCTGGACAAGTTCGTGGGGAAGACGGTGAAACTCATGGTCGGGGATGGCACCCTGATCGACGCGGTGCTCCTGAGCAACAACGGGGGGCCCATCTACCGGATCAACGGCCAGATCCACCTGGGCCATCACGGCCGCGTG
>JBOHQK010000049.1:0-8068 GCA_050732195.1 Methylomirabilales bacterium (SeqCode)
CTATGGTGCCGGGCCAACGAATTGCACCGAGAATGGCAGCCGGGCCGCGGGTGGCGCCGGGCGCGGCCCCCGAGCGGGCGGGCGGAGTGGGACCCCTCGGCCTCCTGCCGCAATTCAAGGAATTGCGGAAGGGGCTGAGCGGGTGACGGAGCCCGGCCGCGAGCGGGGCACGCCGGCGCCAGGACCCGCGGCAGAACGGTCTGTCAGGAGTGGGCCGGATGACTTGGCCCGGTACCCCAGCCGTCGCATGAGCACGATCTCCAATTCGTTGGAGTCACACTAGCGGTGGGGAGAGCCATGAGCACATTCACGGGGGTGGACTACTACGGCATCGAGGAGCTCCTCTCCGCGGAGGAGCGGCTGGTCCGGGACACGGTCCGGGACTTCGTGGAGGCGGAGGTCCTCCCCATCATCAACCGGCACAACCGGGCGGGGACCTTTCCGGTCCACCTCATCCCCCGCCTGGGGGAGCTGGGGGTGCTCGGCGCGAATCTGCAGGGCTACGGCTGCGCCGGCATCAACAATGTGGCCTACGGGTTGGCCATGCAGGAACTGGAGCGGGGGGATTCGGCCATCCGTTCCTTCGCGTCCGTCCAGGGCCCCCTCGCCATGTACGCGCTCCACACCTACGGGTCAGAGGCCCAGAAGCGGCGCTGGCTCCCGGAGCTGGCGGCGGGGCGGAAGGTGGCCTGCTTCGGCCTCACGGAGCCGGACCACGGCTCGGATCCCGGTGGCATGGAGACGAAGGCGGTGCGCGTCGGCGAGAGCTACGTGCTGAATGGCACGAAGCTCTGGATCACCAACGGGTCCATCGCGGACGTGGCCGTCGTCTGGGCCCGGATGGGCGACACCTTCGGGGGGTTCCTGGTGGAGGGGGGGACGCCGGGCTTCGCCGCCCGGGACATCCACGGGAAACTCTCCATGCGCGCCTCCGTGACCTCCGAGCTCACCTTCCAGGACTGCCGCATCCCCGCCGAGAACCGGCTCCCGGGGGCGGAGGGCCTGAAGGCCCCGCTTTCCTGCCTGAACCAGGCCCGCTACGGGATCGCCTGGGGGGCGGTGGGGGCGGCCATGGCCTGCTACGACGCCGCCCTCCGCTACGCGAAGGCCCGGCGCCAGTTCGGGAAATCCATCGCGGGTTTCCAGCTGGTGCAGCAGAAACTGGTCACCATGCTGGCCGAGATCACCAAGGCGCAGCTCCTCTGCCTGCAACTGGGGCGCCTGAAGGACGCGGGGAAGCTCCGGCACACCCAGGTCTCCCTGGCCAAGATGAACAACGTGGAGCAGGCGCTGCGGATCGCCCGGCTTGCCCGGGACATCCACGGGGCCAACGGGATCGTGGACGAGTACCCGGTGATGCGGCACCTCTGCAATCTGGAGACCCTCTCCACCTACGAGGGGACCCACGACATCCACACCCTGATCCTGGGCCGGGATATCACCGGAATCGCCGCGTTCGCCTAGTGTCGCTCCAAGTACTGCGGCCCACTCCTGACAGACCGTTCCACCGCGGGTCCTGTCACCGGCTCGCCCCACTCGCGGCCGGGCTGCGTCACCCGCTCAGCCCCTTCCGCAATTCGCGAAATTGCGGAAGAAGGCCGAGGGGGTCCCACCCGGCCCGGCCGCTCGGGGGCCGCGCCCGGCGCCACCCGCGGCTCGGCTGCAACCCCAGGGGCAATTCGTTGGCCCGCCACCCCAGCCGTCGTGTCAGGATTATCTACAGTTCGCTGGAGGCTCACTAGGGGTACAGGCCTCGGAGGCGCTTCGCGTCGGCGACGCGCTTCACCCCCAGCATGTAGGCGGCGCGGCGCAGGTCCACGCCGCGGGCCTCCGCGACGGCCCGAACCTGGGCGAAGGCCCCCGTCATGAGGGCGCGGAGGCGCTGGTTGATCTGCTCCTCGGACCAGAAGTACATCTGGAGATCCTGGACCCACTCGAAGTAGGAGACGGTGACCCCGCCAGCGTTGGCCAGGACGTCCGGGACCACGAAGATTCCCCGCCGCGCGAGGATGGCGTCCGCCTCCGGCAGCGTGGGCCCATTGGCCCCCTCCACGAGGATGGCGGCCCGGATCTGCCCCGCGTTGGCCGGCGTGATCTGCCCCTGGAGGGCGGCGGGGATCAGGATGTCGCAGTCGCAGACGAGCAGGTCGGCGTTCGTGATCCGGTCGGCCCCCGGGAACCCCTCCACGTACTTGTTCTCCCGCACGTGCTGAAGGAGGCGCAGCACATCCAGCCCGTCCCTGTTGTAGATGCCGCCTCGGACGTCGCCCGCCGCGACCACCCGGCAGCCGGCCTCGTGCAGGAGACGGGCGGCCACCCCCCCCACGTTCCCGAACCCCTGCACCGCCACGGCCGATCCGGCAAAGGGGCGGCCGGTGGCGCGGCACGCCTCCTCCACCATGATCGCCACCCCCCGCCCGGTGGCCGTGAGGCGCCCCAGCGTCCCCCCCAGCAGGACCGGCTTCCCCGTCACCACCCCCGGGACCGTCACCCCCTTCTGCATGCTGTAGGTGTCCATGATCCAGGCCATGGTCTGATCGTGGGTGTACAGGTCGGGGGCCGGGATATCCCGGTCGGGGCCGATCGCCAGGACGATTTCGGAGGTATAGCGCCGGGTCATCCGTTCCAGCTCGCCTGCGGACATCGTCTCGGGGTCGCACCGAACCCCGCCCTTGGCCCCGCCGTAGGGCAGGCCCATCAGGGCGCACTTCCAGGTCATGAGCATCGCGAGGGCGGTGACCTCCTCCAGCGTGGTGTGGGGGTGGTAGCGGACGCCCCCCTTGGAGGGCCCGAGGGTGATATTGTGCTGGACCCGGTAGCCGAGGAAGACCCGGGTCCGGCCATCGTCCATCCGGGTGGGGACGGAGACCACCAGCGCCCGCTTGGGGGAGCGGAGCCGCTGGTGGATGCCGGGGTCCAGCCGCAGCGTGGCGGCGGTCTCGTCCAGGAGCGCGAGCGCGCTCCGGTAGAGGGAGTTCGGGCCACCCGTGAGGGATTCCACGCGCTCCTCGCACGCTTGACCGGTCCCGGCCGCCGTGGTAGAGAAGGGCCTTCGCGCGATTCCCCCGACCTCTAGACGCGAGGAGGTGCCATGGCGACCCGGAAGAAGCGCGCGGCGCGGCAGCGGCCCGGCCGGGCGGAGGCGCTGGCGGCCCGGATCCGGCGCGACCGAGGCTACACGTACGCAGAGTGGGAGATGGCCAGCCGACTGGATCCCGCGTTCATGGAGGCCTACAACGGGCTCTACCGCCGCTCCCTCGGGATGAGCCACGCGCTCCCCCTGAAGTACCGGGAGCTGGTGGCGAGCGCCCTCATCGCCTACCGGGGCGAGGAGCCCTCCCTCGTCCATCACCTGCGCCGCGCCAAGGCGCTGGGCGCGACGGAGGCAGAGATCCTGGACGCCTTCGAGGCCACGGTCCTGCCAGGAGGCGCCCTCACCCTGCTCCGGGGGCTCAGGGCCCTCTCGCGCCTCCAGGCCGAGGAGCAGGGAAGGCGCTAGCGCCGGGCTGCCGCTAGAGGCGGGCCCAGGCGTCCAGCAGCGCCCGCTTGCTCCCGGCGATGACCGCCCCCGAGGACTCGCCCGGCTGGGGCTTGACCTCGAAGGCCACGAGGGGCCGCTTTCCCTTCCCCAGGTAGCCGATGGCGAACAGCTCCTTCAGGAAGGCGACGAGCTCCCGGACGTCGTTTTCCCCGCCCGGCAGCCCGAAGCGGGGGTGCTGGTCCCCGTAGGCCGGGTGGCCGGCCTGCAGGACGCAGTTGCCGATGTGGATGTGGGCGATCTGGCCCTTCGCGGCGGCGAAGGCCTGCTTCGGGGTCTCGTGCTGAAGCGGCAGGTGGCTCAGGTCCAACGTGAGGCCGAAGTCCTTGTGCCGCTTCCGGACCGCTCGGGAGACCTTGGCCCCATCCCGGGTCGGGCCGATGAGGCATTTCTTGTCCACGTCGTAGTCGAAGATTTCCAGCAGAAGCTGGAGCCCCTTGGCGGCGCAGGCATCCCCGATCTCCAGGAGGGAGTCCACCAGCCGCTGCATCGCTTCCTCGCGCCGGTCCCGCACGTTCGGGCCCGAGAGCACCGCAAACGCGGTCGCCCCCAGGATCGCCGCCTCGTCCACGCAGGCCTTCATCCGCTCCACCGCCCGCTTCCGCTCGGCGGCATCGAGGCTGTTCAGGTTCAGCTTCTCCGTCAGGAGGACCGGCTGCGCCCCATAGCCGACCTGGACGTGGCTCTGGGCGCACAGCCTGGCGACCGCCTCCCGGGCCGCGGGGTCCTTCACCTGGGTGACCTCGATCGCGCCGAAGAAGTCGTCCTCCAGGATGCGGTGGACGGTCTCCACCACCGGGCCTTCCCCCCGCAGGCACTCGGGGTATGCCATGAAATGCACGATGCCGACCTTCATCGCGGCGTGCAGCGCGTCCCGCATGACCCCCTCCATTCTCCACCGACCGCGGCCGTCCCCCCGCTCAGTCCTAGCGGCGGGCGGCGGCCGGGGCGGCCGGCGCCGCCCCCTGGTAGCCCAGCTCCTGCGAGAGGCTGCGTCCCTCCTCCAGGAGGAGGAGGGTGAGCTGCTCCCGCTTCGCCTCCGTCAAGCGCACCGTCGGCGCGGAGATCCCCAGCGCCGCCACCACCAGGCCCGAGTGGTCCCGGAGGGGGACCGCCAGGCAGGAGGCCCCCTCCTCGCACTCCTCCTGGTCCACCCCGTAGCCCTGGGCCGCCACCCGCTGCAGCTCCCGGCGCAAGCCGTCCATCTCTGTGATGGTGTTGCGGGTGAGGGGCGTGAGGGTGAGGCCGCCCAGGACCTCCTCCCGATCCTCGGGCGGCAACCAGGCCAGGAGAACTTTCCCCACGGCGGTGCAGTGGAGCGGCGCCCGGTGCCCGATGCGGGAGAAGAAACGGAGACTCTGGGCGCTCTCGGCCTTGTCCAGATACACCGCTTCTCCCTGGTCCATCACCACCAGGTTCGCCGTCTCCCCCGTCGTCTGGACCAGGCGCTGCAGGGTGGGTCGGACCACCCGCCGCAGGTCCATCTGCTCCAGGTATGCTTGCCCCAGGACGAAGCTCCGGACGCCCAGGGCGTACTTGCCGGTCTCCGGATTCTGCCTCACGTACCCCCGGCTGATGAGGGTCGCCAGCAGGCGGTGGACCGTGCTCACGTGCAGGCGGACCCGCTTGCTGAGGTCCGCGATGCCGATCTCCCGGCCCCCCGCCGCCATGGTGTCCAGGAGGGTCAGGGCGCGGATTACCGAGTGGACCACGTTGGTGCTGCCGCTCCGCCGTCGCCGCATCGTCGGCTCCCGCCCCCCTCAGTCGGGGAGCGCAGCCAGGAAGAGGTCCAGGAGGGGAAAGAGGTCCCCAGGAGTGTTCCCCGCGCCTGCCGGCTACCCGGAGCCGCCACGGCGCCCACCCAGCGCGGGGCGACCGCCGCCTGACCGATGAACACCTCGCGCCAGCGCAGGGGCCTCCTGGGCGAGGGGGGCCAACCCGGATGCCGAGTGGAAGTCCGAGTAGCCGATCGCGCACGAAATTTCGGGGTGCAAAAAGAGATTTCATGGTAGCGAGTCGGGGCGAGTCCTGTCAAAGCAATTTCTTCCCAACCCTCTACGGCCGCGAACGCGACGAACCATGCAGCCGCTCACCGCTCACGACCTGGCACCGGACAGAAATGCCTTGACAACCTTCCCCCCTTCCCGTGAGAATCCCCTCGCACCTCCTGCGAGCATTTCCTTGCACTTTCCATGCGGCTTAGGCGGGATGGGATCGCCCCCTTGCATGCAGATGCTCGGGGTCTCCCCGAATGGTCCCTGCATGCCCCGCGAAGGGATCACCAATTCCGCGAGGGAGGGCTCCGCGTGTCTGGCCTCTTGGAGGATCGTCCAGCGCCATCGGGGGCGGCGTGGGTGCTCGCAACCGGCCGGTTGAGGGCGCCGGTGCGTCGGTAGGGGGAAGGCTGTCGCGGGGAGGTAGCCTGGAGGAGTAGGTGCACGGACCGGGGAAGAGGCGAGGCGTGGTGACGCAGAAGGAGGGCCAAGGATGAAGAAGCCAGACGGGGAGGAGAGGGAAATGGTAAAGAAGACCGTAGGCCGCCGGACCTTCCTAAAGGTAACCGGAGTGGCCGCGGGCGCCCTGGCGACCGGGGGGCTGGCCGGGATCCTCGAGGCCCGGCGGGCACCCGCCTTCGCCCAGGGGACCAAGCTGCACATCCTCCGGTGGACGGATTTCATCCCCGAGGCCGACGCGGAGCTGAAGCGCCAGGCCCCCCTGGCCAGCAAGGCTCTCGGAGCGGAGGTCACCCTCGAGACCATCAACGTGAACGACCTCCAGGCCCGGACCACGAGCGCCATCGAGTCCAAGTTCGGCGCGGACATCATCCAGTTGCTGTGGAACTGGCCGCACCTGTACGCCAGTGCGCTGGTAGAGGTGTCCGACGTGGCCGAGCCGATCGGGAAGGCCCAGGGCGGCTACTACGACGTCTTCAACGCCACCGCCAAGGTCGGAGGCAAGTGGCTGGCCGTCCCGCACGGGGTCATCGGCAACGCCGTGGCGTACCGGCGGTCCTGGCACGAGGAGATAGGGGTCAAGGAGTTCCCGAAGACGTGGGAGGAGTGGCGCAAAGTCGGAAAGATGCTGAAGGCAAAGGGCAGGCCCATCGGTCAGGCGCTCGGGCACAGTTTCGGCGATCCTCCCACCTTCTCCTATCCGTTGCTGTGGGCCTTCGGGGGCATGGAGGTGGAGAAAGACGGGAAAAAGGTCGCCATCAACTCGAAGGCGACCATCGAGTCCCTCAAGTTCATGCAGGCTTTCTGGAAGGACGCCTGCGACGAGGGCGGGTTGGCCTGGGATGACACCAACAACAACCGGGCCTTCCACGCCGGGGAGATCAGCGCCACGCTGAACGGGGCCTCGATCTACATCGTGGCCAAGCGGAACCAGGACAAGATCAAGGATGAGAAAGGCCAGCCGCTGTACCTCGACATTGACCACGCCGCGTTCCTACCCGCCGGGCCGGCCGGCCAGTTCCCGCTCTACGTCCCGTTCCAGCACGGCGTGATGAAGTACGGGAAAAACCAGCAACTGGCCAAGGACTTCCTCAAGTGGCTCCACCAGAAGGAGAATTACGAGAAGTGGTTCGAGGCCAACGGGGCCTACAGCGTCGGCTCAACGAAGGTCTGGGACGAGCACCCGATGTGGTCCAAGGTGGACAAGCCGCTGCGGAGCTACCAGGGGGCTGCCCGCCAGGCCCGGATGTTCGGTTACGCGGGGCCGGCGACGGCCAGAGCCACGGAGGTGTACACGAAGTACATCATCGTGGACATGTACGCCAAGGCGGCCCAGGGCCAGAAGGCCGAGGACGTGGCGAAGTGGGCCGAGGGTGAGCTGAAGAAGATCTACGGATAAGCGCTCGGATCGGGCCGCGCGGTCGGACGTCCGGCCGCGCGGCCCCGCTCTTTAGGAGCGGAGGGACGTGAACCCGGGAGAAGGTCAGGGACAGGGCTCGGGCATCATCCCCAGCGGGATAGTGGAGGCGACAGCGCGGGAGGGCATTGTGGCCCGCCCGCATGCCGTCCGGATGGGTGTGCTCCGCCGCCTCCTGGAGAATGAGCAGGTCCTGGCGGCCCTCCTCCTCTCCCCCACCATCGTGATCCTCACACTGTTCATTGCCTATCCCTTTGCGAAGGGCATCTGGCTCTCCGTGTCCAGCGCCACGGTGGGAAACCCCGGGGTCTTTATCGGCACCAAGAACTTCGTGAAAACCTGGAACGACTCGATCTTCCAGAAGGCCGCCCAGAACACCGTCATCTACACAGCAGTCGCAACGGTCTTCAAGCTCGGCCTCGGCATGATCCTCGCCCTGCTCCTCAACCACCATTTTCGGGGGAAGCGGCTGGTCCGCGCCTCCATCCTGCTCCCCTTCATCATCCCGACCGTCCTCTCCACCTTCGCCTGGAAGTGGATGTTCGACCCGACCTTCAGCGTGATCAACTGGACCCTGTATTATTTCGGCATCATCACCCAGCGCATCCCCTGGCTCAGTGACTCCAACCTCGCCCTCGGCTCCGTCATCATTGTGAACGT
>JBOHQK010000050.1:0-5145 GCA_050732195.1 Methylomirabilales bacterium (SeqCode)
TCCGGACCACACCCTGCCACGGTCACGACCAGCAGGGCCAGCAGGCTCCCGGTCAGGGCCCTCCGCAACGCTGTCATCATGACGATCCCTCCTTCACCTCTTCCGCGAGTTGGACACCTCTCACGACACATCAGGGCTACGGGCACACCAGCGATGGCCAGGGCGGCGGCATCCGCTTCTCCTCCTTTCCCCAGGAAAGCCAGAACGCTAGAGAACCGCCTCCTGGTACCGGTGAGAGTGGCACTGGAGGTTCACGGCCACCGGCAGCGAGGCGATGTGCGCAGGGTGCGTCTCGATGTGCACCGCCAGGGCGGTGGTGCGCCCCCCCACGGCCTGGGGGCCGATGCCCAGCGCGTTGATAGCCTGGAGCAGCTCCCGCTCCAGCGCCGCCGTGCGGGGGTCCGGGTGGGCCGACCCCAAGGGCCGGAAGACCGCCCGCTTCGCCAGGTAGGCGCAGTGATCGAAGGTGCCGCCCACCCCGACCCCCACCACCAGGGGCGGGCACGGGTTGCCCCCGGCCTGCTCCACCGTCTCCACCACGACGCGTCGGATCCCGGCGACCCCGTCAGCCGGCGTGAGCATCCGCAGCGCGCTCATATTCTCGCAGCCGAACCCCTTGGTGATGACGGTCAGCTTGAGGCGGTCCCCCGGCACCAACTGGAGGTGGATCACGGCGGGAGTGTTATCGCCGGTATTGACCCGGCGCAGCGGCCCCTCCACGATCGAGGGGCGGAGGAAGCCCTCCCGGTAGCCCCGGCGGACCCCCTCGTGGATGGCCTGGTTGAAGTCCCCCCCGACCACGTGGCAGTCCTGGCCCAGTTCCGCGAAGATGACCGCCATCCCGGTGTCCGAGCAGAGGGGAAGCCCGGTCTGCCGGGCTAACGCCGCGTTGGCCTTGAGCTGCTGGAGGACCTCCACCGCGAGCGGGGACTCCTCCTCGGCAATGGCCCGATCCAGCGCGTCCAGGACCTCCTGGGGCAGCTCGGTCGCCGCCCGGATGCAGAGGTCCCGCACCGCCCGGGTGATGTCTTCCGTGGGGAGATTCCGCATGGTCCCGCACCCCGGAGGGCAGGCTCCGCGCCCGGTCCCGGGCCACGCCCCTACACGAGTCCCAGCTTCTGGACCAGCTCCCGGACCGCTTCCGCCGACCGCCGCAGCGCCCCCGCCTCCTCGGCGGCCAGTCGGATTTCCAGAATCTCCTCCACGCCCCGCCGCCCCAGCTTCACCGGGACCCCCACGAAGAGGTCCGTGATGCCGTACTGCCCCGTGAGCTGGACACAGCAGGGGAGGATCTTCTTCTTGTCCTTCAGGATGGCCTCCACCATCTCCACCACCGCCGCCCCCGGGGCGTAGAAGGCGCTGCCCGTCTTGAGCAGGGAGACGATCTCCGCCCCGCCGTCCCGGGTCCGCTTGACCAGCGCCTCCACCCGCTCCGGCGGGAGGAGCTCGGTGATGGGGATCCCGGCCACCGTGGAGTACCGGGGGAGGGGGACCATGGTGTCCCCGTGGCCCCCCAGAACAAAGGCGAAGGTGCTCTCCACGGACACGTGCAGCTCCTGGGCGATGAAGGTCCGGAACCGGGCCGCGTCCAGCACCCCGGCCATCCCCAGGACGCGGCGCGCCGGGAAGCCGCTCCGCTTCCAGGCCAGGTGGGTCATGGCGTCCAGGGGGTTGCTCACCACCAAGAGGATGGCGTTCGGGGAGCGCTTCGCCACCTCGTCGGTAACCCCCCCCACGATCTTCGCGTTGGTCTGGAGGAGGTCATCCCGCGTCATCCCGGGCTTGCGGGCGATCCCGGCCGTGATCACCACCAGGTCGGAGTCCGCCGTGACCTCGTAGCTGTTGCTCCCCGTGATGCGGCAGTCGTACCCCTCCACCGGCCCCGCTTCCAGCAGGTCCAGGGCCTTCCCCTGGGGGAGCCCCTCGATGATGTCCACCAGCACGACGTCGGCCAGCTCCTTCTCGACCAGGAGCTGGGCCACCGTGGCCCCCACGTTCCCCGCGCCAACCACTGTGACTTTCGGCCGCATCGGCTCGCCTCCGTCCTCTCCCCCGAGGGCCGCGACCCTCGCTACATGTTCTCGATCAACGCCGTGGCAAACTGGGAGCACTTCAGCTCGGTGGCCCCCTCCATCAGACGGGCGAAGTCGTAGGTCACCCGCTTCTGGGCGATGGTGGCCGACATGGCATCCGTGATCTTGCCGGCCGCCTCCACCCAGCCCAGGTGCTCGAACATCATGGCCCCGGACAGGATGACGGAGCCCGGGTTCACCTTGTCCAGGCCGGCGTACTTGGGGGCGGTGCCATGGGTGGCCTCAAAGATGGCGTGTCCGTCCTGATAGTTGATGTTCGCGCCGGGGGCGATGCCGATGCCCCCGACCTGGGCCGCCAGGGCATCGGAGATATAGTCCCCGTTCAGGTTGGTGGTGGCGATGACATCGAACTCGTCGGGCCGGGTCAGGATCTGCTGGAGGAACGCGTCGGCGATGGCGTCCTTGATCAGGATCCTCCCCGCCGGGGGTCTCCCGCCGCACTCCTCCCAGCCCACCGTGAGATCCCCGAACTCCCGCTTGGCCAGGGCGTACCCCCAGGTCTTGAAGGAGCCCTCCGTGTACTTCTGGATGTTCCCCTTGTGCACCAGCGTCACGCTGCGGCGCTTGTGCCGGACGCCGTACTGGACGGCAGCCCGGATGAGCCGCTCACTCCCCTCGATGGAGATCGGCTTGATCCCGATGGCCGAGGTGACTGGGAAGCGGAACTTCACCCCCATCTCCTTCCGCAGCCACGCGATGATTCTCCGCGCCTCCGCCGTCTTGGCGGGCCACTCGATGCCGGCGTAGATGTCCTCGGTGTTCTCCCGGAAGATGACCATGTCCACCCGCTCCGGATGCTTGACCGGGGAGGGGACCCCGCCGAAGTAGCGGATAGGCCGGAGGCAGACGTACAGGTCCAGGAGCTGCCGCAGCGCCACGTTCAGGGACCGGAACCCGCCCCCCACCGGCGTGGTCAGGGGCCCCTTGATGGCCACCAGGTACTCCTCGATGATGTCCAGGGTCTCCTGGGGGAGGTAGACGGGCGCGCCCTTCCGGTCGGCCCCGTACTTCTCCACCGCCTTGTCCCCGGCGTACACCTCGAACCAGGAGATGCGCCGCGATCCCCCGTACGCCTTGGCGACCGCCGCGTCCAGCACCCGCACGGCAGCCGGCCAGATGTCCCGCCCGGTCCCGTCCCCCTCGATGAAGGGGATGATGGGGTTGTCCGGGACCTGGAGCACCCCCTTCTTCAGGCTCATCTTCTTCCCGTCTTTGGGAGGCTTGAGCCGAAGGCTGGCGGGCAGGGTTCCCTCCACCGTCCCGGGGAAGCCCCCGGGTCCAACTGCCGCTAAGACTGACCCCTCGGGCGGAGCCAGGCGGGCAGGCCCCCGGCGGGGAGGATCCCCGCCTGCGACGCGGTCAGGCTGGGCTTCCCCCGGAGGCGGACTCCCTCTGCCGCACGCCGGACCGTCGGCGTCCGATCCGCCCGAATGGTGACCGCTCGACCCGACTTCATCTCTCCGCGGAACCAGGAGGACCTCACGATGTTCTCTCCCGGGCTCATCGCCGCGCGCTCGCCCTCCCGGGCAAGGGGAGTCCTCGAGGGTGGCGGGAAAAAGGCGCTGGCCCCGACCGTGTGAGCACGGCCGCGCCAACGCCCTGATGCGGGGCAACGATCAGGTGGACGTCGAAAACCCCGGCCTCTCGCCGGGACGGGTCCATCCACCCCCGACCTCGGGCTCAGCCCCCTCCGGGAGGGCGGCCTGGCCCTGCGCGCGCGGAGCGATTGCGCAGAGCGCCGGGTGGGATGACCCCGGGGGGATGCGTGTTGACACTGTAGCGGCACGCTAGCACGGGGCCCGGGGGGTGTCAAGACGAGGCGAGGACCGCCGGCCCCCGGACCGACCGGCGGCCCGGCCGGCTCACGAGGCCGGACTATACCTCCCGGGTGAGGTCGCCGCAACCGGAATCGTCCGGCCCCCGCGGCGCCGGAGCAGCCGGGCCAAGTCCTCCGGCGGAAGCGTGGTCCCCCCGCGCCGCTTCAGGAGGGCAACGGCGGCGTCCGCCAGGCGGATCGGCTCCGGAACCCGGTACCCGCGGCAGCAGTGGAGCGTGAGGCGCAGCGCCGTGGGGAGGCTCAGCCGGTGGCCGGCCGAGACGAAGACGGGCCGCACCCCGTCGGCCGTCCGCAGGGCCGCCCCGACCACCTCCCCGTCGGCGCGGATCACCCGGTGCGCCCCCCGCCGCTCTCCGAGCTTCCCGATCGCCACCTCACCGATCAAGAGACTCTTCGCGCACCCGATCGCCGGCACGTCCAACAGGAGGCCCACGTGGCAGGCCAACCCGAAGCGGGCCGGATGGGCCAGGCCGTGGCCATCGAAGAGGACAAGGTCGGGCAGCCGGCGCAGCCGGCGGAAGGCTGCCTGGAGGGCCGGCCCCTCCCGAAAGGTCAGGAGCCCGGGCACGTAGGGGAAGGTGATGGGGCGCCGGGCCGCGACGACCTCCCGCAGGGTGAGGGCCGGGAAGGCCAGCGTGACGACGGCGGCCACCCCCTCCTCCCCGGCGAAGGCCACGTCCGCCCCCGCGACCACGGCGAGCGAGCTCAGGGCGTCCCTCCGGATGAGGCGCTCCCGGAGCCGCCGCTGCAGCGCCCGGGCTGCCGCCACCGAGACCGACCACGCGTGGCGCGGGGCGCCCATCGCCCTAGTGTGACTCCAACGCATTGTCCCTCGTGCTCACGCGACGGCGGGGGTGCCGGGCCACAGGACGAGCATTCGGAGCTGCCGCCCTCTTCCCGGGGCGAGCCGCTCCTCCGCCCGATACCCAGACAGGGCTGCGTCGCGGCTCACCCCGGGCGGGCGGCAGCCGGAGGGCGGCCGGAGGCGTACGCTCGGGACCGTTGAGAACCGTCGCGGGCACCACCCGAAGGGTGGTCGGAGAACGACGTGAGGCAACGTCAGTCGGCCCGGCACTAGAGGGTGAAGGCGGCTTTCAGCAGGGGAAGGAGGAAGTAGAGGAGGAACGCCGCCGCCGCTAGGAAGAGCATCCAGTGGACCTCGGGCGCCTTCCCCCGGGCCACTTTCAGGAAGGCGTAGGTGATAAAGCCGGCCCC
>JBOHQK010000051.1:0-2722 GCA_050732195.1 Methylomirabilales bacterium (SeqCode)
GCTGACTGCTGACGCCGTTGGGACAGTAGCCTTTGACGAGGCCGCTTCTGCCATCCCCGGGACGGCACCGGCCAGCGACCGGACGGCACCAGCGTTAGCCTTCAACGTTAACGCGAACCAGTTCGTCGTCGTATGGCAGGACGCTCAGGGGGTCTCCACCACTGAGATTGTTGGGCAGATAGCGGGGGGCGGCGGCACCGCCACTCCACCCTCGGTGACGGTGACTTCACCAAACGGGGGCCAGACCCTGACAGTGGGTGTATCGTTCACCATCACCTGGACTCGCTCTGACACAGATGGGATAGCTACTCAGGCAATCTTTTTATCAAAAGACGGCGGACTCACTTTCCCCACCACCATTGCATCGGGCCTCGCAGGTACCCTCGATTCCTTCCCGTGGACGCCGACCTCTGCCGACACCACCACCCAGGGGCGCGTCCGAGTGACAGCCACAGATGTGGCCATGTCGCCCGCCAACGGTCGGGATGCCAGCAACGCCAATTTCACCGTCGCCGTAGCCGGGGCCGGCGGCGGAGGAACAGTGCAAGGCGACTGCATGATCGCCACCGCCGCCTTCGGCTCGCCCCTAGCCCAGGAGGTGCAGGTCCTCCGGGAGTTCCGAGACCGGGCCCTGCTGACGCATTCGCCGGGACGGCTCCTCGTCGCGGCCTACTACCGCGCGAGCCCGCCGCTCGCCGAGCGGATTCGCCAGCACGAGGCGCTCCGGGCAGCCACGCGAGCCCTCCTCTGGCCGGTCGTCTGGTGGGCGCACGTGGCCCTGGCCTCTCCGGCCCTCGCCCTCGCGCTCGGCGGGGGGTCGCTCGTGGCCGGCCCGCTGCTGCTGATCCGGCTGCGCCGCGCCCTCCGAGTCCGCGTCAGAGGCGGCGCCACGAGGACGCAGCGATGAGCCGACTGAGCCGCCGACGGGGAGCATGGGCCCTCTCCTGGAGCACTTGCGTCCTGGTGACCCTGGGGGTGGCCAGCCCGGGCACCGCCGCGGGCGCCCCCGCGGGAGGGCAGGAGGCGGTCGTCACCCTGGGCGAGGCCAGCGCCGAGGTCCGCTTCCCCGAGCCGGTCCGATACGCCGTCGTCCTCCGCGAGCCCGGGAAGGCGCGGATGGTGTTCACCCGCGGGGATGTCCTCTTCCATTCCGGCGACCCCTCGCGATCCTGGACCGTCGAGCGGGTCGAGGCCCAGGCGCTCATCCTCCGCGAGGGGCCCAGGGGCCGACCGCTGTCCCTGCCACCCGGGAGTCCGATCCCTGGCTTCCCGGGCCATCGCTTCACCGGCACGGTCCTGCTCGACCAGGTGCACTACCGGTACAAAGCCGTCGAACGCCTCACCCATCCGGACCCCCTCCTCGTGGCGCTGGAGGGCTCCCGGGCCACCCTGGAGGTCGAGGTCCTCCGGCCCTCCCGGCCTTCCCCCGCGGTCCCGCCCGAGGGGCGGAGCGCGTCCTCGCCGCAGTCCGTCCCCTCGCCACGCGCGACCCTCGATGGGGAGGTGCTCGGCAAGGTGCGGGTCCGGGAGATCGCGCCGGGGCTCTACGACGTGAACGCTGCTGACGTGCAGGCCGCCCTGGAGGACACCGGCCGCGTCCTCGCCGAGGTGTGGCCTGCGGTGCAGCCCACCCTCTCCCTGCAGGCGGGGCTCCAATACCGGATCACCTCGGCGGCGAGCGACGGCGTACTCACGGCGCAGGGGTACACCGTGACCGCCCCGAAGCTCGCCGAGCGGTTCGGGATCCAGGCCGGGGACACGATCCTCAGCGTCAACGGACAGCCCGTGGACGGTTTCGCCAGCCTGTACGGGATCTACCGCACGGTGCAGGGCGATCCGTCCCTCCGCACGGTCCAGGTGGAGCTGGAGCGCCGGGGAACCCGGCTCACCAAGACCTACCGGATTCGGTGAGGGGGGCCGCCGAGGCCAGGAATACGGACCCGCGGCAGAGGGCAGGCTGACTGGTAAGGGGGACCGGCGGGGGCACCGCTCCCCGGAGGGCTTACGGGCGGGGCGCCGGCTTCCCCTGGCGCAAGGGAAGGGTAAAGGTGAAGGTGCTCCCCTGCCCCTCCCCGGCCGAGGTGACCCAGATCCGCCCCCCGTGCATCTCCACGAGGCGGCGGGAGAGGGGCAGGCCCACCCCCGCTCCCTGATAGCGCCGGGAGATGGAGGGGTCCCCGATCTCGAACTCCTGGAAGATCCGCTCCTTATCCTCCGGCTTCACGCCGATCCCCGTGTCCCGGACCGCAATCTCCAGCCACTCCCCGCCGACCAGGCGCGCGCTCACCGCCACCGCGCCTCCCTCGGGCGTGAACTTCACCCCGTTCTCGAGGAGATTCGTGAGGATCTGGGTCAGTTTCTCGGGGTCAGCCTCCACGGCTGTCACGGCGGGGTCCACCGTGGCATCCAGGGTAATCCCTTTTGCCGCCGCCTGGACCCGGACCGCCTCCAGAGCCCCCCGGATCGCCTCCGCCACCACCACCGGGCTCGGGGAGAGGGTCAGCGTGCCCGCCCTCGCCCGGGTCAGGTCCAGCAGCTCTTCCACAAGGGCAAGGAGGTGGCGGCCGGCCTTCAGGATGTTCCCGACATACCGGGCCTGCCGCTCGGTCAGGGGCCCGAAGAGCTGCTGCTCCAGGACCTCCGAGAAGCCAATAATCGAGTTCAAGGGCGTCCGGAGTTCGTGGCTCATGTTGGCCAGGAACTGGGCCTTGTACTCGTTCGC
>JBOHQK010000052.1:0-9863 GCA_050732195.1 Methylomirabilales bacterium (SeqCode)
AACCTGGCCGCGGGCGAGGTGAGGCCGCCTCCGCCCATCTTGAAGGAGGTGAGCCCCTTGGCCCCGAAGGCCTTGACGAACTCCGTCAGTTCGTCCATCACCTTCCGCGTGAGGGGCTCGGCGAAGCTCGGCACCCGGATCCCCTTCACCTGGCCCCCCGACGCCACGGCCTCGGCGAAGGGCTTGAAGCCCGACCCCCGGAACAGGTCGCTGGCGTTGGTTAACTCCATCTCGAAGCGCAGGTCCGGTTTGTCGAGGCCGAACCGGGCGAGGGCGTCGGCGTACCGGAGGCACCGGAAGGGGGTGGCGAGGGTCACCCCCTTCAGTTCCCGGAACAGTTCCACCACCAGGCCCTCCATGGCCGTGAGAACATCCTCGCGGTCGACGAAGGCCATCTCCACGTCAATCTGGGTGAATTCCGGCTGCCGGTCGGCCCTCAGGTCCTCGTCCCGGAAGCACTTCACGATCTGGAAGTACTTGTCATACCCCGCCACCATCAGGAGCTGCTTGAAGATCTGGGGGGACTGGGGCAGAGCATAGAAGGTGCCGGGGTTGACCCGGCTCGGGACCAGGTAGTCCCGCGCGCCCTCCGGCGTACTTTTCGTGAGGACCGGCGTCTCGACCTCGAGGAAGCCCTGGGCGTCCAGGTACCGGCGGACCACCTGGTAGGCCCGGTGCCGGACCCGGAGGTTCCGCTGCAGGGGGGGACGCCGCAGGTCCAGGTATCGGTAGGTGAGGCGGAGGTCCTCGGCGACGCTGGAGTCCTCCTCGATGGGGAAGACGGGGGTTCGGGCCTCGTTCAGGATCTCGGCGGTGGTCGCCCGCACCTCGACCTGGCCGGTGGGGAGGGCGGCGTTCTCGGTCCCGGCCGGACGGCGGACGACCTCGCCCCCCACCGCGACCACGTACTCGGCCCGCAGCCGCCTGGCTACCTCGTGGGCCGCCGCCCCGATCTCGGGGCCGAAGACCACCTGGACGATCCCCTCCCGGTCACGCAGGTCCACGAAGATGAGGCCGCCGTGATCCCGCCGGCGCTGGACCCAGCCGGCGAGGCGGACCGGCCGGCCCGCATCGGTCACCCGGACCGCCCCGCAGTAGTGGGTGCGCTCCCGCCCCACGCTAGCCCTCCAGGGCGGCCAGGAGGTGCTCCACCACCCGGCTGATGGGGACCTCCTCCTGCTCGCCGGTCTTTAGATCCCGGACTACCGCCTTCCGGGCCTTCAGTTCCTGGTCACCCAGAATGAGGGCGTACCGGAACCGCTCCTTATCGGCGGAGCGGAGCTGGCTCTTGAGGCTGCGGCCCTCCAGGTCGGCCGCCGCCCGCACCCCCCGGCGCCGCAGGTCCTGGAGGAGGAGGAGGCCGGACCGGAAGGCCTCCGCCCCGAGGGTGGCCACGAAGACCCCCTCCGGGGCTGGCGCCCCGACCGCCTCCCCCTTCGGGAGGGAGGCCACCAGCCGCTCCATCCCCACGGCGAACCCGATCCCCGGGGTGGGCGGTCCCCCCATCTCTTCCACGAGCCCGTCGTAGCGCCCGCCCCCGGCCACAGCGTTCTGCGCGCCGAGCGCCGGGTTGACGAACTCGAAGGTGGTCCGGGTGTAGTAGTCGAGCCCCCGGACCAGCCGGTCGTTCAGGGTGAAGTCAATCTTCAGGAGGGCGAGGAGACTCTGCACCTCCCGGAAATGCTCCTCGCAGGCGGCGCAGAGCACGGCGGAGGGCTTGGGGGCCTTCGCCGCCACGGCCCGGCACCGCTCCACCTTGCAGTCTAGGATCCGCAGGGGGTTCCGCTCCAGGCGGACATGGCAGTCGGGGCAGAGGTCCGCCCGGCGGCCCCGCATGTAGGCGGCGAAGCGCTCCCGGAAGGCCGGGCGGCAGACGGCGTCCCCGATGCTGTTTAACTCCAGGACGAGGCCGCGCACCTCGAGGGCCTCGAAGAGGTGGGCGAGGAGCGCCAGGACCTCCGCGTCCACGGCCGCCGCCCCGTGGCCGATGGCCTCCACCCCGATCTGGTGGAACTGGCGGAAGCGGCCGGCCTGCGGGCGCTCGTGCCGGAACATGGGGCCCAGGTAGTAGACCTTGCAGAGGGGGCCGCGGGCGTTGAGCCGGTGCTCCAGGTAGGCCCGGATGAGGGGGGCCGTCCCCTCCGGCCGCAGGGTCAGGGACTCCCCGCCCCGGTCCTCGAAAGTGTACATCTCCTTCTCGACGATGTCGGTCCCCTCGCCGATGCTCCGGACGAATAGCTCGGTTCGCTCGAAGACGGGGGTCCGGATCTCCAGGTAGCCGTAGGCGGCCATGAGCCGATGGGTCACCGCCTCCACCCGGTGCCAGGCGGCGACCCGCTCGGGGAGGATGTCCGGGGCCCCCTTGATCCCCCGGATGGTGGGCTTGCCGCGGGGCATGGCGACTCCTCAGGAGATAGGGATGGGGCGGGCCGTCGCCTTGAAGCGAGCGGCGTACTCGCGCCAGGCCGCCGCGGCCGCCGCGAGGCGCTCGCGCTCCTCCGCCATCAAGGGACGGAGGACGCGCGCGGGCACCCCGGCCACCAGGACGGCAGCGGGGATGCGGGTGCCGGGCGTCACCACGGCGCCGGGGCTCACTGCGGCCCCCGCCTCCACGACGGCCCCGTCCAGGACGACGGCCCCTGCCCCGACCGTGACCCCATCTTCCAGAACGCACGCGTGCAGGACCGCAGCCGGCCCGGCCAGGACACCGGCGCCGATCTCGAGCGGGTAGCGCCCCCCGGTCACGTGCCCCACCGTCCGGGCCAGGAGCTGGCTCCCCGTCCCCACCCGGATGAAGTGGACGTCCCCCCGCAGGATGGTGCCCGGCCAGCAGGCTGCCCCCGCCTCGAGGAGGACATCCCCCAGGACGTCGGCGACGGGCGTCACCAGGGCCGTGGCGGCGATCCGGGGGGCGATGCCCCGGTAGGAACGGATCACGAGGGGCCCTCGGGGGGGAAGGACGCGGCGGGCAGGCGCCCCTCAGTAGATGGGCTTGCGGTCGAAGCGATGGGTGGCCTCGATGAAGCGGACGGTGCCGGAGCGGTACCGCATCACCACCGAGTGGGTCCGGGCCCCCCCGCCGAAGAACCGGACCCCCTTCAGAAAGTCCCCGTCGGTGACACCGGTCGCCGCAAACATGATGTCGGGTCCCTTGGCCAGGTCGCTGATCTTGAAGACCTGGTGGATATCCTTGACCCCCATGGCGACCGCCCGCTGCGTCTCCTCCTCGTTCCGGGGCTGGAGGCGGGCCTGCATGTCCCCGCCCAGGCACTGCAGCGCCGCCGCGGCCAGCACCCCCTCGGGAGCGCCGCCGATCCCCATCAGGACGTCCACGCCGGACTGCTCGAAGGCGGTGGCCACGGCCGCCGAGAGGTCGCCGTCCTGGATTAACTTTATCCGGGCACCGACCTCCCGCACCTGCCGGATGAGCTCCTGGTGCCGGGGCCGGTCCAGGACGACGACCGTCAGGTCCTCCACGTAGCACTTCATCGCATCGGCGATGGCCTGGAGGTTGTCGGCGGGGGTGACCGTGATGTCCACGGCCCCGTGGGCCCGGGGACCCACCGCGATCTTCTCCATGTAGATATCGGGGGCGTGGAGGAAGCAGCCCTTCTCGGCGATCGCCACCACCGCGATCGCGTTGGCCCGCCCCTGGGACACGATGGTCGTCCCCTCCAGGGGATCCAGCGCCACGTCCACCTCGGGCTCGGCCCCGCTCCCCACCCGCTCCCCGATGTAGAGCATCGGGGCCTTATCCCGCTCCCCCTCCCCGATGACCACCGTCCCACTCAAGGCGACGGCGTCGAAGGCCCGCCGCATCGCGTCCACCGCGGCTTGGTCGGCAGCCTTCTCGTTCCCCCGCCCCATCCACCGGGCGGAGGCCAGCGCCGCCGCCTCGGTGACCCGCACCACCTCCAAGGCCAGGTTCCGCTCCACGCCCCCCTCCCTGGCGCGCAGAGCCTCAGGCGCGCGCCCCACCGGCGAAAGCGAGCGAAGTCTAGCCCAGGGTTTCTCGGGGTGTCAAGGGGCAGGCCGGGGCTTGCCCCTTGAATGGAGCGGGCTTCTTATGGTAGAAGAGCGTTACCCTGCGCATCGGGCCCCCGGCCGGAGACGTGGCCCGACCGCTTCTTCCGACCTGCCGCGACCCCCTGGGTTTCGTTGGACGCTCTTGAGTCCGAGTGAAGGGAGGGAGCCATGGCCAACACCAAGAAACTCACCCTGAGCGTCATCAAGGCCGATGTCGGGAGCTATGTCGGCCACAACCGGGTCCACCCGGACCTGATGGCCAAGGCCCAGGAGTGCCTGAAGGAGGCGGTGAAGAAGGGGACACTCCTTGACGGGCAGGCCATGCGGTGCGGGGATGACATCAACCTCATCATGACCCACCGGAAGGGACCGGAGGCCACCTTAATTCACAAGCTGGCCTGGGACACCTTCATGGCCTGCACCGGCGTGGCGAAGAAGCTCCACCTGTACGGGGCCGGCCAGGACCTCCTCGTGGACGCCTTTGCGGGCAACGTGAAGGGGATGGGGCCCGGGGTCGCCGAGTTGGAGTTCGTCGAGCGGCCGAGCGAGCCGGTCGTCGTCTTCATGGCTGATAAGTGCGCGCCCGGCGCCTGGAACCTTCCCCTCTACCGGATCTTCGCGGACCCCTTCTGCAACGCCGGACTGGTCATTGACCCGAAGATGCACGAGGGGTTTGACTTCGTGGTGCTGGATCTGGTCAAGGCGTCCACCATCACCCTCTCCTGCCCCGCCGAACTGTACGACCTCCTGATGTTCCTGGGGGCGGTCAACCGCTACGCGATCAAGGAGGTCCGGCGGCACATTGATGGGGAGCCGGCGGCGGCCGCCTCCACGCAGAAGCTCGCCCACATCGCCGGGAAGTACGTCGGGAAGGACGACCCGGTCATGTTCGTCCGCGCGCAGGCAGGGCTGCCGGGGGTCGGGGAGGTGATGGAGGCCTTCGCCTTCCCGCACCTGGTGGAGGGCTGGAACCGCGGCTCCCACCACGGCCCGCTCATGCCGTGCCGGTTCGACATGGCCAACCCGACCCGCTTCGACGGCCCGCCGCGGGTCGTGGCCGCCGGCTACCAGATCGCCGATGGAAAGTTCATCGGCCCCGTGGACCTGTTCGACGACCCGGCCTTCGACGGCACCCGGGCCAAGGCGGTCGAGATTGCCGAGTACATGCGGCGGCACGGGCCGTTCCAGCCCCACCGGCTGCCGCTGGAGGACATGGAGTACACCACCATGCCCGCCATCATGGGGCGGCTCAAGGACCGGTTCCGGGCGGAGTAGCCCGGGCCAGGCGGCTTCGCGGCGGGGCGCCCGGCGGCGGCGCCCCGCCCTTTTTTTGCAGGGAGGAGGATTACGGTGGCCATCCGGCGGATCGGCATCCTGACGGGGGGCGGGGACTGCCCGGGGCTGAACGCGGTGATCCGGGCGGTCGTCCGGAAGGGGGTGGGGCACCACGGCCTGGAGGTGCTGGGCATCAGGGAAGGTTGGCTCGGCCTGATGACGGGGAACCTCACCCCGCTGGGCCTGGATGACATCTCCGGGATCCTGCCCAAGGGCGGGACCATCCTGCGCACGTCCCGGACCAACCCCTTCAAGACGGAGGATGGCCCCCGGCGGGTGCTGGACAATCTCGCGACGCACCGGATTGACGCCCTGATCCCGGTGGGGGGCGAGGACACCCTCGGCGTCGCCCTGAAGTTCGCCGAGCAGGGAGTGAGGCTGGTGGGGATCCCCAAGACCATTGACAACGACCTGGACTGCACCGATTACACCTTCGGCTTCGACACGGCCGTCACCACCGCCACCGACGCGATTGACCGGCTCCACACCACCGCCGAGTCTCACCACCGGGTCATGGTGGTGGAGGTGATGGGGCGGCATGCCGGTTGGATCGCCACCGTCGCCGGGATCGCCGGCGGGGCCGACTGCATTCTGGTGCCGGAGGTCCCCTTCGACATCGAGGAGGTCTGCGAGCTGGTCCAGAAGCGGAAGGCCCGCGGGAAGGACTTCAGCATCGTCGTGGTGGCCGAGGGGGCAAGGGCAAAAGGCTCGGGGGTGCAGGTCACCACCACCGACAAGGTGGACGCCTTCGGTCACATCCGGCTGGGGGGGATCGGGACCGTGGTCACCGAGGAGATCGAGAAGCGGACCGGCATCGAGACCCGGGTCACCATCCTGGGGCACGTGCAGCGGGGCGGCTCCCCCACCCCCTTCGACCGAGTCCTGGCCACCCGCTTCGGGATCAAGGCGGTGGAGATGGTCCTGGCCGGGGACTTCGGCAAGATGGTCGCCCTCCAGGGGAACCGAATCGTGGCCGTCCCCCTCGCCGACGCCGTCAGGCGCCTCAAGACCCTGGACATGGGGCTCTACGACATCGCCAGGGTCTTCTTCGGGTAGCGGGCGAGCCCAGGCGCGCCTACCTGGCCTCGAGCTGTTAGGGGAGGCGGCCCTGGGGGTCTCGCCGAAGGCTCGCGCCGGTGGCACCCCGTTCGCCGTCCCACAGGAGGACGGCATCTGAAAATCGCTGGTGCGGATGACGGTAGGCCACCACACAGACGGGCGGCCATCGCCACTGTTGGTGCACGACGCCCTCTGGCTCCGTCGAGAACGCGACGGTGCCGCGCGTGGCCCCGATCTCGACCCGGCGCAGCGCCTCGCACACCTGTGTCGGGTCGGTGCTTCCCGCCGCGTCGATCGCGCGGGCGAGCGCGAGCACGCTATCATAGCCTTCGAAAGCCACGAAGGTGGGCTCGCGGCCGTACTCCCACTCGAACCGCTCCGAGACGCGGTGCCCCTCCGGAGCCAGCTCCTGCGGCCGCGCGTACGCGAGGAAGGGCACGTTGGTCACGTCCCTACCCGCGACGTCCCACCAGTCGGAGAACACCGTGCGTCCCGCGGGCTCCCCGAGGAACACCGCCGGTGGGACCAGGCCGCGGATTCGAAGCTCGGCGACGACGGATCGCAGCGGCTCCGGGTAGCCGATCAGCAGGAGCACGACGTCAGGCGCCGGAGCGCGCGACATCATCCTTTCCAGTTGTTGGACAAGCACGGGCGCGCTGCGGGTTGTGGACGGGGCCGGCACGCGCGTGAAGCGGATTCCGGAGTCTCGCAGCCGAGCCTCGATCACCTCCGCGCCCGCGTTCCAGTAGACGTTCTCCTCCTGGAGCGCCACCACATGGCGGAAGCCGTCGCCGGCAAGAAGGTCGGCGTAGACGCGCCAGCCATAGGACTGGGGCGGCGCGACGCGGAACACGCAGGGGAGGCGGCGCGTCGTGATCGCGTCGAGCGTCGCGGACGCGCAGATGAACGGCAGCCCGGCGCGCTGCACCGGCCCCACTATCGTGTCGGCGACGACGCTGTGGAACTCACCCGCGAGCGCATGGACGCCCTCGCAAACGAGCTTGTTGACCGCGGCCAGTCCCGCGGCCGGAGTGCCCATCGTGTCTTCGAAGAGGAGCTGCAAGGGCCTCCCCAGCACGCCGCCCGCTTCGTTGATCCGCTGGGCCGCCAGTTCCATGCCGTCGCGAAGATCCCGCCCAGCCCGCGCGATGCCCGGCGGGGACAGCGGCCCTAGTCCGCCGATGCAAATAACGTCCTGGGTTATCACGGTTCCCTAGCCTGTAGCTGACAACCTCCATCCCGGTCACGCCAGAAGGGGCCTGGCCTCATCAGGGCGACGCTCCTTCCCCCTCCCGTACCCACGCATGGGCGGGGTCGTCGGCGAGGGCGTAGTTGCGGTCCTCGCCGGCCAGCATCCAGAGGTAGTAGAGCCGGTAGCCGGGGGCGGCGGCCACCGGGTGGTAGCCCCAGGGGATGCGAGTCACACTATTATTCTGGAGGATGACCGCCTCGTCCACCCCCCGTTCCGGGCTGTAGAAGCGCTGCAAGCCGAACCCCTGGGGCGGGTCCAGCTTGAAGAGATACACCTCCTCCATCCGGGACTCCTCGGGGTAGGCTGCCCGGTCGTGCTTGTGGGGTGGGTAGGAGGACCACTGCCCCGCCTTGCTGAAGGTCTCTCCCACGAGGAGGCGCTTCGCGGGAAACCCCGGCTCGATGATGTCGTGGACCTCCCGCTCGAAGGTCTCCCGCCCCCGGATGTTCACCTTCACCCTTTCGGGGCCGATGAGACGCGGCTCCCCGGCGAGGTCGCTGGGCGCGCGACAGAGCGCGGCCTCCACCGGGCTCACCGCCTCCACTGAAAACCTGAACCCCGTGGGGATGTACACGGCGGTGGCCCGCCCCGCGAACACGTTCGCCCGTCCCCCGATCGCGTCGAAGCGGACGTCTCCCACCTTCACATTGGCGAGGCCCCCTAGCAGGACCAGGCAGATCTCCTCGCCGTCGCTCTTGCTCCGGTACTTCCCCCCCGCGGGGAGGTTCAGCATCCCCAGTTCCAGGAACCGGATGTCCTCCTTCCCCCGCCGGATGACCGGCGCGTAGCCTTCCTTTGGCGCGTACTGGGCCAGGAACTTCATGCGTCCTCCGCATGGGGTGGACTGCCGCCGCGCCCCTTCGCTCACCGGACCGGCATCACCAGATTGGGGACCCACAGGGTCAGGGCCGGCACGTAGCTCACCAGCAAGAGCGTCCCCACCATGAAGGGCAAGAGCAGCGCCAGCGGCTTCAAAACCCCCTCGATGGGGATCTTCCCGATCGCGCACCCCGCGAAGAGGGCACTCCCCACCGGCGGCGTCACCAGGCCGATCCCCAGATTGATCATCATGATGACCCCGAAGTCCACCGGGTCCACGCCGATCTGCTGCATCACCGGAAGCAGGATGGGGGTGACCGTCAGGATGATCGGGGCCATGTCGATAATACAACCGAGAACCAGGAGGAGGATGTTCACGATGAGCAGGATCACGTTGCGGTCGGTAGAGAGGGAGAGGAGGAATTGGGTGGCCTGCTTCGGCACCTCCAGGAAGGCCAGCATCCAGCCGAAGGCGTTGGCGCAGGCGATGAGGAGCATCACGATGGCGATGGTCCGCACCGCCTTCTGCAGCACCTGGGGGATGGCCATGAGGGGGAAGGAGTCGATCCCGCCCGCCATCCGCTGGGCCACGACGGCCAGCGGCAGGTCCGATGCCCAGGCGCCGAGGAGGGCGGCGATGCTAAGGCAGAATCCAGTGGGGAATTGGAGGAGAACCAGGAGGCGAAGGAGCCCAGCAGGACCTGGGTTGGGTTCATCCGGAGGACGGGCGCGGCGGAGCCCCAGCCAGGCGCTCGACAGCCCGCTGGGCATCCCGAGGGAGCCGGGTGGCGAGCATCTCCACCCCCATGTGGATCCCCTCCCGGACACCCAAACTGGCGCCGACGAGGCCCAACCAGACCATCATGGAGAGAGCGATCTCCTGGGTGCAGGGAGGGGGGCGGTTCAGGGCGTAGCGGGCGAACACCTGCCAGGTGATGAGAGCGGTCATGACCGCCAGCAGCAGGCTGGTGAGCTGCTGGATGCCCCGCGTCAGCCCTTCCAGCGCGCCGTGCAGCAGTCCCTTCCCTCTTATCCCCTCCAGGCTCCGAATGGAAAAGCCGGCGTCCCGCAGGGCACCCCGGCTCCCTGGGAGGGGGGCAGGGCGGCCCCCCTCCCGCCGCGGGTTGCTACTTCACAGCCAGGATCCTGTCAATCAGGTCCCGGCGGCGCGGGTCAAAACCCCTCGCGAAATGGCTCCCGGAACGTCGCGATTCTCCGGCCCCGTATGGCGACCGAATCTGAAGGCCAAAAAGAAATGTTTCAGGGGCGCTCAGACCATCGCCAGCATCCGGTCGATGGCCCGTCTCGCCTTCCTCGCAATCTCCTCGGGAACCTGCACCTCGGGCTCGAGCGTCTCCAGGGAGCGGAGGAC
>JBOHQK010000053.1:0-2307 GCA_050732195.1 Methylomirabilales bacterium (SeqCode)
AGGTGGACGGGGGCCCGTTTCCGATCCTCCCCCTGGGCAACTCGGACGCCGTCGAGATCGGGGAGCTGGTGCTGGCTGTGGGGAACCCCTTCGGCCTGGAGGCCACCGTCACCATCGGCCTCGTCAGTCGGAAGGGGCGGGGAATGGGGGGGAGCGGTCCCTTCGACGACTTCATCCAGACCGACGCCGCCATCAACCCCGGCAACTCCGGCGGCCCGCTGGTGAACATCCGGGGGGAGGTGGTGGGGGTCAACACGGCCGTCATCCCCAATCGGAGCATCGGCTTTGCCATCCCGGTGAACCTGGTCAAGACCGTCCTGCCGGCGCTCAAGGAGAGGGGGCGGGTGGCCTGGGGGTTTCTGGGGGTGGGGGTCCAGAGCCTGAGCCCGGCCGTGGCCCGGGCGCTGGGCCGGCAGGAGACCGACGGCGTCCTGGTGAACAACGTCATGCCCCGGCTGCCGGCCGAGGCGGCCGGGATCCGCCGGGGGGACCTCATCCTGAAGTTGAACGGTACCCCGGTGAAGGACGTGGCCGCGCTTCAGCGAGCGGTCAGCCTGACCGCGGTGGGGGCGGCGGTAGAGGTGGAGGTCCTGCGGGGCGGCGCCCTGCAGACCCTCACGGTGACGGTCGGGGAGTTCCGGCAGGCGGCGGCCGAGGCGCCGGTGCCGGAGCGGCGCGCGGAGGCGGCGCTGGGCCTGACGGTGGAGGAGCTCGACGCCGACAAGGCGAAGAAGTTCAAGGTGAAAGAGCAGGAGGGGCTGGTGGTGGCCGCGGTCCAGGAGGGGGGGCCGGCGGCGGCCGCGGGCCTGCGGGCGGGGGACCTGGTGGCGGAGGTGAACCGGACGGAGGTCCGCGCGCTCCCGGAGTACCGGCGGACTCTGAAGATCGAGAAGGGGGCGGTGAACCTCCTCCTGATCAAGCGGGGGGACGCCTACCTGTACGTGGCGCTCGAGCCCAAGGGGTAAACTGGCCCCGGAGAGAAAACGGCCCCGCGGCCCGGAGGGCGCGGGGCCGTAGTGTTCCAGGAGGGGGGTCCCGCGGAGGAGGTGCCCGAGACGGCTTCTTCCCCTCCGTCGCCGGGAGGCAGCCTACCGGATCAGTTTGCGGAAGCGCTCGTTGATCCGGCCCCAGTGCAAGTGCGCGATGAAGTTGTCGATGTATTTCGCCCGGCCAGGCCCGTCCTTGTGGTAGTAGGCGTGCTCGAAGACGTCGCAGGCGACCAGCGGGATGCCGCCCCAGATGGCGCCGTACTGGTGCTCGTCCACGAGAACATTGAGGAGCCGCCCGGACATGAGGCTATCGTGGACCAGGAGGGCCCAGCCGGAGAGCTTCGCCGAGATGGCCGCCGCCTTGAAGTCCGCCTTCCAGGCGTCGAAGGTGCCGAACTCCTTCTCGATGGCCCGCAGCACGTCGGATCCCTTCTTCGGGTCCCCATCGCCCCCCACGACTTCCCAGTAGACGTCGTGCAGCAGCGTTCCGGAGTGGTTCCAGGTGAAGCGCCGCTTCAGCTCCCCGATGATGCTGTAGTTGCCGTTGGCCGCCGCCCGGTCGGCCGCCTCCAGGCCCTTCTCGATGTTGTTCAGGGCGGTCACGTACCCCTTGTGGTGCGTGTTGTAGTGCCAGTCGGTCGTCTCGGGGCTGATCACGCTGGTCAGGAGTTTCTTGGCCTCCTCGTCCGAGTAGGGCCGCGGCTTCAGCTTCCATTCGTAGGCCATCGTCTGTGTCTCCTCTCCACTTCGGGTTCCGGGAAGCTCCCTCCGCCCGGCGGGGCGCCGGCCGGGGACCGGACTCCGCGGCGGCCGCGCCCTTCGTCCGGAGGCTCGCCCGGCGGAGGGAGGAACCGTGCCGGGGCCCTCGGGGGAGCGGGCTCCGCGGGATGGGCGATACCCCCTGCCGGGTGCAGCCGCGACGGGGAGGGGTACGGGAGGGTTAACGCCACGTTCGTCGAGCGCCCTCAGTCTAGCCGAACTAGCCGGAGGGTCAAGGGAAAAAGCCGACAGGCAGTGGCCCGCCGCCGCCCCGTTCCGCTATAATCGCCGGGGCCGCAGCCGCGGTACCTGGGGAGGGCGCGGCAGGAAGAAGGAGGCACCGTGTATTACCGGGTGCGGGCGCGCTTGCGTCCCGGCGTGGCGGCTGAACTCTACCGCATCCTCGCGGACGGGAGCGTGGCGCGGCAGCGGCCCGACGGACCGGAGATCGTGGCCAGCATGCGTCGCGCCGTCTGCGTGGGGGAGGAGGTCCACTGGACCGAGACCTGCTACTGCCCGACCCCGCTCCAGCACGAGCGGGCCACCGTCTACGACCGGT
>JBOHQK010000054.1:0-5027 GCA_050732195.1 Methylomirabilales bacterium (SeqCode)
CTCACTGACCGGCCTCCTGGGAAGAGGGGGGAAACGCGTCGGGGTGGAGGGCCCGGGCCATCGCTTCCAGCCCCTCCACGATCCGGGGACCGGGGCGGTGCAGCAGATCCCCGTCCAGGCTCCGGACCTTTCCGGCCTGCACGGCGGAGAGGACCTGCCACCCCTCCCATCCCCGGACCGCCTCCGGCCTGAGGGGGCGGGAGCCCATCCCGGCCAGGAGGATCACCTGCGGGTCCCTCCGCAGCACCTCCTCCAGGCCCAGGCGCGGGTAGCGGAGCGCGATTCCCCCGGCCACGTTCTCCCCCCCGGCCACGGCGATGAGGGCGTCAATGACGCTCCCCCGCCCGGCGGTGATCAGCGGGTCCGGCCAGAGGACGTAGAGGACCCGCACCCGCGGACGCCCCCTCACCTGCCGCGCCACCCAGGCGACCCGGGAGCGCATGATCTCCACCAGGGCGCTGGCGCGGGTCGGCCGGCCGAGGAGTCGGCCCACCGACCGGATGCTGGCGTAGATGCCGTCCAGGCCCTCCGGGCGGACGACGAAGGTGGGGAGCCCGAGGCGCTCCAGGAGGAGAACCGTCTCCTGCCGGTTCCCATCGGTGGTGGCCAGCACCAGGTCGGGCTCAAGGGCCAGGATGACCTCCGGGTTCGGCGCGAGAACCGTCCCGACCTTCGGCTTGACCGCCGCCGCGGGCGGGTAGTCGCAGAAGTCCGTCACCCCCACAGTCAGGTCGCCCGCCCCGAGGGCGAAGAGGATCTCGGTGAGGCTCGGCGCGAGCGAGACGACCCGGGTGACGGTGCGGGAGACCTCCACCTCCCGCCCCGTCATGTCCCGGACCGGAGCCGCGCGGGCCGGGACGCCGAGGCCGAGGAGCAGGGTAATCAGCGCCAGGCCGACCAGGCGTCTCATTGTTCCAGCGCGAGCTGCCGGATGCGCGGCCAGTCTGAGTGGGCCTTCACGCAGTCCGCCCAGCCGTCGAAGATGGCGTCCAGGTCTTCCGTGCGGGGCGGGAGGGGGGGCAGGCCCCGCCCGGCCCGGAGGGTGTTGAGCCAGGCGCGGCGGAAGCGGTCGTCCTGGAAGAGCCCGTGGACCGCACTCCCCCAGGCGCGCCCGTCCGGGCTGCGGGCCCCCTCGGCTTCCCCCGAGGCCGTCAGGAGCGCGGGCGGGGTCCCGGGCTCCACCCGGCTGCGCCCGTGGTAGATCTCGTACCCGACAATCCCATCCGGCCCCTCGGGGCCGAGCAGGGGAGAGGCCGAGACGCGGATAAGCCGCGTCACCTTCTCCCCCGCAAAGACCGTCTCCACGGGCAACAGGTTCAGACCCTCGGCCTCCCCCCCGCCCTCCACGCCCTCCGGGTCGCGGAGGCGCCGGCCCAGCATCTGGTACCCGCCGCAGATGCCCACCACGTGTCCGCCCCCCTCCGCGAACGTCCGGATGGCCTCTGCCAGCCCGCACCGCCGGAGGTGGGCCAGGTCCGCGGCAGTTGCCCTGCTCCCCGGCAGGATGACGGCATCGCAGCGGGGAACCTCCTCCGGAAGGCGGAGGTAGGTGAGCGCCACGTCCGGCTCCCGGGTGAGGGGGCCGAACTCGTCGAAGTTGGACAGGTGGGGGAGCCAGGCGAGACCGACCCGCAGCGGGGCGCCTGGCCTGGGGGAGGGTGCGCGGAGGCTGGCGGAGTCCTCCTCGGGAAGGGCCAACCCGGCCTGCCAGGGCAGGACCCCGAGGACCGGTCGGCTAATCCGCCTGGTGAGGTCGGCGATGGCCGGCGTGAGAAGGGAGCGCTCCCCCGCATACCGGTTCAGGACGAAGCCGGCCACGCGGGCCTGCTCGTCATGGGGCAGGAGCATGAAGGTCCCCAGGAGGGCGGCGAAGGCCCCGCCAAATGCCATGTCCGCGGTGAGCAGGACGGGCGCCCCGGCCAGCGCGGCGACGCGCATGTTGGCCAGGTCGGCCTCCCGGAGGTTGACCTCGGCCGGTCCCCCCATCCCCTCCAGGATCAGCAAATCGTGCGTGGCGGCCAGTTCCCGGTAGGCATCTTGGATGACCGCCCACGCCCACGCCCTGCGTGCCCCAAACTCGTCGGCCGTGAGCAGGCCCACGGCAGCCCCCCGGGCGATGACCTGCATGCCCTTCCCGGCGACCGGCTTGAGGAGAATGGGATTCATCCGGACATCGGGAGAGAGGCCGGCTGCCTCCGCCTGGACAATCTGCGCCCGCCCCATCTCCCCACCGGAGGCGGTAACACCGGCGTTCAGGGACATGTTGACCGCCTTGAAGGGAGCGACCCGGATTCCCTCCCGGCGGAAGAGCCGGCAGAGGCCCGTAACAACCGCACTCTTGCCCACGCCCGAGGCGGTTCCCTGGACCATCAGCGCCCGGGCCCGCTGCTGGGTCACGGTACGCCTCCCGCCCCGGCAGAAAGAGCGGCCTGCGGGGAGGCAGCGTGCGACCGGCAGGCCGCCACAAAGTGGCGGGCCGCCTCCGGGCAGGAGCCCCAGTGCAGGTGCAGGTAGGACCCGAGGACGTTGCCCACGAGATACCCCTCCGCCTCGGGTCCGCCGGCCGGGAGGCGGCGGACGCGGTAGGCATGGGCGCAGGTGGTCGGCGCCTCGAGCAGGGACGACGCGTGGAACTCGTGGCCCCGGAGGGTCAGCCCCGCGGGGCCCAGGGGCGAAGGGTGCGCCAGGTCCACGGCGCCGTAGGCCAGCGTCCCCCGCCCCGGGAACCGGATCACGGCGTCGAAGATCCCAACCATCTCGTGGTGGCGGCCGGTCCCGTCCTCGATGGCCCGGCACAGGTACATGAAGCCGCCGCACTCGGCCAGGACGGGCAGCCCGGAGGCCACGGCCTCCCGGATGTCTTCCTGCATGGCGCTGTTGCAGGCCAGTCCCTCAGCCTCGGCCTCCGGGTAGCCCCCTCCGAGGTAGAGGCCGCCGAGACCGGCCGGCAGCCTCTCGCCGGCGAGGGGGCTGAAGGGGACCAGGACCGCCCCTGCGGCTTCGAGCAGGTCCAGGTTGTCCTGGTAGTAAAAGGAGAACGCCGCATCCCGCGCGAGACCGATCCGAACCGCGGGCCCGGGCGGCGGCGCCGGCCCATCCGAGGAGACCGGCAGGTGCTGGGCTGCCTCGGCCACAGCCAGGATCCGCTCGAGGTCCAGGTGGGCCTCCGCGGCAGAGGCCAGGCGCGCCACCTGCTCCGGCGGGAGGGCGCGCGCCTCGGGAGTGAGGAGGCCGAGGTGCCGTTCCGGGATCGCCAGCGCCTGATCCCAGGGCAAGGCCCCCAGGACCGGCAAGCCCAGGGGGGCCACGGCGCCGACCAGCGTCTCCCGGTGGGAGGCCCCGCCCACGCGGTTGAAGATGACCCCCGCTAGGGAGAGGGCGGGGTCAAACCGGGCGAATCCGAGGGCGAGGGCCCCGGCAGACCGGGCGATCCCCTGGGCGTCCAGGACCAGGAGGACCGGCGTTCCCGTGAGGCGGGCCACCTCCGCGGCGCTCCCCCGGTCATCGGCCCCGCCGACCCCATCGAAGAGCCCCATCATCCCCTCGATCAGGGCCAGCCCCCCCGGCGGCCGGTGCCGGGCCAGGCAGGCCCGCACCCAGTCTGGCGACGTCATCCAGGGGTCCAGGGCCCGCGCGGGCCGCCCCGCCACTGCCGCGAGGTGCGCCGCGTCAATGAAGTCGGGCCCCACCTTGAAGGGGGCCACGGGGAGGCCCCGGCGGGTGAGCGCCGCCGCGAGGGCGAGGCAGACCGTCGTCTTCCCCGTCCCGGTCCCCGTCCCGGCCACCAGCACCCGGCCCACGCAACCCTCCAGAAAAGCAAAGCGCCCTGACCTGGCAAGAGGTCAGGGCGCCCCCGGCCCAAAACGCGCGACGCGCCGGGGAAGGCGCGTCGGGCATGGCGCACGCGGTGGCGGCCTTTCCCCTCGGAAGGCCACGCCTACCCGAGGGGCTGGGTCGGTCTCCTGGCTCGCGGCTCCGCTTACTCTCTGCGCCTTCCCGGCCCCCCCGCCGTCGCAGCGGGAAGGGCCAGTGGCTTCGCTGCAGATTTCAACGCCGCTCACAGTTGCGGGGCAGCAATGGCTTTGCCGGTCGCCCGGCGCACCATTTTCCCGGCACCCAGCCCCGATGTTGGTGTGCCCCTTTCTACCGGAGGGGGGCGGGCCTGTCAAGGGGAGAGTGGCGTTGACAGGTCTCCGGGGCCGTGGTATCGGGAAACCGCCCCGGCGGGAGGCGGGGGGCAAGGATGGCGCGGGCCAAGATCCTCATCGTGGACGACGAGCGGTTCTTCGCCGAGCTCCTCACGGAGTGCCTGGCGGGGCTCGATGCCCAGCTCCTGTACGCCCGAGACGGGGGGAGCGCGCTCCGGCAGGCGGAGGAACAGACCCCCGACCTGATCCTCCTGGACCTGGTGATGCCAGACCAGGACGGGTTCGAGGTGGCGAAGGCCCTGAAGCAGCAGCCCCGGACCCGCGACATCCCCATCATCTTCCTGACAGGGGATAGCCGGGTGGAGCGGCGGGTCGAGGGGCTCGAGATGGGGGCGGAGGACTATATCACGAAGCCCTTCCACCCCCCCGAGGTGGTGGCGCGGGTCAGGAAGGCCCTGCGGGCTGCGGCCCGGAGCAAGGGGCTCAGCGGCCGACTGGCGGACCTCAGCCTCTCCAGCGTCGTGCAGTTCCTGGAACTGGAGCAGAAGAGCGGCACGCTGGAGATCCTCACCAAGGAACGGCGGGGAGCGGTCCACTTCCGGGGCGGGCGGATCGTCGGCGCGGTGCTGGGCCGGTACGCGGGGGAGGGAGCCTTCTACCAGCTCCTCGGCTGGACCGAGGGCTTCTTCCAGTTCGAGCTCGGCGACCCGCAGGTACCCCCCGGGGCGGCCATCACGGAGGGGGCCCAAGCTCTGCTGCTCGAGGGGGCCCGGCGCCTGGACGAGCTGGGCCGCCTCCGGGCGTCCCTGCCCCCCCTGACGACCCGTCTGGTGGTGAGCCCCCGGCTCACGAGCCTGCTCCAGGGCCGCCGGCTCGCGG
>JBOHQK010000055.1:0-9000 GCA_050732195.1 Methylomirabilales bacterium (SeqCode)
TGGAGGACGAGGTGTCGGTGAGCCCCCGGGCCGCCCGCACCCCCTCCTCCCGCGTCCCTCTCCGGAAGGGGGAGCGGCTCCCCCTCGGGAAACTCCTGGAGGCCGTGGCGGTCATCTCGGCCAACGACGCCAGCGTGGCGGTCGCCGAATACCTGGCGGAGACGGAGGAGGAGTTCGTCGCCCGTATGAACCAGCGGGCCGCCGAGCTGGGCCTGACGGAGACCCACTTCTCCAACGCCCACGGCCTCCCCTCCCGCGACCAGCGGAGCACCGCGTGGGACATGGCTGCCCTGGCCCTCCGTCTCTTCGAGGACTACCCGCTGGCCCTGGACCTCCTCGCCCGCAGGAGCTTCCATCACCGGAATATCACCCGCAACCGCTACCTCGGTCTCCTGCACGATAACTCCGGGGTCGAGGGGGTCAAGACCGCCTGGACGCGGGAGGCGGGGTTCAGCCTGATCGCCACTGCCCGCAAGGACGACCGCCACCTGATGGTGGTGGTCCTGAAAGCGCGAAACAGCGTCCAGCGGGAGCTGGCCACTCGGGCGCTACTCCGCTACGGCTTCGCGCGAGCGGCGCAGGCGAACGCCGATGCAGCGATGCAGGCGCCGCCACCTCCGGAGCCGCCCGCGTCCGCGGTCCTCCCCTTCCCCGCGGAGAATGGGACCGCGTTCTAGCCTTCGGTGGGCCCGGTCTCCTCGCGGGCCAGCCCCCCCTCCGCTTACCCCGCCGACCCCCTCCCGCCGCCGCGGACAGCAGCGGTGCCCCTGCCGTAAGCCCCGGACCATCCCCGCCGCCTCCGCGATGGCGGTGAGCCCCACGGGATCCGCCCCGAAGCCTGCGTCCACCATGAACCGGTACCGGCCCAGGCGGCGCCCGCTAAGGCCGCCCAGGTGGGCTGGCGCGGGTCGGGCATGGGCTCAGGGTTGACAGGCTTGATCGCCGCGCTATTCACGCAGGGGAGGAGGGTGAAGTTAAGCCGAAAGGGGGAGCGGGGTTCCGTCAAGGAGGGATTTCGTAACGGCCGGGGGGCTCCCCCGGCCGGGAGAGGGCCTGGCCCCAGGGAGAACCGCCCCGCTGGTGGCATCTGCGGGAATGGGACCCCCCTGGCATCCCGCTTGCTCCGGGTTCCCCCCGGCGGCGGCCAACGGCTCGCCGGGAAAGGAGGCGGAAGGATGATTCGACGGTTCAGCGCCCTGCTGCTGGCCGCCCTCGCCCTGGCAATGGCCGGGGGGTGCGCCCAGACCCAGCAGGCATGGGATGGCACGAAGCGGACGGTCTCCGGCTGGTTCGCCAGCAACCCTGTCTCTGCGGACGGGGTGGCGGCGGCGGAGCTCCCCACCCTCGTCATCGCCAAGTCGAACGTGGTACCGAAGATGGGCCCCGACGCGAAGGCCAAGTCGGCCGGGGCACTCCGCATGGGCGACCGGGTGGCCAGGCTCGATGTCCAGGGCAACTGGGTGCGGGTCTGGATCCCTGGAGGTGGGCAGGTCGCCTGGGTCGGCCGGGATGCGGTCCAGGCGGCCCCTGACGGGAACAATGTGAGCGGGACCGTCCCCTTCAGCGCCCTCCTCCCGTTCCGGGTGGCGGCCGCTCAGGCCAACCTGCGCGAGGCGCCCGACCCGAAGGCGAACGTCGTGGCGGAACTGAAGCAAGGGACCGAGCTCCGCTTCCTGGATGTCCGGGGGGGCTGGTTCAAGGTGGCAGACCCCACGGGCAGGCGGATGGGCTGGATCTCCCAGAATGCGGTGGGGCGGCGCTCCTAGCCGCCCCCTTCGACGAGCGAAACCGCAGGCCACCCGGCCTGCGGTTTTCGCTATGGGGATAGTCGCACTGGTTGCTGGAAGACGTCTCACCAGGCCATGAAGATTCCTCGCATCACAATCAGTCGTCGAGGGCGTGTCATTCTCGCCGTGGCAATCCTGGTTCTCTGGGTCTTGGTTCGCCAGCAAATTTCGCAGATGGACGAACGATTTTTTCAGCCGTCCCTTTCGGGGACGAAGGGCTTGGCATTCTACATGGTGGGAGATTATACCGGGGCGGCGAGGGCCTATCGGGCCCATTTCCGGGAGCTTTATCAGAAAGAGAAAACGGCGGCCGATCCCGGCTGGGACGCGCTCCTCCGGGGCGACCTTCAAGCGGCAGAAGAAATTTCCCGAAAGGCGCTTGAGAAAGATGCTTCGGCCATTGGCCCGCTACTCACCCTGGGGGAGATCGCTCTGGAGAAGGATGCCCCCGATCAGGCCCTCGGTATCTTCGAACGTATCCTCGAAACAGCGCCCGACCAGTACGATGCCCATCTCCTCTCCTCGGTAGCCCAGGCTCGCTCCGGCGCCTATGGGAAGGCGATCGACTCCCTCAACCAGGCCTTGCGGACCAACCGCATTGAGTCGCGTATCACCTCTTTTCTCAGGGCCTTGCAGACCATGGGCAATCTGGCCCGGCTTCCAAAGGAAGGGAAACCGCTTTGCCTGCTTGCCCACTATTACCGCTATCTTCGAGTCTTTGATCCCTCCAATGGAAGGATAGCGGTCGCCTACGCCAAGAAGGCCATTGCTTCAGGGGACCGGCCCCCTGATGCGCACCTGACCCTGGGCGTGATTTACGCCAAGGAAGAAAAGAGGGAAAAGGCGCTCAACGCCTTCCTGAAGGCAATTGAACTCGATCCCAAACATGCAGAGGCCCTCCGCTGGGCGGCCGCCCTCTACTCCAGCCGTGGGGACATACTGAATCAGTATCGAATGATTAAGGCAGCCTTTGAGGCAGCACCTCAGGATCCCTTTTATACCAATCACCTGGATGATGTCCTGGTGGAAAAGCTCGGTGATATCCCTCAGGCAATAAGTCTCCACCAGAGAGCGCTGGAAAATAATCCCAAGAATGTCAGAGCGCTTGAACGCCTTGGTTACGCTTACGGCTTTATCGGGGATGACGAACGATCCCTGGAATACTATCGCAAGGCCATTCTGTTGGAGCCCCTGAACCCGTCTCTCTATGAGGGGATGGGGCACAGTCTCAACGAACTGGGCAAGGCAGAAGAGGCAATCACCGCATACCACAAAGCCCTTTCAATTAATCCCTTCCGGCCGGCGGCTCACATCGGCCTTGCCCATATCCATAACTCCAAGGGACGCTATCGCGAGGCCGTCAAAGAATATGAAGCCGCGTTCACGTACGGTGAGAGGAACGTCAATGAGTTCAGCCAGCTTTGCACCCTTTACCATGTTGTCTCGGAGTTTGAGCGTGCAGCGAAATGTTTTCAGAGAGTCCTCGCTGAGGACCCGCGCAATGCCCAGGCGCAGCATCTTCTCCCATATACCTTGAAAAATCTCCCTCGGGAGAAATGATTCTGATGATCCCGGTGTGGCTGCGAGTGGCCTGGAAGAATGTCTGGAATTACTTGACACTGAAGTACACCCTCGTGGTCTTCCTCTGCTTGTGGGCTCTGTCTGTCCAGATGGCATATCGGGTGCCAAGCCGGCTGCTCTTTTTGGTCCTTCCATGGATCAGCGTGGCATTGGTTGTTCTGAGCTTTCTTCTGTTGATGAATCATCTCCTCGGAAGATTCCTGGGCAATGATGTGGCTCGAGGGGTGTTTGGTCGGATCGAATGGGGAGCAAATCTGCTGATTCGTATCTTCGTCTATTATAGCCTGCTAGTATTCGCCAACGGCAAGCTGGATCGTTCTCTTCCTGTGGACCGGGAATCAACAGTCCTGAAGATTACGGGTGGGGAAATCGATATTGGAGTGCCTATCCCAGTTGCGTGGGTGGATCTGGCCTCGTGGAAGTATCCAGGGCAGACGGAGCGGCTTCTGTTGCAGGGGCGAGAGTGGTGGACGTTGTGGTCGGGGGAGCCGGTCCTCGTGCAGACCCGCGAGGGGTATTTTAAGATTCCCTGGGTAGTGGGTATTGAGCGGGACGAGGAAAAGTACAGCCGGGAGATCTTCAAGCTTGCCCCAACTGCTTCGGAAGCATGGAAAAACCTTATTAGCTTTTATCTAGATCATCAGAGGTGGAGACAGGCGAGCAGGGCTATGCATGAGTACCTCAAGATCTACCCGAACGCCTATGACTTCGCGCTCTACTCGGGTGGGGCAATGGCCGTTGGGGGTCAGTACGAAGAGGGGATTGCGCTCTTAGATTATGTCATCGGGCGACGGCCAACGTATGCTGCCTACCAGCAGCTCGGATGGGCGTTAAGCTACCAAGGCAATAAAACCCGGGCGGCCGATGTCCTCGAAGCCTCGGTTCGCCTAAACCCGGACTATTGGGAGGCGTATTATCATCTCGGCTATGTCTACAGCGACATGGGAAGGCCGCGAGAGGCGGTGGCGATGTTTGAGAAGGTACTCAAGCGCCAGCCCAATTTTCCGGAGGTAGAGGAACAATTGCACATTCTCCGCGGGCATGTTTCACGCCAAGGGCCCGGCGAACAACCTAAGGGACCAATACGCTAGCGCGACCGTTAGGAGATCTTTCGGTTTACACGAATCCTACATCCTCTCTTCCAGGGTTTCCTTGTCAACCGGCAATTAGGGCTGACGCGCCCGTCACTCCGTCGCGAGCCGCTTGAGGAAGACCTCCATCTCCTTCTTGGTCTGCAGGTCGCCGGTCTGGGTTGCCACCTCGCAGCCCTGCCGGTAGGTGGCGATGGCCTCCTCGATCTTCCCCTGGTTCTCCAATGCCCTCCCGAGGCCCCGGTAGGCGGCGGTGTAGTTGGACTTGATGGCGATGGCCGCCCGGAACTCCACCTCGGCCTCGGCGTACCGCGCCAGGTGAAGATACAGGGACCCGAGGCCGTACCGGGCTACCTCGTCGTCGGGGTACTGCTCCGCGATCTTCTTGAACTGCTCGAGGCGCGCCGGGTCCATCAGGCTTCCAGGATCTCGTAGGGCGTGGGGGTCGGCCACCGCGGGAGCAGCCCCACCAGCATGATCCCCGCCACCACCTTCCGCCCGGGCATCTGCCCTCCGCCTGCGCCTCAGCGCTTTGCGGGCTCGGGGCGCGTGATGATGATCTTCTTGTCCATGAGGTAGAAGATGAGCACGACCAGGAGGACGACGACGAGCAGCGCCACCACGACCCCGGTGGCGTCCCCCGCCGGCAGCAGGCCGTCCATGCGCTCTGCGAGCTCGTGCAGGCGCGCATCGTCCAGGGCCTCCAGGCGGGCCCGGATCTCCTCCGCGGAGAGGCCCAGGTCGGCGAGCCGCTGGGCCACTACCTTCCGCTCGAGCAGGCTCTGGAGGCGGGCGAGATCCTCCGCGCGCCCCGTGCCCTGCTCGGCCGCGGCGAGCGCGGTGGGGACGAGGGCGGCGGCCGCCTCCCGGGGAGGGGCCCCGAGCAGGGCTGTGGCGACGACCAGGTAGCAGGCCAGCAACTTCCCGGGCAGACCAGCAACGATTCCCCGATGGCATCTGCGCATGACGTCCCTCCTGGAGGATTGCAGGGGAAGAGACCAGCGGGGACCTGCGCTGCCACGCGGCGGCCGCGGTCCCCCTAGGCGAGGCCGACGATGTTGCCGGCCTCGTCTACGTCAATCTGCTCCGCCGCCGGGCGCTTCGGGAGGCCCGGCATGGTCATGATCTCGCCCGTGATGGGGACCAGGAAGCCGGCCCCCGCCGCGATCCCCACCTCGTCCACGGTCACGGTGAAGTCCTCGGGCCGCCCCCGCAGGGTCGGGTCGTCCGAGAGGGACCGCGGGGTCTTGGCCATGCAGATGGGGAGCCCGCTGTACCCCAACTTCTCGATGCGCTCGATGTCCCGCTCGGCGCGCCGGGTGTAGTAGATGGCGGAGGCCCCGTACATCCGGGTGGCGATCAGGTGGATCTTCTCCTTGACCGGGAGGCTCCAGTCGTAGAGGGGCCTGAACCGGGACGGGGTCGTGCTGAGGAGATCTAGCAGGCTCTCCGCCAGCGCCGTCCCGCCCGCCCCTCCCTCCCGGTGCACGTCCGTCACGGCGGCCGGGACCCCGAGGGTGGCGCAGTGCCCCCGGAGGGCCTCCAGCTCCGCCGGGGTGTCGGAGGGGAACCGGTTGATGGCCACGACCAGCGGGACGCCGAAGAGGCGGGTATCCTCCACGTGCTTCTCCAGGTTCGGGAATCCCTGCGTGAGGGCCCCCAGGTCCTCCCGGTCCAGTTCCCGGACGGCGACGCCCCCGTGGTACTTCAGGGCCCGGACGGTGGCCACCAGGACCACCGCGTCGGGGCTGAGGCCGGCCGTGGGGCACTTGATGTCGAAGAACTTCTCCGCCCCCAGGTCGAACCCGAACCCGGCCTCGGTGACGCAGAGCTCCCCGAGGGCCAGGGCCATCTTGGTGGCGAGGACGCTGTTGCAGCCGTGCGCGATGTTGGCGAAGGGGCCTCCGTGCACCAGGGCCGGCGTCCCCTCCAGGGTCTGGACCAGATTGGGCTGGAGCGCCTCCCGGAGCAGGGCGGTCATCGCCCCCTCCACCTTGAGGGCCTCGGCCAGGACCGGCTCCCCGTCGTATGTGAAGGCCACCAGGATGCGCCGCAGGCGCTCCTTCAGGTCGGCCAGGTCCTCCGCCAGGCAGAGGAGGGCCATCACCTCGGACGCGGCGGTGATGAGGAAGCCCCCCTCGTGCGGCACCCCCTGCGTCCGGCCGCCCAGCCCCACCACCACGTGGCGGAGCGCCCGGTCATTCATGTCAATGACCCGCCGCCAGAGGATCTGCCGAGGATCGATCCGCAGGAGGTTGTCGTGGTAGAGGTGGTTGTCGAGGACGGCGGCGAGCAGGTTGTGGGCGGCGGCGACGGCGTGCAGGTCGCCGGTGAAATGGAGGTTGATCTCGTCGGGGGGGATGACCTGGGCGCGCCCGCCCCCCGTCCCACCCCCCTTCACCCCCATGATGGGGCCGATGGAGGGCTCCCGAAGCGCGATGACCGCCCGGCGCTTGAGGCGCCCCAGGGCCTGCCCCAGACCGATGGTGGTGGTGGTCTTCCCCTCGCCGGCGGGTGTGGGGGTAATCGAGGAGACCACGACCAACTTCCCCCGGGGGGCGTGCCGCCGCGCCTCCAGGACCCGCAGGCGGACCTTGGCCTTCGTCCGCCCGTAGGGGATGAGGTCGTCCGGGGAGAGGCCGAGTCCTGCGCCGACCTCCTCGATGGGCCTCATGGGTCGCAGTCTAGCCCCCCGACGCGGGGCCCGACAAGCGCAAACTCACGGGGAAAGAGGTCCGGCCTCGCTGACCCCCGAAGTCCCCCCGTGTCCCCTACCAGGCTGTCTTGGGGATGGCCTCCCCCGGCCGCCCCGGTCCGGACCGCCGGCAGAGCGGGTCGCGCGGGAGCCGTCCAGCCGCCGCGCTCACCGGGATCGCCGGGGAGCGCGGCGCGCGGTGAAGAAGCGGCGCGCCAGGGGAGAGAGGTCCCCAGGGGCGATGGGGACCTCGATGATGACGAAGCGCCGCTCCCGGTCGGCCGCCTGCAGCGCCTCCCGCAGCGCCAATGCCGTCCCGGCCTCGTAGCCGGCGCCTCCCCACAGGCGGGCCAGGGCGGCGTACCGCCAGGAGGGGAGCGCCAGGAGGTCCGGTCGGGCGGCGAGGGGCTGGAAGATCCCCCATCCCCCGTTGTTCAGGAGGATCACCACCGGATTGAGCCCGTAGCGGGGAGCGTGGGCGATCTCGTAGCCCGTCATCTGGAAGGCGCCGTCGCCGCACAGGATCAACGGACGGAGTCCCGTCCCCATCTGCGCCCCGAGGGCCCCGGGGACGGCGAACCCCATCGAGGCGTAGTAGCCCTGGGCCAGGTACGCGGCCATGCCGCTCATCCGGATCTCGAGCCCGCCGAAGATGGCGTCGCCGGAGTCGGCCGTCACCAGGTAATCCCGCCGTCCCCGGAGGAAGCGGTTCACCTCTTGGAGAACCTCGGCCACCGTGATCCCGTCGCCTCCCTTTCTGGGCGGGGGGAGGTTGTCGCAGTAGGTCACGCGCTCTGGGTGGGCCCGCAGGGGCGTCTTCAGGAGGCCGCGAACGAAATCAGCGAGGGGCACGTCCGCGTAGGAGTGAAAGGAGATCTCCACCCGGTCGTCCATGGCCCAGATGGATCGGTGCCGGGCGATCGTCAGGGGCTGGTTGCCCAGGTCCACGTCTGTGAGGAATGCCCCGAGGTACAGGACGAGATCCGCCGCCGCCACGCGCCTCCGGATGGCCGGGTGGCTCAGGGGCCCGATGTGGATCCCCATGTGCTGCGGGTGGTCCATGGGGAAGACCCCCTTGGCCAGGACGGTCGTCAGGCAGGGGATCCCCAGACGCTCCACCAGCGCGACCAGTTCCTTCCGGACGCCGAAGCGCTGGACCTCCACCCCCGCGATGACGACCGGCCGCCTGGCCCGGTTCAGCCAGGCCGCCGTCTCCCGGACCGCCTCGGCCACCCGCTGCCGGTCGGCCCGCCGGGGGGGAAAGGTCCCGTCCCAGCGCCGCAGGGCTGCCGGGACCGGGATGGGTCTCTCCACCGCGTCCCGGTGGATCTCCAGGTAGCCCGGCCGGTAGTGGTGATGGATGGCCCGGACGACCCGGTCCACCTCCTCGGCGGCGGTCCGGGGATCATCCAGGACGGCGGCGGCGCAGGTCAGTTCCTGGTAAATGCGGAACTGGGACTCGATCTCCTTGGCCTGGTGATGGATCAGGGCCCCGAGCTTCCGCTCCTCCTCCCCCGGCCCGCCGCTCAGCACCAGGAGGGGGACCTTCTCGGAGAAGGCGCCGGCAATGGGGTTCACCATGTTGTGGCCGCCGGCCCCGTAGGTGACGCAGATGACACCGAGGCGCCGGGTGCTGCGGGCGTACCCGTCGGCGGCAAATCCGACGCCGGGCTCATGGGAGAGGGTGACGATGGGGAGGCCGCGCGGTTTCCCGAAGCGGAGGAAGAGGTTCAGGACGAGGTCTCCCGGGATGCCGAAGAGGCGCTCCACACCGATCCGCTTCAGGTAAGCGACCAGGAAGTCCCCCAGGGGCATGGTGGCCTTCACTGGCGCCTCCCCCGCGGCG
>JBOHQK010000056.1:0-7366 GCA_050732195.1 Methylomirabilales bacterium (SeqCode)
AGGTCTCCCACGGTGCAGCGAAGGGTCGGGCCCGGGACCGTGCCGTTGTAGGTCCAGGCGGGGAACCGGACTCCCGGGGCCACCTCGACGTCCGCGTCCAGGGCCGTGAGCCGGTACTCCCGCTGGATCTTCCCGTTGGGCAGTCGCGTGACGGTCCCGGTATCGAAGGTAGTTAAAAACCTCATCGGGTCCATGCCCTTGCCGGAGGGCCAGGGGTTCACGACCCGACCGGCGGGCCCGGCGGCCCCGTGGGCCGCGTCGTACTGCCCCGCGTGCGCCCCCCCCACCGCCGCCTCGGCCGCTGCCGGGGCGAGCAGGGACGGGAGGCGCTCCGCCCGCCGCACCAGCCGATGCCCCAGCAGGCCCACCGATCCGGCGCCGGCCCCGAAGAGGAAACCCCGCCGGGAGAGCGGCTTCATGATCAAATTCCATGCGCGCTTCATGCGTCCCCTCGCGTGAGCTCCGTTCGTCCAGGCCGCGCCTCGCCGGGCGCCCCCGCGCTCACGAAAACGTGCCTCGCCAACTCGCGCCCGACCGCATGTTCCGCCTCCCCCACCCGGACCCGCAGGGGTCCCTCAAAGGGAGCCTTCGCCAGAACCTGGACCGTGGCCCCCGGGAAGAACCCCAGGCTGCCCAGGTATCGGAGCATCCCGGGGTCCCGGTCGCTCACCTGGCGGACGGTCGCGGACTGCCCGGCCTCCACCTCCACCAGCTCCCGGACGGCGACCGGTGGGATCACCCCCTCCTTCGTGGGGATGGGATGGCCGTGGGGGTCGGTCTCGGGCCAGCCCAGCGCCTCCGCGATCCGGTCCTCGAACTCCTCGGAGATCACGTGCTCCAGCTTCTCCGCCTCATCGTGAACCATGTCCCAGGAGTAGCCCAGTGCCTCCTTCAGGTAGAGTTCCAGCAAGCGATGGTGGCGGATCACCTCCAGGGCGACCTTTTCGCCCGCCGCCGTCAGCTCGACCCCCTGGTAGCGGGTGTGGCGGAGCAGCTTCATCTCGGCCAGCTTCTTAACCATGCCTGTAACGGACGGCGCCGAGACCTTCAGTTTGAGGGCGATGGCGGAGGTCGTCACCTCGCCGGCCTGGCTGAGCAGGTAGATCGTCTTTAGATAGTCCTCGATGGCCTGACTAAGAATCATATTGGATTCACCAAAACAAGAACTTAGTCTTACCAAAAAACTACCACGCCACACCAAACGTGTCAAGGGGTCTGGCGGCGAGGTTATTCCGGGCGGGCTGATTCGCCGGGGTCGGTCCGGTTGGTGTGGAATGCGAGGGTCTTGAGAAGAACGGAGAGGTCCACGTTCTGGACCTTGACGCCGCGCGGGACGGTGAGCTGGGTGGGAGCGAAGTTCAGGATGGCGTTCACCCCGGCAGCCACGAGCTGGTCGGCCACCACCTGGGCCCCCGCCGCCGGGATGGCGAGGACGGCGATCCGGATCCCCCGTCGCTTCAGGACGGGGCCGATCCGCTCGACGGGGTGAACGGGGACCCGCCCGTGCTTGCGGCCGATCTTGGCTGGGTCCTTGTCGAAGGCCACGGACAGGCGGAAGCCACGGCGCTGGAACCCCGGGTAGGCTAACAGGGCGGACCCGAGGTTTCCCACCCCCACGAGGGCCACGTGCCAGTCGTGCTTGAGGCCGAGGATCCGCTCCAGGTTGTGCTTCAACTCCCCGGTGTAGTAGCCCAGGCCCCGGACCCCGAACTGGCCGAAGTAGGCCAGGTCCTTCCGGACCTGCGCCGAGTTCAGCCCGAACCGCTCCGCCAACTGCTTCGAGGAGATGGCGCGCAGGCCGTTCGCCTGCACCTCCTCCAGACACCGCAGGTAGATGCTCAGTCTGGTGATCGTCCGCTCCGGGATCCTGGGGGCCCGGAGGGCCCGTCCCGGTCCGCGGCGGCCCACTTCGCGCCGATCCGGCATCAGCCTCACCCCCCCATCCCCGCGAGCCCCTGCACCGACCGGACCGCCACCTCCCAGGCGCGAGACGGGAAGAGGCCGAAGTAGAGCGTCCCGGCCACACTCAGGATGGTCGCCAGGGCGGTGGCGGGCGAGAGGAGGACCACCGCCGGCTCCACCGCAGGCTCCTGCATGTACATCACTACCACGACCCGCAGGTAGAAGAAGACCGAGACCACGCTGCAAAGGACCCCCAGGATGGCGAGCCCGATGTAGCCGGCCTCCACCGCGGCGCTGAAGACGTAGAACTTCGCCATGAACCCGGCGGTGGGCGGGAGCCCGGCGAGGGAGAACATGAAGATCGCCATGCCCAGGGCGAAGAGGGGGCGCCGGTAGCCCATCCCGGCCCAGGCCTTCAGCGTCAGGTTCTCCTCCCCCCGCCGCCCGAGCGCGATGAGGACCGCGAAGGCCCCCACCGTCATGAAGGCGTAGGCCAGGAGGTAGAACAGGAGCCCCGCCGTCCCGAGGGGGCTGCCGGCGACCAGGGCCACGAGGAGGTAGCCGGCGTGGGCGATCCCGCTGTAGGCCAGCATCCGCTTCAGGTTCCGCTGGGCCACGGCCGCCACGTTCCCCACCCCCATGGTGAGGGCGGCCAGGACCCACAGGACCTCCGGCCAGGCACCCTGGAGGCTCATCCCGGCTACCGGGGTCACCCGGAGGAAGCCCGCGAAGGCCGCCGCCTTGGTCCCGGCGATCATGAAGGCGGTGACGGAGGTCGGAGCCCCCTCGTACACGTCCGGGGCCCACATGTGGAAGGGGACCGCCGCCACCTTGAAGGCCAGGCCGACCAGGATGAGCCCCACCCCCACCGCCGGGAGGGGGCCGGGGTCGGATCGGGAGACCAGCGCCGCCTGGATCGCCTCCAGGTTGGTGGAGCCGGTGGCCCCGTACAGGAACGCCACCCCGTACAGGAGAAACGCCGAGGAGAAGGCCCCGAGCAGCAGGTACTTCAAGCCCGACTCGTTGGAGGTGACCCGCTGCCGCAGGAACCCCGCCAGGACGTAGAGGGTCACGGAGAGGGTCTCCAGGCCGAGGAAGAACATGAGGAGGTCGGCGGAGGAGGCCATCACCATCATCCCCAGGACGGCGAAGGTGAGGAGGACGTAGTACTCGGCAAACTGGATCCCCTCCCGGCGGATGTAGGGAACCGAGATGAGAACAGTCAGGATGCCGATGACGGCGAAGAGCCCGTAGAAGAAGCAGGCGGTGTCGTCCACCACCAGCATCCCGGCCACGCCCCGAACCCCGCCCCCCCAGAGCCGGACGCTCAGGGCCGCGGCCGCCCCGAACCCCAGGAGGGGGATCCAGACCAGAGGCCCGCGCCGCTCCCGTGGCGTCAGCAGGTCAGCCGTGAGCAGGGCGAGTCCGGTGGCCGCCACCGCGACCGTCGGGGCCAGGGCGGCCCAGTCGAGGGGGGGCATCAGCGCTCTCCTCCCGTCACGCGGGCCTGCGTCTCGCCGGGCACCACCCGCGCCCCCTCCACGCGGGGAGCGGGCGCCGGCCGCCCGTACGCCCGGGGATCCACCCCCCCGGCCGCCGGCGCCACCGCCGCTGCGCCCTGCTCCACGCGGGCCAGGAGGGCCTTCACCGAGGCCTCGCTCGGGTGGAGAAACGGGGCGGGGTACACCCCGATCCAGACGACCAGCAGGAGGATCGGGGCCAGGACGCACCGTTCGGCGAGGGTGAGGTCCCGGAGGGTGCGGTTGGCCTCGTGCCGGATAGGCCCGAAGAGGACCTGCTGGACCATCGAGAGCATGTACCAGGCCCCGAGCACGACCCCGGCCGCCCCCAGCACGGCGTACAGGGGCCAGGACCGGAACGTCCCGGCCAGGATCAGGAACTCCCCCACGAAGCCGTTCAGGCCCGGCAGCCCGATGGAGGAGAGGGCGATGACGAGCAGGACGCCCCCGTACACCGGGATCACCCGGAACAGGCCGCCGAACTCCGCGAGGATCCGGGTGTGCCGCCGCTCGTAGAGCATCCCGACCAGGAGGAAGAGGGCGCCTGTGGAGAGGCCGTGGTTGACCATCTGGAGGAGGGCCCCCGAGACGGCCTGGACGTTCAGGGCGAAGATCCCGAGCATGACGAACCCCAGGTGGCTGACGCTGCTGTAGGCCACCAGGCTCTTCACGTCCGCCTGGGCGAGGGCCACCAGGGCCCCGTACAGGATCCCCGCGATCGCCAGCCAGGCCACCAGGGGGAGGAAGGCGCGGGTGGCATCGGGGAAGAGAGGGAGGGCGAAGCGGAGGAACCCGTAGGTCCCCATCTTGAGGAGGACGCCGGCGAGGATGACGCTCCCCCCTGTGGGGGCCTCCACGTGGGCGTCGGGCAGCCAGGTGTGGAACGGGACCATGGGGACCTTGATCGCAAACGCGAGCGCGAAGGCCAGGAAGAGCCAGGTCTGCTCCCCCGGGGGGAGGACGACACCCAGGAGCGCCGGGAGGGCAAAGGTCGGCCCCGGGAGCGCGGCCCGACCGATGAAGTAGAGGGCGAAGATGGCCACCAGCATGAGGACCGAACCGGCCATGGTGTAGAGGAAGAACTTGATGGTGGCGTAGATCCGCCGGGGGCCGCCCCAGACCCCGATGAGGAAGTACATCGGGATGAGCATGGCCTCCCAGAAGATATAGAAAAGGATGAGATCCAGCGCCAGGAAGACCCCCAGCATCCCGGTCTGGAGGAGGAGGAGGCAGATGCAGTACTCCTTCACCCGCGCCTGGATCCAGGGGACGGAGGCCGCGGCCACCACCACGCCGAGGAAGGCGGTGAGGAGGATCAGGGGGAGGCTGATGCCGTCCACCCCCAGCAGGTACTGGATCCCGAGGCGCGGGATCCAGGGCGCCTCCTCCACGAACTGCATACCGGCCTCCGCCGGGTCGAAGCGGGCGTAGAGGCGGAGCGCGAGAAGGAAGTCCGCCGCCGTCACCGCCACGGCCAGCGCGCGCAGGAGGGTGAGGCGCTCCCGGGGCAGGAGCAGCAGGAGCGCGGCCCCCGCGGCCGGCAGGAAGGTCAGGAGGCTCAGCAGCGGAAGATCGGGCATCCTCCCCTCAGCGGCCAAGCGCCAGGTAGGTAAGCAGCAGGACCGTCCCGACCAGGATGGAGAGGACGTAGTTGGGGACGAAGCCGGTCTGCGCCCGCCGGAGCGCCCGGCTCCCCCACTCCACCAGGGCGGCGGTCCCGTTCACCGCCCCCTCCACCAGGACCCCGTCCCCCACGCGGAAGCACCAGCGGGCCAGGCGTTCCAGGGGCCGGACGAGGGTGGCGGCGTACAGTTCATCCACGAAGAACTTCCCCCGCAGGAGCCGGAAGAGGCCCGGGAACCTGGCGGCCAGGGCCGCCGGGACCTCCGGTCTCCGCCCGTACCAGACGCCGGCCAGGGCCGCCCCGGCCAGGGCCAGCCCCATTGAAAGGAGGACAGTCCCGATCGTGCCCTCCGGCACGCCCGCCGGGCTAGCGAGAACCGGCGCCAGGAAGGTATGGATCACTCCATGCTCGGGAGGGATCCCCAGCCCCCCGCCCACGAGGGCCAGGGCCGCCAGGAGCAGGATGGGGACCGCCATGCTAGGCGGGGCCTCGTGGGCGCGCGCGAGGGTCTCCCGGTCGCCGCGGAACGTTCCGGTGAAGGCGAGGGCGAAGCAGCGGAACATGTAGAAGGCGGTGAGGAAGGCGCCGGCAAGCCCGAGGAGCCAGGGACCGGTGAAGCCGCCGTGCCGGGCGGCCGCCAGGATCTCGTCCTTGGACCAGAACCCGGCGAGCGGGAAGATGCCGGCGTTGGCCGCCGCTCCTAGAAAAAAGGCGGCGGCGGTGAGCCGCATGGGTTTGCGGAGCCCCCCCATCCTCGTCAGATCCTGCTCCCCGTGCAGGGCGTGGATGACGGCGCCGGCCCCGAGGAAGAGGAGGGCCTTGAAGAGGGCGTGGGTCGTGAGGTGAAAGATGCTCGAGGCGTAGGCCCCCACCCCCGCCCCCAGGAACATGTACCCGAGCTGGCTGATGGTGGAGTAAGCAATGACCCGCTTGATGTCGGTCTGGGCGCAGGCGATGGTGGCGGCGAAGACGGCGGTGAGCGCCCCTACCCAGGCGATGAGGGCGAGGACCTCCGGGGTCCGGTCGTAGAGGGGGCTGGAGCGGGCCACCATGTAGACCCCGGCCGTCACCATCGTGGCGGCGTGGATGAGGGCCGAGACCGGGGTGGGGCCCTCCATGGCGTCGGGGAGCCAGACGTAGAGGGGGAGCTGGGCGCTCTTCCCGGTGGCTCCCAGGAACAGGAGGAGGGCGACGGCCGTCAGGACCGGGGTGCCGGCCGGCTGCTCGGCCAGCCTCGGGAAGAGGGTCCCGAAGTGGAAGGTGCCGAAGGTGGTCCAGAGCAGGAAGAGGCCCACCAGGAACCCGAAGTCCCCCACCCGGTTCACCAGGAACGCCTTCTTGCCCGCCTCGGCCGCGCTCTCCCGCTCGAACCAGAACCCGATAAGGAGGTAGGAGCAGAGCCCCACCCCCTCCCACCCCAGGAAGAGGAAGAGGTAGTTGTTGGCCAGAACCAGGGTGAGCATGAAGAAGGCGAACAGGTTCAGGAAGGCGAAATAGCGGGGGTAGTCCCGGTCGGCTCCCATGTAGCCCAGGGAGTAGACGTGGATGCAGAAGCCCACGCCGCTCACCACCAGGGCCATGACGGCGGCCAGGGGGTCCCAGAGGAGGCCCAGGGGGGCGCTGAGGTCCCCCGAGGCGATCCAGGTGAAGAGCACCGGCTCGAGCCGCCGGGCCTCCGGCGGGAGCGCCCGGAGGGCCTGGAAGCCCGCCGCCGCCGCCAGGAAGGCGGCGCCGACGCTGCCGCAGCCCACCAGGCCGACGAGCCACCCCGGGAAGCGCCGCCCCAGCAGGCCGTTCAGGAGGGCGCCCGCCAGGGGGAAGGCCGGGATGAGCCAGAGGGCGTCAGGCACGCTCACCCCCGCAGGAGATTGACCTCGTCCACGTTCACGGTCTCGCGGTTCCGGAAGAGGGCGATGATGATGGCCAGCCCCACCGCCACCTCCGCCGCCGCCACCGTCATCACGAAGAAGACGAACGCCTGCCCGTCGAGCGAGCCCAGGAACCGAGAGAAGGCCACGAAGGTCAGGTTGACGGCGTTCAGCATGAGCTCGACGGACATGAAGATGACCAGGGCGTTGCGGCGGGTTGCCACCCCCACCACCCCGGTGATGAAGAGGAAGGCCGCGACCAGCAGGTAGGCGTTAAGCGGCACCACGCCAATCCCCCCAGCGCAGCTCCAATGCACTGCGCCTCGGATCGCCGCCAAGCCGCGGGTGGCGCCGGGCGCGGCCCCCGAGCGGCCGGGCCGAGTGGGACCCCCTCCGCCTCCTTGCGCAATGCCGTGCATTGCGGAAGGGGCGGAGCGGGTGACGACGCCCGG
>JBOHQK010000057.1:0-17262 GCA_050732195.1 Methylomirabilales bacterium (SeqCode)
ACGGGGGCCACCAGGTTCACGTTGGTCCCCACGAAGGCCTCGTCCTCGATGATGGTCTGGTGCTTGGCGTAGCCGTCGTAGTTGCAGGTGATGGTCCCGGCCCCGATGTTCACCCGGTCCCCCATCATCGTGTCGCCGATGTAGGTCAGGTGCGGGACCTTCGAGCCCTCCCCGATGACCGACTTCTTCACCTCGCAGAAATTGCCAACCTTGGCCTTCTTCTTCAGGCGGCTCCCGGGCCGCAGATGCGCGTACGGGCCCAGGGTGCAGCCGTCGGCGATCTCGCTCTCCGTGAGCACGCAGCTGTCCAGGATCGAGACCCCGTTGCCCAGCCGTGTGTCCCGCAGGCGGCTCCCTGGATAGATGACGCACCCCTCCCCGATGGCCGTATTGCCCTCCAGGGTCACGTTCGGGTACAGGACCGTGTCCCGGCCGACGTTGACCGTTGCCTCCACGTAGGTGGAGGGAGGGTCGAGGACCGTCACCCCGTCCAGCATCAGCCTATCGAGGACCCGCTGCCGCAGGACGGCCACGGCCGCTGCCAGCTCGGCCCGGGTGTTGATCCCCAGGACCTCGGTCGGGTCGGTGGCCCGGAGCGCTTCCACCTTCTGGCGGCGCCGGCGCAGAGCGGCCAGGACCTCCGGTAGGTAGAACTCCCCCTTCACCCGGGAGGCCTGGACCTCCGTCAGCGCCTTGAGCAGCGCCGGGGCTGCAAAGGCGTAGAGGCCCGCGTTAATCTCTCTTACCTTCCGCTCCCGGGGGGTCGCCTCCACCTCCTCCACGACCCGCAGGATCTGCCCCACGCCCTTCCGGATGACCCGCCCGTAGCCGGTCGGGTCCGGGAGGGTGGCGGTGAGCATCGTGGCAGCCGCCCGCCGCCTGTCGTGATGGGCCAGCAGGGCCCGGACGGTCTCATCCTTGAGGAGGGGGACATCACCGGAGAGGACGAGGACGGTCCCGGTGAAGCCTTTAAGGGCCTCGGCCGCCTGAAGGACCGCGTGGGCCGTTCCCCGCTGTTCGGCCTGGAGGACGAACTCGACGGAGGCCCCGGCGCAGGCCTCCTTCATCGCCTCCGCCTGGTAGCCCACGACCACGAGGGTCCGCTTCACCTGAAGGCGCCGGCAGAGGTCGAGGACGTGGGCGACCATGGGCCGCCCGAGGACCGGGTGCAGGACCTTCGCCCGGTCCGACTTCATCCGGGTCCCGGCCCCCGCGGCCATCACGACGGCGACGACGTCCCGCATCCCCCTCTCCCCCCCGGTTGGGGCCGCGGCCCCCGCCGGGCGCCCTGAGTCAGCCTGCAATTCCAGTGCCCGGGAACGCTTGCGGAATCATAGCATACGCTTCCCCGGCTCTGAAGGCAACTTCCGGGCGCTCAGACCGGATTGCACCGGCAGGATGTTTCCGCACCGCAACACCGGAGTGGACGCGCGGCCACACCGCTTGGGGCAGTCACGCCCCCAGGGCGGCGAGGGCGGCGCCGGCGGTGAAGAGGGAGCCGGTCACGAGGATGGTGTCTTCCGGGCGGGCCAGGGCGCGGGCCGCGGCGAGGGCGTCCGGGACCTCCGGCACGACCTCGACGTGGTGGCAGAGGCCCCGGGCGGTCCCGAGGAGCATCTCGGTGTCGGCGGCCCGGTCGCTCGGCGGCCGGCAGAGGATGGCGGCGGCGAAGGCCGGCAGGAGGATCTCCAGCATCTGGCCCCAGTCCTTGTCCTTGAGGGCGCCGAAGACCAGGAGGCGCCGGCCTAATGCCTCCTCCTCGAGGAAGTCCCGCACCGCCCGGCACGCGGCCGGGTTGTGCGCGCCATCCACCAGGAGGCAGGGGCGCTCCCCCACCACCTGAAGCCGGCCGGGCCAGCGGGCACCGGCGAGCCCCTCCCGGACGGCGGTCTCGGGGAGGGCCAGGCCCCCCTCCCGCAGGCGCTCGGCCGCCGCCACCGCCGTCGCCGCGTTCTCCAGTTGATGCCGGCCGAGCAGGCCGATCTGGAGGGTGCGCCGATCGGTCCCCGGACCCCGGAGGCTGAAGACCTGTCCGTCGGGCAGGGAGGCCTCCCGGCGCCAGGCGTAGGCGGCGGGAACGTGCAGGAGGGGCGCCCCGCGCTCCCCGCATGCCCGGCGGAGGATCCCGAGCGCCGGCTCCGTAGCCGCGGTCACGAGGGGGATGCCCGGCTTCACGATCCCCGCCTTCTCGACCGCAATGGCCTCGAGGCTCTCCCCCAGGAGGTCCTGGTGCTCGACGGTGACGTTGGTGATGACGGCGAGGTCCGGGGCGAGGACGTTGGTGGCGTCGTAGCGGCCGCCCAGGCCCACCTCGACGACGGCCCACTCGGCACCGGCCCGGGCGAAGTAGAGGAAGGCAAGGGCCGTCGTGACCTCGAAGAAGGTGGGATGGGACGGGAGATCATCCGGGGCCGGGGCGAAGGCCGCCTCCACGGCGGCCCGGACCTCGGCCGTGAGATCCGCCACCGCGTCAGGCCCGATCGGTTCCCCGTTGACCTGGATCCGCTCGGTGAAGTCCAGCAGGTGGGGGGAGGTGTAGAGGCCGACCCGGAGCCCCGCCGCCCGGAGGATGGCCGCGAGCAGCGCGGCCGTGGAGCCCTTCCCGTTGGTGCCGCCCACGTGGACGGTCCAAAAGGCCCGCTCGGGATGGCCGAGGGCACGCAGGAGCCGGCGGATGTTGTCCAGCCCCAGCTTGATGCCGAGACGCTGGAGACCGTAGAGGTACTGGAGGGCGGCGGGGTAGGTCACGGGGGGCCCGGGGCGGGGCGGTCCCTCAGAAGGCGGGCCGCACCTCCTCCCGCTTCTCCGGCGCGAAGAAGTCCAGGAGCTTGATGAGGGTGGCCCGGAGCTGCTTCCGGTTGACAATCATGTCCACGAAGCCGTGCTCCAGGAGGAACTCGGCCCGCTGGAAGCCGGGCGGCAGCTCCTGGCGAATGGTGTCCTGGATGACCCGGGGGCCGGCGAACCCGATGAGGGCCTTCGGCTCCGCCACGATGAGGTCCCCCAGCATGGCGTAGGAGGCGGTCACGCCCCCCGTGGTGGGATCGCACAGGACCGAGATGTAGGGCTGCCCGGCGCGGGCGAGGCGCCCGAGGGCAGCGCTGGTCTTGGCCATCTGCATCAGGGAGAGGACCCCCTCCTGCATCCGGGCGCCGCCCGAGCAGGAGACGATGATCACGGGGCAGCGCCGCTCGATGGCCCGCTCCACCGCCCGGGTGATCTTCTCCCCCACCACCGAGGCCATGCTCCCGCCCATGAAGTTGAACTCCATGATGCACAGTTGGACCTTGTGGCCGCCGATCGTCACCTCCCCGGAGAGGAGGGCATCGTCCATGCCGGTGGCCTTCTGGGCCGCCTTTACCCGCTCCGGGTAGGGTTTGGCATCCTTGAAGTTCAGCGGGTCGAGGGAGCGCAGCGCGGCATCCCACTCCTTGAACGAGCCCGGGTCCGCGAGGAGGCCGAGGCGGGCCTTGGAATCAATCCGGAAGTGGTGGTCGCACTTCGGGCAGACCCCAAAGTTGCGCTCCAGCTCTTGCTTGTAGATGATCTCCTTGCAGGCCTCGCATTTGACCCAGAGCCCGTCCGGTTCCTTGAGTTTCGTCTCCTTGATGCTGGCGGTCGGCGCCTTCCGCTTGAACCAGGCCATGACCCCCTCCCGGTACGGGTTGGTGGTTCCCTATACTACAACGCCGGAGGGGGTGTCAAGCAACCCGGCAAGGACGCCGCGGCGGCGCGGGCGGCGACTTTTCCCCTTGACTTTCGCCCGACCCTTCTTCACCTTGAGGGCCGACGCCACGCCATGCTCCGATCCGCGGAACACCTGGTCCACAAGCACGGCATCCGCCTCTTCCTCTGGGAGAAGCATCGCACCGAGGGGGTCCACGGCCTCGGCCACACGGCCCTCATCGAGCGCAACCGCCACCTGCTCACGCACGCCCTCCTGGCCTCCCTGGAGGCCCCCCGTCCCGCGTGGTGAGCCCGGAGCCCCCATGTCCCCCGCTCCCCCCCTGCCCGAGCGGCTGCAGGAGGTCTGGCGGCGTGCTGCCGGCGCCGCCCCCGCGCTGCGCGCCCGCTTCATGGCCGCCGCCGGCAAGGTGGGGGCGGTCGTCCACGAGACCGGCTCCCGGGAGGCCGCCCTGCACCTGGTGGCGGAATTAGCGGGGAGCCGGGGGGCCCGGCGCCTCGTCGCCGCGGACGCGGCGTTGGCCGAGGGGCTGGCCCGGGCCGCTCCGGGTTTGCCCGCCGCCGACGCCGAGCGGGAGCCCGGAGCCATCCTCAGCGCGGAGTGGGGGGTCTCCTGGGCCCTCTGCGGCGTGGCCGAGACCGGCTCCATCATTGTTCATATTGATCCCCCCGATGCGCGCCTGACCACCATGCTTCCGTCGGTGCATGTCGCCCTGTTGCCGGATGCGGCCATCGTGGAGAGCCTAGAGGACGGCCTCCTGGTCACCCGGGACCGGATCCTCCGGCTCCAGCGGGAGGGCCAGCCGTCCTACCTGTCCTGGGTCACCGGGCCCAGCCGCACGGCCGACATCGAGCGGGTCCTGACCATCGGGGTCCACGGGCCGCGGGAACTTCACATCCTCGTGGTGGCCGGGGAGGGGGTGCCGTGAGCCGGCAGGCCGAGTTCCGTCGCCGGGCCGCCGAGGCGCTGGCGAAGCCCGGGATCCGGGCTGCCCTCACCCGGTTCGGGACCGCCTACCGGAAGTCCCGGGCGGATGCGCTGGCGGTCCTGGACTACGAGGCGGCCCGGACCCGCCTGCGGGCATCCAAGGAAGATGCGATTGCCCGCTTCCCGGAGCTGGCGGCCGAGTTCATCGCCAATGCCCGGAAGGCGGGGGCCATCGTCTTCGAGGCCCCGACCGCGGAGGAGGCCAACGCCTACATCGCGGACCTGGCGGCCCGGCGGGGGGTCCGGCTGGTGGTGAAGGCCAAGTCCATGGTGTCGGAGGAGATCCACCTGAACCACTACCTCGAGCGGCGGGGGATCACGCCGCTGGAGATGGACGCGGCTGAGTGGATCATCCAGCAGGCCGGAGAGCGCCCCTCCCACAGCGTCATGCCGGCCATCCACCTCTCGAAGGAGGAGGTGGCGGGCATCTTCACAGCCGCCCTGGGCCGCGAGATCCTCCCCGACATCCCCGCCCTGGTCGCGACGCTCCGGGCGGAACTCCGGGAGAAGTTCCTGGAGGCGGGGATGGGCATCTCCGGCGCCAACATCGCCGTGGCCGAGACCGGGACGATCATCATCGTGACCAACGAGGGGAACGGCCGCCTGGTGACCACGGCCCCCCCGGTGCACGTGGCCCTCCTGGGCTACGACAAGCTCGTCCCCACCCTCGAGGAGGCCGGCCACCACCTCACCCTCCTCTCCAAGGCGGCCACGGCCCAGGCACTCACCGTCTACACCACCTTCATCACCGGCAAGACGGGCGCCCCCCGGCTCCCCCGCCCCGCCGGTTACGCCGGAGCGCCCGAGCCCGAGATGCACATCGTCCTCCTGGACAACGGGCGCCGGGCCATGCGGGAGGACCCCGACTTCCGGGAGGCCCTCTACTGCATCCGGTGCGCCTCCTGCGCCAACGTCTGCCCCACGTACCGGGTGGTGGGCGGACACGTCTTCGGCCACATCTACACGGCCATCATCGGCGTGGACATCACGCCGTTCCACCACGGCCTGGAGCACGCCGCCGTCCCCCAGGAGGCGTGCCTGCTCTGCGGGGCGTGCGTGGACGCCTGCCCGGCCAAGATTGACCTGCCCCGGATGATCCTCCGGATCCGGGAGCGCCTGGAGGAGCACGACCCGCCCCGGGGGCTGCGGCATTTCTTCCTGACCCGCGTCCTCCCGAAGCCCCGGGCCTTCGACCGCGCCGTGCGCGTCGCCGGGCTGGCCCAGCGGCTCCTGCCCGGCCGGGAGGGCGCCCTCATCCGGGATTTGCCCGGCCCGCTCCGCCGCCTGACCAGCATCCGGTCCCTCCCCGTGGTGGCGCGCCGTCCGCTGCGCGACCGGCTCCCCGAGGTGACAGCCGCCCGCGGCACCCGCCGGCACCGGGTCGCCTTCTTCGGCTCCTGCCTGATTGACTACCTGTACCCGGAGATCGGGGAGGCAGTGGTCAGGGTCCTGCGCCATTACGGGGTCGAGGTCTGCTACCCGAAGGGGCAGGGCTGCTGCGGCCTCCCGGCCTACTACGAGGGGGCGCGGGCGGGTGCCATCGCCGCCGCGCGGGCGACCCTCGAGGCCCTGGAGGGACACGGGGCCGACTACATCCTCACGGCCACGCCGGCCTGCGGGGTCGCCCTCCGGAAGTATCTTCCGGAATTGCTGGCGGATGACCCCGCCCTCGCCCCCCGGGCGGCGGCCCTGGCGGCGAGGACCAAGGAGTTCGCCGAGTTCTGCGTGGAGGTCCTGAGTCTCGGGACGGCAGAGCCGGCCCCGCACCGGGACGCCACCCCCATCACCTACCACGACTCGTGCTCCTCCTACCGGCGGCTCAAGTTGAAGGACGCGCCCCGCCGCCTCCTGAACGCCCTGCCGGCCTACCGGCTGGTCGAGTTAGATGAGGTGGGGGAGTGCTGTGGCTTCGGGGGACACTTCTCCGCCGACTACCCCGAGGTGGCCGGGCACGTCCTGGAGCGGAAGCTGGCTGCCGTGGAGCGGACCGGCGCCTCCCTGCTGGTCCTGGACTCCCCGGGCTGCCTCCTACACCTGCGGGGCGCCCTGCACAAGCAGGGCAAGTCCATCCCCGTCCGCCACCTCGCCGAGCTCCTCGCCGAGGCCCTCCCGCCCGAAGGGGGCCCATGATGGGAGGGATGGGGGAAGGAGGACAGTCGCGCCGGGAGTGGCTCGAGGGGGCCCGGGACAGCCTCCCCCTCGCCCTCAGCGCCTTCGCCTACGCCATCGGCTTCGGTGTTCTGGCCCGGGCGGCCGGGCTCACGGTGGCCGAGACCTCCCTCATGTCCGCCCTGGTCTTCGCCGGGGCCTCGCAGTTCGGGGCCCTGCCCCTCCTCTCCGCCGCGGCATCGCCTGCCACCATCATCGCCACCACGGCAGCCATCAACCTCCGGCACCTCCTGATGGGGGCCTCCCTCACGCGGGTGCTGCGGGGGGTTTCCCCGCCCCTCCTGGCCGCCGTCGCCTTCGGCCTCTCGGACGAGACCTACGCCCTGGTCATGGGACGGGCGAAGCGCCAGCGGCTCCACCCGGCCTACATCCTCGGGAGCTTCCTGGCCCTCTACGTCGGGTGGAATGCCGGGACGGGTCTGGGGGCCGGCCTCGGCGCCCTCATCGGCCCCCCGGAGCGCTACGGCCTGGACTTCGCCGTGACCGCCGTCTTTATCGCCCTCCTGACCTTCTTCCTCGAGGGCCGGCCCGGGTGGGGTGTCCTGGGAGCGGCGGCCGCCATCAGCATCGGCGGGGTCCTCCTCCTGCCCGTCAACGGCCACCTCATCGCGGCGGGCCTGGGGGGAAGCCTGGTGGGAGCGGCGCTGGAGAAAAGATGAGAACCGAGGTCGCGCTGATCATCCTGGGAATGGCGGGCGTCACCTACCTGACGCGGGCGGCCTCCACCCTCACGCTGCGGGACAGGCCCCTGCCCGCGCGGGCCGAGCGCTGGCTCCGGCACGTGCCGCTGGCTATCCTGACGGCCCTGGCCATCCCGGGCCTCCTGTTTACGGGCGGGGCGGTGGATCTCCCGCGCCTGGCCCCCCGCCTCGTGGGCGGCCTGCTCACCTTCTGGCTGGTCCGCCGGACGCGCAACCTGTTCGTGGCCGTGGCGGCAGGGGTGCTGGCCTACCTGGGCGCCCTGCGCCTCCTGACCTGAGAGGCCTCCGCGTCGCGAAACGCCCCTTGTCAGCGCCCCGGGGCGGAGGCTACACTCGCCGCGGGATGGACGGGAAAGGGCGGCGGCTGCGCGTGAGCGCGGGCCTCATCCTCCGGGACGGGAGAATCCTCATCTGCCAGCGAGCAGCGGGGGGTGCCTTCCCCCTCAAGTGGGAATTTCCCGGCGGCAAGCTGGAGGAGGGGGAGGAGCCGGCCGCTGCGCTCGCGCGCGAACTCCGGGAGGAGTTAGGGATCCTGGCGACCGTGGGCGCCGAGGTGGCCCGGCTCCGGCACGCCTACCCCGGCGGCCCGGAGGTGGAGTTGTTCTTCTTCACCGTCCCGACCTTCGCGGGCGAGCCGGTGAACCGGCGCTTCGCCGCGGTGGAGTGGGCCCCCCTGGCCGCGCTCCCTGCCTACGACTTCCTGGAGGCGGACCGCCCCCTCGTGAATCAGATGGCGAGGGAGGGGCGGCTGCCCGAGGCCCCGTGAGGCGCCGCGGGGCCGCCCCCGGCAAGCCGGGAGAGGCCGGCCCGGCCTGGGGGAAGGCCTTCGCCCGGGGCCTCCTCCGCTGGTTCGCCCGGCACGGGCGGGACCTCCCCTGGCGCAGGACTCGCGACCCGTACCGGATCCTGGTCTCGGAGGTAATGCTGCAGCAGACGCAGGTGCCGCGGGTCCTGGCCTACTACCCCCGGTTCCTGCGACGCTACCCCACGGTGGACGCGCTCGCGGCGGCCCCCCCGGCCCGCGTCCGGGAGGCCTGGGACGGCCTGGGCTACTACGCCCGGGCGCGCAACCTCCAGGCCGCCGCCCGGGCCGTGGTCCGGGAGCGGGGTGGGCGCTTCCCCCGCACGCGGGCGGAGGCAGAGCGCCTCCCGGGGGTGGGGCGCTACACGAGCGGGGCGCTCCTGGCCTTCGCCTTCGAGGAGCCGGTCCCGGCGCTGGACACGAACGGGACCCGCGTCCTGAGCCGCCTCTTCCTCGCCCGGCGATCCCCCTCCCCGAGCCGGACGGTCGCCCGCCTGGAGGCGCTGGCGGCATCACTCATCCCGGCGGGGAAGGCCTGGGCCTTCAACCAGGCCCTGATGGACTTCGGCGCCCTCGTCTGCACCGCCCGGGCGCCTCGCTGTGGTGTGTGCCCTTTCAGGTCGCGCTGCCGCGCCTACGCCCGCTGGCAGCGGCGCGGCCGGGCACCCGAAAGGCAGCCGTGAAGATCTACACCCGCACCGGAGACAAAGGGGAGACCGGCCTCTTCGACGGGACCCGCGTGAGCAAGGCGGACCCGCGGGTGGAGGCCTACGGGGCCGTGGACGAGACGAACGCGCTCCTGGGGGTGGCCGCGGCCAATACCACCGACGCGGAGCTTCGCGGGATCCTCCACGACCTCCAGCGGGACCTCTTCGCCGTCGGGGCGCAACTGGCCGACCCCAAGTGGGGCGTGAAGGCGCGCAAGGAGAAGACCCGTCTCACCGAGGGGCGGGTGGCCGAGCTGGAGGCCCTGATTGACCGGGCCGAGGCGGAGCTGCCCCCCCTGAAGCGCTTCATCCTCCCGGGAGGGAGTTCGGTGGGGGCGGTCCTGCACCTGGCCCGGACGATCTGCCGGCGGGCGGAGCGGCGGATGGTGGCCCTCACGGCCACGGTGGCCGTCGCCCCCTTGCTCCTTACCTACATCAACCGCCTCTCCGACCTCCTCTTTGTCCTGGCTCGCCTCGCCAGCCGGCGGGCTGGAACCGAGGAGATCCCCTGGTGAGCGGGCCTCGCGCCATCATTTTCGACTTCAACGGCGTCATCCTGGACGACGAACCGGTCCACTGCGCGACGATGCAGGAGGTGCTCGCCGAGGAGGGCTACCGGTTCACGGAGGAGGAGTACCGGCGCGACTACCTGGCCCTGGACGACCGGGGGGCCTTTGCCGCCGCCCTCCGGAAGATGAACCGGCCGGTGACGGAGCCGGTACTGGCCGACCTCATCCGGCGCAAGGGGATCCGCTACCGCGCCAGGATGCGGCAGGAGTACCGCCTCTTCCCCGGCGTGGCCGACTTCCTGCGGGCGGCCGCCCGCCGGGTCCGCCTGGCCATCGCCTCCGGGGCGCACAGGGACGAGATCGAGGCGGCGCTGGCCCGGGCGGACCTGGCGGCCTGCTTCACCGCCATCGTGAGCGCCGACGATGTCCGCCGGATGAAGCCCGACCCCGAGATCTACCGGACGGCGCTGGACCGCCTCAATCGGGCGAGCCCCCGGCCGGCCCCCCCCATCCCGCCATCCCGGTGCCTGGCCATCGAGGACTCGATGGCCGGGGTCCAGGCAGCCCAGGCGGCCGGGATGCCCTGCATGGCCGTGACCAACTCCTACCCCGCCGAGGCCCTCGGCTTCGCCGATCTGGTGGTGCCGAGCCTGGCCGGGCAGACCCCCGGGGGGCTCTGGCGGGCGGCGACCGACGGGGCGCCTGGGGCGGGCAGGAAGAGCAAGGGGCGATGAGCCGGCAGGCGGAAGGCCGCGCGCGCTTCGCCGCGCTCATCCGGCGGCCCGAGGAGGAGATTGACCTGGCGGAGGCTGCCCTCCTCATCGCCGGGGAGGAGTACCCCAACCTCGACGTGGCCGCGTACCTCTCCCTCCTGGCTCACATGGGGGCGGAGGCCCGGCGCCGGGTGGGGGGCTCGCACCCCGGCGCGCCGGCCCTGGAGGCGCTGAACCACTACCTGTTCGACGAGCTGGGCTTCGCCGGGAACACGGAGAACTACTACGACCCCCGCAACTCCTACCTGAACGACGTCCTGGAGCGGCGCACCGGCATCCCGATCTCCCTCTCCACGGTCTACATGACCGTGGCGCGCCACAGCGGGCTGCCGGTCCGGGGGGTGGGGTTCCCGGGCCACTTCCTGGTGAAGTTCGCGGGGGAGGGGGAGGAAATCGTCCTGGACCCCTTCAACCGGGGGGCGATTCTGACGGAGGCCGACTGCCAGAAACTGCTGGACCAGGCGACAGGGGGGCGGGCCCGCTTCTCGCGGGAACTCCTGGGCGCCACCGGGGCCAAGGCCATCCTGGCTCGGATGCTGGGGAACCTGAAGGGGATCTACGCGGCGACCCGGCAGTACGCCAAGGCCCTGGCCTGCGTCGAGCGGATCCTGCTCCTGACCCCCGACGCCGCGCCGGAGCTCCGGGACCGCGGGCTCCTCCTCGCCCAGATGCAGCGGACCGAGGAGGCGGTCCTGGCGCTGACCCGCTACCTGAAGCAGAGCCCGGCGCCGGAGGACTCGGCCCAGGTGAAGGAGCAGCTCCGGACCCTCAGGATGCGCCAGGCCCTCCTGAACTGACTCCCCCCGCTCCCTCCCCTGCCACCGCGGCCATCCCCGTCCGGAAGAGTCGGACGGTAAACTCCAGAAACTCCACGTCGTCCTCGCGGGCCGCCAGGATGGACTCCAGGGTATGCCACCCGTCGAAGAGCGTGAGCTTCTCGCGCAGCGCGGGGGCAAGCCGCAGGCCCGCCAGGACCTCCTGGGCCTTCGCGGTGAGGGCCAGGCGGCTCGTGAGGGGGGGAAGCTGGAGCCGCAGGAGAGCCCGCCGGACCCGCATCAGGACATCCGGCGGGTTTAACGGCTTGGTGATGTAGTCCACCGCCCCCAGGCTGACCCCCCGCTTCCGATCATCCAGGTCCACCCGTGCCGTGACGAAGATGATCGGGATCCCCCTCGTCCGCTCGTTCCCCCGAAGGATCTGGGCCACCGCAAACCCGTCCTCCTCGGGGAGGATGACGTCCAGGAGGATGAGGTCGGGCTGGCGCGTCCAGGCCAGGTCCAGGGCCTCGATGCCGTTGCGGGCGACGAAGACCTCGGCCCCCAGCCCCGCCAGGGCGTCCTTCAGCAGTGCGACGAAGAAATAATTGTCCTCGACGATGAGGATCTTGCCGCGCTTGGTGATGGGATCGGCACTCACCGCCGCCCTCACTCCGCCGGGGAGGGCGCGGTCAGGGTGAGGCCGCCGTCCGCCACGAGGGTCTGTCTGCAGACCCACTCGGCCTCCTCGGAGCAGAGGAACGCGATCACCTTCGCGATATCCTCCGGTCTCCCCACCCGCCCCTTCGGCGTGGCCTGGATGACCTGGGCCTTCCAGGCCTCGTAGCCGTCCCCCCCGTAGAACCTGGCCGAGTCGGTCTCCACCAGCCCCGGGTTCACCGCGTTCACCGTGATCCCCCGGGGAGCCAGCTCGGTCGCCAGGTAGCGGGTCAGGACCTCCATGGCCGCCTTGGCCGCCCCCAGCGTCCCGTGGCGGGGGAGGCACCCCAGGGAGTCAATCCCGGAGACGGCCACGATCCGTCCCCGGCGCCCCTCCATGAGGGGGACCGCCTCCTGCGCCGCCACCAGGAACCCCTTCACCGTGATGGCAAAGGTCTTGTCCACGTTGTGCTCCTTCACCTCCAGGAGGGGCTTGAAGGGGGTGGTGGCGGCGTGCCGGATCGCCTCCGCCACCTCGGCCGCCGCCTCCTCCTGGCGCCGGTAGGTGAAGGCCACGTCCGCCCCGCGGGCGGCCAGGAGGTGCGCGGTCGCCCGGCCGATGCCCCGGGAGCCCCCGGTGATGAGGGCCACCTTCCCGGCAAAGGGGGCCATGGATCCCTCTTCAAGGAGCGAAGCGGCGCAGGTAATCGCGGAGGGCCTCGCCCGTGCTCGGGAAGGCCAGTTCCTCCCAGGGGAGGGCGGTCGGCGGGAAGACCCGCGCCTCCAGCGCCTCATCCCCCGCGCGGAGTTTCCCTCCCAGGACCTGGGCGAGGTAGACCACCACCACGACCGGGTCCCCGGGATAGGAGTAGACGTTCACCAGGTCCCGGATCGCCACCTCCAGGCTCGCCTCCTCCAGCGTTTCCCGGATCGCGGCGGCGGCCACTGCCTCCCCCCGGTCCACGTAGCCGCCCGGGAAGACCCATTTCCCGTAGGCCGGCTCGATCCCCCGACGCACGAGGACGATCCCCCCGTCGAGGGGGCAGATGGTGCCCGCCGCCAGCTTGGGATCCAGGAAGAAAATACTTCCGCACCCCACGCAGGCGAGGCGCTCCGGCTCCCCGGGCTTCAGGCACCGGGGGAGCAGTCCAGCCCCACAGCGGGGACAGAACCGGAACTCGGCAGGGTGCGCCATGGACTCGGCGGAGCCTATCTGGTGGAGGGCGGCTACCGGAGGAGCTTCTCGGCCTCGGCCACGATGTGCTCGGCCGACAGCCCGTACTTGCGGTACAGCCCGGCGGGGTCCCCCGACTCCGCAAAGTCCCGGACGCCGATCCGCCGGACCGGGCCCACGCCCGCCTGGGCCGCCGCCTCGGCCACGGCGCTCCCCAGGCCCCCGTGGATGCCGTGGTCCTCCACCGTGACGATCCCCCGGGTCCGCCGGGCGGAGTCCAGGATCACGTCCTCGTCCAGCGGCTTGATGGTGTGGATGTTGACCACCCGGGCCATCACGCCTCGGGCGGAAAGCGCCTCCGCCGCCTTCAGGGCCTCCCCCACGACCCCGCCCGTGGCCACCAGGGTGACGTCCCCGCCCTCCCGGAGGATCACCCCGCGGCCGAACTCGAACCGGTAGTCGGACGGGTTGACGTCCTCCAGTTTCTGGCGGGTCAGACGGAGGAAGACGGGGCCCCGGTGCTGGATGAGGTACTCCACCGCCCGCTCCGTCTCCACCGCGTCGGCCGGCTGCAGGACCGCCATGTTCGGGATGCTCCGCATGCAGGCGATGTCCTCGGTGGCCATCTGGCTGTAGCCGTCCTCCCCGATGCCGATGCCGGCGTGGGTCCCCACGATCCGGACGTTGGCCCGGTTGTAGCCGACGGACATCCGAATCTGCTCGAAGCGCCCGGCCACGAAGCAGGCAAAGGAGCAGCAGAAGGGGACCTTCCCCGCGAGTGCCATCCCGGCCGCGACCCCCACCATGTTCCCCTCGGCGATCCCCATCTCGAAGAAGCGCTCCGGGTACTTCTTGGCGAAGAGGTCGGTCATGGTGGACTTGCTCAGGTCCGCGTCCAGGACCACCACCTCGGGGTGCTCCCCGCCCAGCCGTGCCAGCGCCTCGCCGAAGGCGAGGCGGGATGCCTTGGCCATGCCTCCTCCGCGCTCAGACCGGGGTTGCCAAAAGCTCCTGGAAGGCCCGCTCCGCCTCCTCCCGGTTGGGGGCCTTCCCGTGCCACTCCCACCTGTCCTCCATGAAGGAGACTCCCTTCCCCTTCACGGTGTGGGCGACGATGATGGTGGGCCGGCCGGTGGTGGCCGCGGCCGCATCCAGCGCGCCTCCGATGGCGGCGAGGTCGTGGCCGTCAATCTCCAGGACGTGCCAGCGGAAGGCCCGCCACTTCTCCGGGAGGGGGTCCAGGTCCATGATGTTCTTGACGTGCCCCGAGAGCTGGACCTTGTTGTAGTCCAGAATCACGGTCAGGTTGTCGGTCTTGAACTTCGGGGCGGCCAGCGCGGCCTCCCAGACCTGCCCGGACTCCGACTCTCCGTCGCTGATCATGCAGTAGACCCGGCTCGGCCGCTTATCCAGGCGGAGGGCCAGCGCCATGCCCAGGGCAAGCGAGAGCCCCTGGCCCAGCGAGCCGGTGGCGGCCTCCACGTAGGGGAAGCGGACCCGGTCCGGGTGGCCCTGGAGGCGCGAGTTGAGTTTGCGCAGGGTGAGCAGTTCCTCCCGGGGGAAGTAGCCGGTCTTGGCCAGGGCCGCGTACAGGATGGGGACGCAGTGGCCCTTGCTCAGGACGAACCGGTCCCGGTCGGGCCAGTCGGGCTCCGCCGGCCGATGGCGCATCCTGTGGAAAAACAGGACGGTCACGATGTCGGCGGCGGAGAGGGAGCCCCCGGGGTGGCCGGAGCCGGCCTCCGCCAGCATCCGGATCACGTCCACCCGGAGTTCCCGGGCGATGGCCTTCAGGCGAGAGATATCCATGGGCATTCCGGGCAGGGCGCAAAAGAAGCGCGGCCCGTCGGGCCGCGCCGAACCCCTCCTTCTCTACCGCGCCGCCCGGGCAAAGTCAACGGCAAAAATGACCGCCCGCGCAGCACTTCGGGGGTGCATTCGGTCTGCCCTGGTGTATAATCGGGGCCACGCGCCGGGCGGCGGGTCCGGCGGGGCGGAGAGGGCATGGCAGTTCTGAAGGTGGCACAACTCGGGCATCCCATCCTGCGGCGGCGGGCCGCCTCCGTCCCGAGGGACACCCTCCGCTCCCGGGACTTCCAGCGGTTCGTGGACGATCTCATCGAGACCATGCGGGAGTACTCGGGGGTCGGGTTAGCCGCGCCCCAGATCCACGAGGGACTCCAGGTCGTCGCGGTGGAGGCCCAGAAGGGCCAGGGGGAGATGCCGGAGATCCCCCTCACGATCCTCGTAAACCCCGAGGTGACCCCGCTGGGAGAGGCCATGGGGGAGGACTGGGAGGGGTGCCTGAGCATCCCGGGGTTACGGGGAAGGGTGCCCCGGCACCGGGAGGTCCGGGTCCAGGCCCTCGACCGGCGGGGGGAGGCCCTGGACTTCACGGCCACCGACTTCTTCGCCCGCGTCATCCAGCACGAGTCCGACCACTTGCAGGGGATCGTCTTCCTGGACCGGATGAAGAGCTTCGAGACCCTCACCTTCCTAGACGAGTACGCCCGGTACTGGGCGGAGAAATAGCGCCGCCCCCTGCCGACCGGACGCCCCGACGGAGCGCACCCATGCCGGACGAGCGGGCCCGCGAGAGTGTTCTCGCCTTCATCCCGGACCTGTTCTTCTCCACCAAGGTGGGGGCCATCTGCGCCGGCCTCGGGCGGCCCTTCGTCCTGGCCCGAACGGAGGCCGACCTGATGGCCAAGGCAGCGGCGGCCCGGCCGGCGGTCCTCCTGGTGGACCTCACGGCTCCAGCAGTCGAGGGGGTGCTCACCCGCCTGCGGGAGGGGCCCGCGGCTGGCCTCCCCCTCCTGGGCTACACGACCCACGCCGACTGGAAACGGACGAAGCCGCTGCACGACAGCTGCGACCGGGTCATCACCAAGGACGACATCGCCGCCAACCTCGCGGGCGAACTGGAACGGATTGCCCGGCTTCGGGATGGGGGAGGCGGAGGAGACTGATGGACCGGCGCTCGCCGCTCGCCGGGCTCCCGGAGGCCGCCGCCTTCACCGAGGTGGCCGGGGTCCGGCTGCCGGAGCACTTCGGCGACCCAGACGCCGAGTACCGGGCGCTGCGGGAGGCGGCCGGAGTTCTGGACAGGGCCACGACCGACCTCCTCCGGCTGACGGGCGCCGATCGGGTCCGGTTCCTGAACGGGATGATCACCAACGACGTGAAGGCCCTCACCCCCGGGGCCGGCCTGTACGCCGCCCTGTGCTCGGCACAGGGGAAGGTCCTGGGAGATCTCCGGGTGCTGGCCCTGGAGGAAGCCTTGCTCCTGCTCTGCGAAGCCTCGTGCCGCGCCCGGGTGGCCCAGACGCTCGAGCGGTTCATCATCGCCGACGACGCCAAGGTGGCCGATGCCAGCGGGGAGGTCGCCGTCCTGGGCTGCTACGGACCTAAGGCCGCGCAGGCGGTCGCCCGGGTCGCCGGGAGTCCGCCGCCGGACCTGGCCCCCCACCACCACGTCGAGGTGAGGGTCGGGGATGCCCATGCGCGGGTAGTGGCGACCCCGTTCCTGGGGGTCCCGGGCTTCGACCTCGTTCTCCCGGCCGCGGCCGCGGCCGCCGCGGCGGTGCGCCTCTTGGAGGCGGTCAAGGGGGTGGGCGGACGAGCGGTCGGGCACGCCGCCTTCGAGACGGTCCGCGTCGAGGCCGGCACGCCCTGGTACGGCCTCGACTTCGACGAGAACACCCTCCCCCAGGAGGCGGGGTTGGAGACGACCGCCGTCTCCTTCACCAAGGGCTGCTACATCGGGCAGGAGACGGTGGCGCGCATCCACTTCCGGGGCCATGTGAACCGGCGCCTGACGGGGCTCGCCCTGGAGGGGAGCACGGTGCCCGCCCGGGGGAGCCGCGTCCTCAGGGGCGAGGCGGAGGTCGGCCGGGTCACCAGCGCCGTCCGCTCCCCGGCCCGGGGCACGCCGGTGGCGCTGGCCATGCTCCGGCGGGAGGCGGGGGAGCCCGGGACGAGCCTGACCGTGGAGGGAGACGGGACCCTTCTTACCGCCGAGGTCATCCCCCTCCCCCTGACCCCCCCGCTGCCAGCCGCCTAGGGCGGGGGCCGGATGCTCACGTAGGAGACCGGTCTCCCCTGCACTGTGGAGTGATCATGGAAGCCCACCCCGTCAAGGCTCAGCACTTCTTCGAGGACCGGTTCGGCCTCTCGCCGCAGAAGATCGGTCGCGTCCTGGGGAGCCTCCTGGGGAAACCGGTGGACTACGGCGACCTGTACTTCGAGTACCGGGTGAGCGAGGCGTTCGCGCTCGAGGAGGGGCAGGTCAAGAAGGCCACCCGGAACATCACCCAGGGGGTGGGGGTCCGGGCCACGGC
>JBOHQK010000058.1:0-3866 GCA_050732195.1 Methylomirabilales bacterium (SeqCode)
GTTCGATTTCGGCGTGGGAGACCTCGGGCCAACCGCCGATATCGCGTCAGTGGGCCACGCCCGGGCGGACGTGGGCTTCCATTGGAGCACGCTGTTCCTCATGGCCATGCCATATCTCGTCGTGGGCTCACTCGGCGGCTGGCTCGTCTACATGCACCGGCGCGCGGGCCGCCTGCGTCGGTAAGGCTACGCAGGACAGGGAGGACAATGTGTACGGCGCGGGGAGGAGGGAACGGAGAGCACTGGCGGGATCCTCCCTAGCTCCCCCCCCAGCCCAGGCGGGACAGCCCCGCCGCACCGGTCACGTATCCCTGCGTGGAGTCAGCCGCTCCAGCCTTGGCCGTGCTCACGAGCGTCGAAGTAATGCTTGACAGTCGTAACTATGCGGGTATCATCAAAAAACAATGGCCATCCAGCTTCCATCACGGCTTCTCCTCCGAAGGCCACTCATGAGCGGATTGCTGGCGCTGGTGCTGCCTGTCTGCCTCGTGGCCGGGGGTCTGACGGCCGCCATTGCAGCGGCCGAAACCTGCCAGCCGCAGGCGGTGACAGCCGATTTCTGCTCCAAGGTGACCTACTCCGGCGACGCCCCAGCCGTCGTTCCCGGAGCGCCTGTCCTCGGGGACGATGGAGGCCTGACGCCTTACCTCTCCTTAACCCGGGACACCTTCACACACGCTCTCCCCGGCTATCTCACCACGCCATCCGGCCGCTCGCCCCCACTCTCTAGCCCCCAGGTTGGCTGAGTCCTAGCAAGAAGCGTTTCGGAACCCCGTTTTCCCTGGGAGCAGGCCCCCACACTTCTTAGGTCCTGTTTCCCCGCGGAGCCCCCGCAGCCGGGCAGAGTCTTGCGCACCGAGCGCGGAGGGAATCACGATGGCGAAGCAACAATCGGCTGAGCGGCCCTACGGACCCGAGCTCCGGGACCGCCAGTCCATCCCGGACCCCCCCGAGGATACCCCGAATACCATCTGGACCCGCCGGGACTTCTTCACGGCGGCCGGCTGGGGGGCGGTCCTGGTCTACCTCGGGACCGTCCTCCTGGCCTTCACCCGCTTCATGTTCCCCCGGGTCCTCTTCGAGCCGAACCCGGTCTTTGAGGCCGGGGCCCCCGAGAGCTTCCTGGTGGGGATTGTGGATGAGCGGTTCAAGAACGAGAAGCGGGTCTGGATCGTTCGGCGGGAGGACGGCCTGTATGCCATGCTGGCGATCTGCACCCACCTCGGGTGCACCCCGAACTGGCTGAAGGCAGAGAACAAGTTCAAGTGCCCCTGCCACGGGAGCGGCTTCAAGCGGGACGGGACGAACTTCGAGGGGCCGGCCCCGCGCCCCCTCGACCGGATCAAGATCGTCCGGACCCCGGAGGGGAAGCTGGTGGTGGACAAGAGCGCCATCTACCGGATGGCCCCGGGGGTCCCGCCGGATGTCCAGTACCCCCACAGCACCCTGAAGGTATAGGGCGCGAGGGAGGGGGATGCACGGCAGGGGAAAGGGCGGCCGCGGGATCGCTATCGCGGCCCTCGCGCTGGCGCTCATGGCGGCGGGGTGGGGCGAGACCACGGAGCCTCAACCCACGGTGGGACACGCGGCGCCGGACTTCACCGCGCCGGATGTCCACAGCCGCCCGATCCGGTTGGCGGACTTCCGCGGGAAACACGCCGTGCTCCTGAACTTTTGGGCCACCTGGTGCGTCCCCTGCCGCCAGGAGATGCCCACGATGGAGCGGGCCTACCGGGAGTACAAGGGCCGCGGCCTCGAGATCCTGGCGGTGTCCATTGACGTGGGCCACCTGCCGGTCGTCGCGGCGGCGGTGACGCAGTTCATGGAAGAGCTGAAGCTCACATTTCCGGCGCTGCTCGACCCCGAGATGGAGGTGGCACGGCGATACCGGGTCTTCGGCATCCCCATAACCTTCCTGATTGATCGGGAAGGGATCATCCGGGCCCGGGAGGCCGGGTTCCGGGACTGGACCACCCCGGACTCCCGCGGGAAGCTGGAAGAGCTTCTGCGGCAGCGGCGGTAGGGATAGGGATGAAGCCCGTGGGACCAATCCGACTCCCGCAGGGCACCGGCCGGTGGCTCCTTCTCGCCGCCTGGCTCCTGGCCCTCGCCATGACCGGGCAGGCTCGCGCCGACAAGACGCTCGAGCCGCTCCGGGACCCGAAGGCGCGCCCGGAGGTCGGCGCGCTGGCCCCGGACTTTGTCCTGCCCAACCTGGACGGCCAGCAGGTCCGGCTCTCCGATTTCCGGGGACGAAACGCGGTCCTGGTGATGTTCTGGGCGAGCTGGTGCCCGTCCTGCCGGGAAGAGGCTCCCACCAACCGGCGCGCGCATGCCCTCTACCGGGATCGCGGGCTGGAGTTCCTGGCCGTCAGCATTGACCAGGGGCCGGCCGCTGAGCAGGCGGTCCGCGCCTTCGTGGCCGAGTTCAATCTGCCCTACCGGCCGCTCCTCGACCCGCGGACTGAGGTCTTCACCCTGTACCAGGGCCGCTTCATCCCCACGATGTTTCTCATCGATCGGGAGGGGCGGATCCGGCACAAGGGCGTTGGGTACCGGGATTGGACCAGCGAGGAGTCCCGGAGGCTGATTGAGGAGGTGCTGCGCTGACTGCCGCGCAGAGGCGAATGGCTGCCCGGGGGCGGGACGATCTGCCATGACTGAAGCCATGACCGAGTGGTACCTCTTCCTCAGCCAGGTGAGCGCCGCTCTCAGCCAGCCGTTTCAGGCGCTGGCCGAGCGGGTCGAGGCCCCGGTCCTTTCCGCCCTGATCTTCGGGATCCTGGGCTCCACGGCGCCGTGCCAGCTCACCACGAACCTGAGTGCCCTGGCCTACGTCTCGAAGGAGGTGGAGCCCCCGACCGCCCCCATCCGAGGAGCCGGGGCCTACACACTCGGCAAGGTGGCGGCGTACACGGGGTTTGGGGGGGTGGCCTGGGCGCTGGGGAGCGGTCTCAATGCGGCGGCGATCCCGGTGATCCAGGTCATCCGGAGGGCCCTGGGGCCCATGATGATCGTGATTGGCCTGGCCCTCCTCGGCCTTCTCCCGCGCCGGCCGCAGTTCGGCCAGCGCCTGAGCGCCTGGCTGGCCGCCCGCATCCCGCGCCGGGGCGTGGCCGGCTCCTTTCTCCTGGGTTTCGTCTTCTCGTTGGCCTTTTGCCCGACGCTCTTCTGGCTGTTTTTCGGGCTGACGCTCCCCCTAGCAGTGGCATCGCCCGTCGGCTGGGTGTTTCCTGGGATCTTCGCTGCGGGGACGGCGGTCCCGCTCCTGGTAGGAGTTGGACTGGTGGTGGGCGGGTCGGCCATGGCTGAGACCTCGCTCCAGCGGATGAGCCGCCTCAACCGGCTGCTGACGCCGATCGCCGGTGCCATCTTTCTGGTGGCCGGCATCAACGACACGCTGACGTACTGGTGGATCTGAGGGGACGGGATGGCTCACGGAGCAGGTTGGCAGGGGTCCCGCGGTGGCCCAGGAGAGCCCTGGCAGAGGAGCGTGCTGGCGGGAGAGAGAGGCAGGTGAAGACTCAAAGAGGGACCTAGAGGTGGCGCTCGCCGAGGGCGCAGAAAGGAGCTGAGACGGATGGATCGGCTTTGCGCATGGAAGGTGCTGGTCCTGGGAGCCGCGGCCTTCAGCCTGCTGGGGCTGACCGCATCCGCGCATGCTGCCCAAGGCACGGACCCTCACGGGAAGGGAGCGGACAGGCCCGGCATGGACCACCTGCACGCCCTGGCCGTAGATCCGCGGGACGGGGCGCTCCTGATGGGCACGCACTATGGGCTGCACCGGAGCACCGAGGAGGGCAAGACCTGGACAAAGGTCGTCACGGAAGGCGAGTTCCCGGGGCAGGACGTCATGGCGATCGCGG
>JBOHQK010000059.1:0-6224 GCA_050732195.1 Methylomirabilales bacterium (SeqCode)
GCCTTCCCCGAGCGGGAGGTGGCCCTCCTGGCGGAGAACCTGCGACGCCTTCGAAGCGGCCGTCCCCTGAAGGGGATGGTCCGCCGTGCCCGTGGCTACTAGCGCTGGTCCAACGAATTGCCCCAAGGATGGCAGCCGAGCCGCGGGTGGCGCCGGGCGCGGCCCCCGAGCGGCCGGGCGGAGTGGGACCCCCTCGGCCTCCTTCCGCAATTCGCTGTATTGCGGACGGGGCTGAGCGGGTGACGGCGCCCGGCCGCGAGTGGGGCACGCCGGCGACAGGACCCGCGGCAGAACGGTTCGGGAGGCCGCATCTTGCCCGCCATCCGCCGAAGGGCTAGAATGGCGGATGCGGACCTGGCGGAGGGAGTCCGCCCGGCCGCCGCTGCCTCCCCTCTCCAAGAGGCCCGATGGTTCCTGCTCTCCCCATCATCAATAATACACCCGATGGCCTCGCCGGGATTCTCGGTAACGTCCTGGCCGCCCCCGTCGTCGCCCTCGACACCGAGGCCGACTCCTTCCACCACTACTACGAGAAGCTCTGCCTCATCCAGGTGGCCACGCCCGACCGCGAGGCCCTGCTGGACCCGCTGGCCAGCCTGGATCTCGGGCCGCTGGTCGAGCTCCTGGAGTCGAAGCCCCTCGTCGTCCACGGGGGCGATTACGACCTCAGGCTCCTCAACCGGTACTTCGGATTCGTCCCGGGCGAACTCTTCGACACGATGCTGGCGGCGCAACTGCTTGGCCAGAAGGAACTCAGCCTGGCCGCCCTCATCCAGCGGTACTTCGGCGTCGCGATGGACAAGCGCGTCCAGCGGGCGGACTGGTCGCGGCGCCCCCTCCCCGCGGACCTCGCCGCCTATGCCCTGGGCGACATCCGCTACCTGCTCCCCCTGGCCGAGCGGCTCGAGGCCGAGCTCAACGCCAAGGGACGCCTGGCCTGGCACCGGGAGACGTGCCAGCGCCTGGCCGCGGTCCGCTTCAGCCCGCGCGAGCCGGATCCGGAGCGGGAGTGGCGGCTCCGGGGGAGCCACGCCCTCCCCCCGCGAGCCCTGGCCGTCCTCCGGGAACTCTGGGGGTGGCGCGAGGCGCTGGCGCGGGAGCGGGACGTGACGGCGTTCCGCGTTATCGGCAACGAGTACCTGGTCAACCTGGCGGCCAAGGCTGCCGAGGTGGAGGCCGGGGGCATCCCGCCCGGTGTGAAGCTCCCGCGCAACGTCACGGGCCCCCTCCGGGAAGGGCTGGAGGCGGCCATCGCCCGAGGGCTGGCCCTCCCTCCCGAGGCCTGGCCGGTCCTCCCCGAGCGGGAGCGCCTGCCCCAGGATCCGGCCCTCGGCCCGAGGGTCGCGCAACTACGCGAGGTCCGGGAGGCCGCCGCCAGGCGCCTCCTGCTCGACCCCGCGCTCCTCGCCCCCAAGTCGGCCCTGGTGGCCATCGCCACCGCCCGCCCCTCCACCCTGGAGGCGCTCCGGGCCCTGGACGTCCTCTCCCGCTGGCAGGTGGACCTCCTGGGGCCTGACCTCCTCACGGCCCTGGCCCCGCCTCCGGGGGCGCCTGGCCGACGCCGGCGCCGCCGGCGCCGCCGCCGACACGCAGCCGCCAAGCCTCCCGCGGCTTGACACCCCCCGCCCTTTCTGGTAGGGGGAGAGGGCTTTCCCCGTTCCGAGAGGACCGATGGCTAGATCCCACGTTGCCGCCAGGACGCGGATCTTCACCGAGTCGGTCATCCGGGAGATGACCCGGCTGGCGGAGCAGCACGACGCCATCAACCTGGCCCAGGGCTTCCCGGACTTCCCGGCGCCGACCGAGGTGAAGGAGGCGGCCGTCGCCGCCATCCGGGCCGACGTGAACCAGTACGCCATCACCTGGGGCTCCCGGACGTTCCGGGACGCCCTGGCGGCCAAGGTGAAGTGGTCGCTGGGCCTTGAGCTCGACCCGGAGCGGGAGATCACCGTCACCTGCGGCAGCACCGAGGGGATGATCGCCGCCCTGATGGGGATCATTGACCCGGGGGACGAGGTCATCGTCTTCGAACCCTTCTACGAGAACTACGGCCCCGACGCCATCCTCTCCGGGGCCACGCCGCGCTACGTCGCCCTGCGCCCCCCCGACTGGACCTTTGACCCGGCCGATCTCAGGCGGGCCTTTACGGCCCGGACGAAGGCGGTTGTCCTGAACACCCCGAACAACCCGACGGGCAAGGTCTTCAGCCTCGAGGAGCTCGAGGTCATCGCCGCCCTCTGCCGGGAGCACGACACCCTCCTGGTGACGGATGAGATCTACGAGCACATCTACTACCCCACCCCCGCATCTTCCCTCCGGCACCTCTGCCCGGCGACGCTCCCGGGGATGCGGGAGCGCACCATCGTCGTGAACGGCCTCTCCAAGACCTACGCGGTGACCGGATGGCGGATCGGCTACGTCCTGGCCCCACCGGCCATCACCGACGCCATCCGGAAGGTCCACGACTTCCTCACGGTGGGGGCCCCCGCCCCGCTCCAGGAGGCGGGGGCCGCGGCCCTGCGGCTCCCCCCCGGCTACTACCAGCGCCTGCAGGCCGAGTACCACGAGCGGCGGGACTTCCTGTGCGGGGCGCTCCGGGAGGTGGGCTTCCGGTTCCGCGACCCGGACGGGGCCTACTACGTGATGACCGACTTCACCCCCTTCGGCGCCACCCACGATGTCCAGTTCGCCGAGCACCTCACCCGCACCGTGGGCGTGGCCGTCGTCCCCGGGAGCAGCTTCTTCCACGACCCCGCCATGGGTCGCCACTACGTCCGGTTCTCCTTCTGCAAGCGCATGGAGACACTGGCCGAGGCGGCGCGTCGCCTGCAGCACCTACGCCCTTCCCGCTGAAGCCCGGGGAAGGTTGAGGACCTCGCCGGCCGCGGCCCGCTCCCGCCCCCCACCCTTCCCCCGGACACACCCCCCCGGCCCCGAAAGCCCCCCCTTGACAGGGCACCCGTCGCCGCAGTAGTTTGTACCAAGGAAGTTAATACAAATGGACCTCCCCATGCCGCTGCGCGTAAGCCTGAAGCCGGACCGCACCCTCTACACCCAGGTGATGGACCAGGTCCGGGCGGCCCTCGCCGCCGGGAGCCTGAAACCCGGGGAACGGCTCCCCCCCGTCCGCCGCCTGGCCAGGGCCCTCGGCGTCACCCCCAACACGGTCGGCCGGGCCTACGCCGCCCTGGGACGGGAGGGGCTCCTGGCCGCGCGGCGGCGCGCCGGGACGACCGTGGCGACGCCGCCGGGGGACCCCCGGCTCCTCGCGCGACGGGCGCGGCAACTCCGGGATCTCCTCGGCCGGGCGGCCCTGGAAGCGTTGAGCCTGGGGGCGGAGCCGGCGGAGATCGGGGCGGCCTTTGCCCTGCAGCTCGGTCGGTGGCGGACGGCCGGCGCGCCCGAGGCTCCGGCACCCCCCGCTCGCGCGCGGCGGGGGGAGGGTCCCGCCGTGCGCTGCGTCGGGAGTCACGACCTGACCCTCGACCTGCTAGCCGCTGCCCTGCGACGGCGCCGCCGCCCCGTGTCCCTGGACATCCAGGCGGTGGGGAGCCTCCCCGGGCTGCTGGCGCTCAGGCAGGGGGAGGCCGACCTCGCGGGCATTCACCTGCTCGATCCGGCCACGGGGGACTACAACGGACCCATCGTCTCCCGCCTCTTCCCGGGAGAGCGGATGGCCCTCGTCACGGTGGCCCATCGGGAGCAGGGCCTTCTCGTGGCGCCGGGCAACCCCCGGGGCCTGCGGCGCCTGGCCGACCTCGCCCGGCCCAGAATCCGGCTGATCCGGCGGACGGCCGGCTCCGGGACCCACCTGCTGCTGGAGTGGGGGCTCCGGCAAGAGAGCATCCCGATGGCGCGGCTGCGCTCCCTTCCGCGGGAGGCCGCCACGCACCTCGAGGTCGCCGCGGCCGTGGCCCGGGGGGAGGCCGACGCCGGGCTGGGCCTCCGGGCGGCCGCCGAGGCCTTCGGTCTCGGCTTCATCCCCCTGTTCCGCGAGCGCTACGACCTCGTCTGCCCCCGGGCGCACGTGAGCCGGCCCCCACTGAGCGCGCTGCCGGCCGCCCTGCGGGACCGGGCCTTCCGGCAGCAGGTCCGACACCTTGGGGGCTACGACACCCGTGAGACCGGGCAGATCCGGGAGGTGAACTAGTGCTGGTCCAACGAATTGCACCTGGGATTGCCGCCGAGCCGCGGGTGACGCGGCCCGGCCGCGAGTGGGGCACGCCGGCGACAGGACCCGCGGCACAACGGTCTGTCAGGATTGGGCCGCAGTACTTGGAGCGGCACTAGATGCCACGGCGACGCCGCTCTCCGCACCCCCTGGTTGCGGGACTCCTCCTCGCGCTGCTGGTAACCCCGGAGGCCGCCGCCCCGCAGGCCAGGACGATCCTCCTGGCGACCACGACCAGCACCCAGGACTCCGGCCTCCTCGATGTCCTGGTCCCGCTCTTCGAGAAAAAGACCGGCTACACGGTGAAGACGATCGCCGTCGGGACCGGCCAGTCCCTGGCCCTGGGGGCCCGGGGGGAGGTCGACGTGGTGCTAGCCCATGCTCCGGAACTCGAGCGCCGCTACGTCGCCGAGGGGAGCCTGACGAACCGGCGGCCCGTGATGCACAACGACTTCATCCTGGTGGGGCCGCCCGCCGACCCGGCGGGGGTCCAGGAAACCAAGCGGGCGGCCGAAGCGCTCAAGAGGATCGCGGCGCGCCAGGCCCGGTTCGTCTCCCGAGGAGATAACTCCGGCACCCACAACAAGGAGCAGGCCCTCTGGAAGGCCGCCGCCGTCGCGCCCAAGGGGAGCTGGTATCTGGAGTCGGGACAGGGGATGGGGACCACGCTGGTCATCGCGTCCGAGAAGGACGCGTACACGCTGACGGATCGAGGCACGTACCTGGCCTTCCGGAAGCGCCTCCGCCTCACCATCCTCCTCGAGGGGGATGCCCCGCTGCTAAACCTGTACCACGTGATGGAGGTGAACCCGGCGCGGCACCCGAAGGTCAACGCGGAGGGGGGGAAGGCCTTCGCCGACTTCCTCGTCTCCGCCGAGGCGCAGGAGGTGATCCGGAGCTTCGGCGTAGACCGATACGGCCAGCCGCTCTTCTTCCCCGACGCCGGGAAGCCGGAGCCAGAGGGCAGATAGCATGGATATCATCTGGGAAGGGACCAGGCAGGCCCTCCGCCTCGTCTTGACCGGCGACCCGGAGGTGTGGCGGATCACCCTCCTCACGCTCCGCGTCTCCGGGACAGCCCTGCTGATCGCCCTCGCCCTGGGCCTGCCGGCCGCAGCAGCCCTCGCCCTCGGCCGCTTCCCGGGCCGCCGTCTCCTCGCCAGCGCCGTGAACGCGGGGATGGGCCTGCCGCCGGTTGTCGTGGGCCTGGTGGTGACCATCCTCCTGTGGCGGAGCGGCCCCCTGGGCTTCCTGGAACTCCTCTACACCCCGAGCGCGATGGTCCTCGCCCAGACGATCATTGCGCTGCCCATCGTCACCGGGCTCACCATGGCCGCCCTCCAGGCGCTCAACCCCCGGCTCCGCCTCCAGCTCCTCGCCCTCGGCGCCTCCCGGCTCCAGGTGGTGGCCCTCCTCCTGTACGAGGCGCGGGCGGCCCTCCTCGCCGCCGTCATGGCGGCGGGCGGGCGGCTGTTAGCCGAGGTGGGCGCCGTCCTCATGGTCGGTGGGAACATCCGGGGGCTGACCCGCGTGCTCACGACCGCGACGGTCCTCGAGACCAGCATGGGGAAGTTCGAGACCGCCATCGCGCTCGGGATCATCCTGCTCACCCTGGCCTCCGCGCTGAACGCCGCCCTCACAGCCGTCCAGCAGCGGGGACGCCGCCCGTGAGCGCGCCGTTCGCCAGCCTGCACGATGTCCGGGTCCGCTACGGGGACCGGACGGTCCTGGCGGTGGAGACCCTCACGGTCGAGCCGGGGGAGATCCTCGCCCTCCTCGGCCCGAACGGGGCGGGGAAATCCACGCTCCTCCGAGTCCTGACGCTCCTCGAGGCGCCGTCGGCAGGTGAGGTGATGTTCGAGGGGGTCCCGGTCGCGGCCGCTGAGCGGGCCTCCTGGCGCCGCCGGCTCTGCTGCTGCTTCCAGGAGCCGCTCCTACTCGACGCCACCGCCCTGGCGAACGCCGCGCTCCCGCTGCGCCTGCGGAGGGTGCCGCGGTACCAGGCGGAGGCCCGGGCGCTCCGCTGGCTCGAGCGCCTCGGCGTGGCCGGCGT
>JBOHQK010000060.1:0-5092 GCA_050732195.1 Methylomirabilales bacterium (SeqCode)
ACTCGCCCGGGAGGGGCACGTAGTCATTGGCCCACGTGTTCAGGGCCTTGAACCCCGCCACGTAGCGGTCGTTCCAGGCATTCCACCAGAGGTTGGTCAGGGTGGAGAGGTCAATGGTCGGCTTGAGCAGCTTGAAGCCGAGCCGGACCATCTCCGCCGGCATGGCGCCGTAGGTGTCGATGAGCCGGTCCACGTCGAAGACGCGCTTCTCCAGCCAGCGCGCGAAGAGGCCGGCCTTGGCGAAGTCAAAGGGGCCGGCCATGTTCACGAAGTTCCGGATGGGCTCGTGAAGATGCAGGGCGGCCGTGCAGGCGCTGAGGGGTGCCCCCATGCAGTAGCCGAGGAGGCTGAGGCCCGGGGCGCCGGCGTGGCGCAGCACCCGGCGGATCACCCGGGGGAGAATCTCAAGCACGCAGTCGTCCACCCGGAGCCTGTTGTCCTCCTCCCCGAAGACCCCCCAGTCGAGTAGGTAGAAGTTGAAGCCGCTCTTCACCATGTACTCGATGAAGCTGCTGCCGGGGGCGAGGTCGAAGATGTAGGGCCGGCTGATCCCGAGGTTCGGCACGAACAGGACCGGGATGGGATAGGGCGACCCCCCCTGCACCGGGTAGTGGTATAGCCGCGACTTGTTCCGCCTGTAGATCAGTTGCCGGGGCGTCAGGCCGACCGCGGGATCCGTAGGCTTTGCCATCAGTTCGGCCGTGTTGGCCAGCCGCTTGAGGGTCCTGTCGAGTTCCTCGAGGATCCTCTTCGTGAGCTCCGGGCCCGTCCCGAACTCGACCACGGTGTCCCTCCCTGGATTACCGTCGGGTCCGGCCTTGCCGGCCAGGCCGGGAGCCGCCGCGGCGTCGCGATGCTAGAGGATGCCCCGCCCTTGCAACTCCTGAAGGCGACCCCGGCCGAACCCGAGGTACTTGAGATAGATGTGTTCGTTGTGATGTCCGACGGGACGGCACGGCCAGCGCAGGCGCGGCGGCGTCCCCGTCATCCGCCAGACCGGCATCTGGAGGGTCAGGGGGCCGTAGAGCGGATCGGCGACCCGCTGGAAGCACCCCCGCTCCCACCAGTTCTCGCGGGAGAGGACCTCCGTCGGCGATTCCACCCGCCCAAAGACTACCACCCCGGGGCCGGGGTCGGCCAGGACCTTCTCCAGGATCTCATCCGATGTGAGGTGGATGGACCAGGATTCAATCACTCCCCGCAGGATGGGCTCACTCTCGGGCTTCACGCGCGCCGACGTCGTGGCGAACCGCGGCTCCCGGGCAAGCAGGTCGCCCAGGCCACGGTGGCGCTTCCGGGAGCGGGGTGTCCGGCGACCCCGCTCCGCCTCACCGCCCGATCGCCGTCGCCAGGCGGGCCACGCCCCCGTCAATCTCGGCCAGGGGCGGGCTCACGAAGTTCAGCCGCATTGCTTCCTCCCCGCCGCCGGCCGGGAAAAAGGGGGCGCCGGGGACGTAGGCGACCCCGTGATCCTTTCCCCCCCCGCGCGAATACCCGCTCGATGACACCAGTGGGAGCGTCCTCGCCGCGGCGGCGGGGGGTGAGCGGACTACCCGTTCCAGGTGATCCTTGATTTCAATATGTTAGCTGCCATCCGTCCTCTTCGAGGCTTCGGGCGGCCTCTCCTTGGCCCGGTTCCTGCACCGCCAGCGGGCCCACGCTTCTTTGCCCGGCTTCCGGCGCACGGGCCGGGCCGCACCGGTTTGGGGGCTGCTATGGAGTCCGCCCAGAACGCGCTTGCCTGTCCGGGGTCGCCCGGAACCCGCATCCTGGTTGTGGACGACGAGGCGGTCGCCCGCCAGATCGTGACGGACACCCTGGCCGACCAGGGGTTCGCGGCAGAGCCCGTCCCGGACGGCGCGGCTGCCCTGGAACGGGTGGCCGCCGATCCGCCCGCCCTCGTGCTCCTGGACATCCTCATGCCCGGGCTGAGCGGTCTCGAGGTCCTCCGGAAACTGAAGGGAGACCCGAAGACCCAGCCCATCCCGGTCATCCTGGTCACGGTGAAGGACACGCCCGGCGATCTGGTCGAGGGCCTGGAGGCGGGGGCGGACGACTATCTGACGAAGCCGGTGGCCCCCGCGGAGCTCCTGGCGCGCGTCCGGGCGCACCTGAGGACCCGGGACATGCTGGCCCAGTTCGAGAAGAACCGGGAGGACCTGGCCGCCGTCCTGGAGATCTCCCGGGCCGTCTCCTCGACGCTGAAGTCCAGCGAGATCTTCGGGATCCTCGTGGACCGGACGGCGCGCATTGTCCAGGCCTACCGCTGCTCCCTGGTCCTCATCGGGGAGGCCCACGACACCGCGTACGTGGTGGCGTCCCACGATGACCCGAGCATCCGGAACCTGAAGATCTCCCTGCGCAAGTACCCGGAGATCCGGATGGCCGTGGCGCAGCGGCAGCGGGTCGTGGTGAACAACATCCAGGAGGACCCCCTCCTGGCGGAGGTCCGCGAGAACCTGAGGGGGGCCCCCTTCGTGTCCATCCTGGTCCTGCCCATCATCCTCCGCGAGAACGTGGTGGGGACGCTCCTCCTCCGGACCAGCCGCCTCACGCCGGGCTTCACGGAGCGGGAGATCCGCCTCTGCGAGCTCATCGCCGACATCGCCGCCGGGGCGCTCCAGAACGCCTACCTCTTCGAGAGCCTGGAACTGGCCAACGTGAACCTGGAGCGCCTCGCGCTGGTGGATGACCTGACGGGGGCGTTCAACCGCCGCTTCTTCTTCCGGCGCCTGGAGGAGGAGTTCCACCGGGCCCGCCGCTACAAGTTCCCCCTGGCCTGCATCTTCCTGGACATTGACCGGTTCAAGCCTGTCAACGACCGGTACGGCCACCTGCTGGGGGATCAGGTCCTCAAGGAGGTGACCGAGGTCATCCGGGGCTCCATCCGCCGCACCGACATCCTGGCCCGCTACGGGGGGGAGGAGTTCGCCATCCTCCTTCCCATGACGCCGCGGGACGGGGCGGTGGTGGAGGGGGAACGAATCCGACAGGCGGTCCGGACCCACGCCTTCGGGGGGGAGGCGGGGCCGGTCCACATCACGATCAGCCTCGGCGTGAGCGCCTTCCCGGCGGCGCGGGTCGGCAGCGTGGAGGACCTGATCGCCCGGGCGGACGACGCGCTGTACCAGGCAAAGGCGGAGGGCCGGGACCGTCTGGTGGCCTGGGCCGACTGAGGAGGCGGACCGATGCGCGGGTGGGGGGTGACCTGTGGCGCCGTGCTGCTCGTAGCGTGCGCCGGCCGCCCGGTGCCGCTGACGCGGCCTCCGGACATCGTGCCGGGCGCGCCTGCCACACCGCGGCCTGTAACACCGCTGCCGGCCCCCCGGCTGCCTGCGCCGGCCCCGGCTCCTGAGGCCCCCGAATCCCCCCCGCCCGTCGTGGCCGAGCGCCCCCCCTACCTGGTCCTGGTCCCCGGCTCCGAGGTCTACTACGCCCCGGAGCAGCCGGTGGACCTCTTCTTCTATAATGGGCTCTGGTTCACCCGGCACCGGGGCCGCTGGTTCTTCTCGCCGGACTACAGCGGGCCCTGGACCTACCTGTCGCCCCGGGGAGTCCCCCCCGCCCTACAGGACCTCCCGGCGGAGTACCGCGGGGCGCCGCCTGGTCCAGGGGGTGGACCAGCAGCCGGCTCGGGCTAGGGGACCAGGGATGGCCAGGGGGCAGGATGGGGGGCTCTGGGGTCGGTTCCTCCAGCGGGTCGTGGGCCGAGCCCTCGACCGGGTGGAGGATGTCCGCCAGAGGATGCAGGGGGGCGCGAAGGTGATCGTGGGCTGCCCGGAGTGCGGAACCCGGTACTCTGTCCGGCAGGGGGAGGCGGGGCGCGGGGTGAAGTGTCCCAAGTGCAATGTGGTCCTTCCCCTGGATGGGAGTGCTGAAGGGAGCGCGGGGAAGCCCCCCCCGGCCCCGAAGGCAGCCCGCCCGCCCGCCGGCGTCTCCGCCTCCCTCACCGAGACGCTGGTCTCAAAGGGCCGGGCGCCCGAGGAGGAACCCCTCCCTCCTCACCTGACGCTCACCCTGACGGTCCTGGAGGGAGCGGACACCGGGAGCCGCATCACCCTCAGCCGGACCCGGACGGTTCTCGGGCGGCGGGACGCCCACATCCTCCTGAACGATCCGGAGGTCTCCAGCCTGCACGCCGCCATCGCCGTCGAGGGGAACCGCTACAGCCTTCGGGACCTCCGGAGCACCAATGGGACCTTCCTGAACGGCAAGCGGATCGAGGAGGCGGAGTTGTCCCACTTGGACGAGATCCGCCTCGGCCGGACGACGGCCCTCTTCATCGTTACCCGTAGCGACCCGTAGAACGCGAGGCCGCCGGCCCCCCCGCGGGGGGATCCGGCCGCCCGCAAACCTTCCGCTCCCCCTCAGGCCCGGCCCCCCTCCAGGAGCCCCCGCACCGCCTCCACCAGACCTCCGGGCAGCGTGTCGCTCGCCTTCTGCAGATAGCGGGCCGGGGCGCAGTCCTGGACGGCCGCGCTCAGGGTGTCGTTGGGTGGGACGGCGGTAAGGAAGAGGATGGGGATCCGCGCCGTGCGCTCCAGGCCCCGCTCCAGCCCCCTGAGCGCGCGGGCGGCGGAGATCCCATCCAGGCGCGGCATCATGATGTCCAGGATGGCGAGCGCCACGGCGCCGGACCGGGTGAGGCGCTCCCCCATGGCGGCCATGAACTCCACCCCGTCCCGGCAGGCCACTACCTGGCCGACGAGGCCGCTCTGCTCCAGGACCTCCAGCGCAGCCCGGCGGAACAGCTCGTCGTCCTCCGCAAAGATGATGCAGCGCTCCGCTGCCCCCGTGGCTGCCATCCCCGCTCCCTCCCCCCTCACGCCGTCCGGGGCGTGAGGATCCCCTTCGTCACCAGCCTGGCGATCACCTCAGCCGTCTTGAGGTCGTCCTCGCTCTCCTCCAGCACCTGCGCCACCGTCCGGACACCGTTGAACTGGGCCAGGAGGTGCTCGAGGTCCACCGCGAGCCGGCGGCCCTGGAGCAGGCTCGTGAGCCGGGGGCTCACCACCAGACGGGTCGTCAGGGGGGGCAGGGACGCCCGGAGGCGGCCCAGCTCGTCCAGGCGCCGGGCCCCCTCGAGCAGCAG
>JBOHQK010000061.1:0-5041 GCA_050732195.1 Methylomirabilales bacterium (SeqCode)
CTCCGGGGCCGCCGCCGCCCCCTCGGCCTCCAGGGCGGCCATGGCGGCGCGGATCGTGGCCAGGCGCGTCTCGCGGCGGGCCAGCTCCGCGGGGAGCTCGTCCCCCCGGCGATCGGCCCCGTAGCGGGCGTCCTCGGCGGCGTCGGTGGCCTCGGCCTGGGCGAGGAGCGCCCGGACCTCGGCCTCCAAGCGGGCGACCTCCGGCTGCATGCGGCCGTAGCTCATGGCCTTGTGCTTGGAGGCGTTGGCCCGGAGCTTCGTCCCGTCCAGGGCCACGGTCCCGAGCTTCACGAGCCCCGCCCGCTGGCAGCAGCGGAGGACCTGGACGAAGAGGGCCTGGAGGGCGGGGAGGTGGCGTTTGCGGAAATCGCTAATGGTCCGGAAGTCCGGGGTCTGGTTGGCGGTGAGGACCCGGAAGGCCACGTCCTCCTGGCAGCGCTGGGCGATCCTGCGGGAGGACGGGGTGCCGACCGTATAGGCGTAGAGGAGGAGCGTGGTCATCATCCGGGGGTGGTAGGGGGGGTAGCCCCGGCGCTCCTGCTCGTAGACGGTCGTGATCGCCGAGAGGTCGAGCTGGTCCACGAGGTCCGCGAGGAAGTAGACCAGGTGGTCCTCCGCCAGCCAATCCTGCAGGGCGGGGGGCAGGAGGAAGAGCTGGTCGCGGTCGTAGGGCCGGTACGTCTTCTCCATCACGCCTCCTCTTGGGCTGGGGTCACGCGCACTATAAAGGACTGCGCGTCAAGCGCAAGAGGGAAGATTACTCGGACGGACTCCTAGGCGACGGCCCGGAGCCCGTAGGGCTCCGTGATGCGCCGGCCGGTGGTGACGTACGTGTCGATGAAGGCCTTGAGGGCGGCGCTGACCACCTCGGGGTTCTCCTGCTCGAGCACGATGTTCAGGGCATCGGAGACCCAGGGGATGAGCTTCTCCGTGGTCGTGATCGCCTTCAGGACTTCCTTGGCCGGAGGGACCGTCTTGCCCTTGAGCTTCGCGGACTCCTCGTCCAGGAGCCGGAGGAAGAGCCCCTCCGTCAGGCGCTGGCCGGCCAGCGGCCCCTCGCCCTGGAGGACCGCCCCGGCGTGCAGCCGCTTCCAGAGCGCGGCCCGGCGGATCTCCGCCGTGGCCAGGTCCTCCATGAGCTGCAGCTTCAGTTGCGGGCTCTGCACCGCCGCCGCCGCGCTACCCCCGAGGTAGGCAGCCATGTACTGGAGGGTGATGGTGATGTCCTCCCGAAGCCCGGATTCGGTCACCGGCCCCTTCGGGTGGGCCCGGAGCCTGGCCGCCAGCTCCTTGCTGTGCCAGTCGGTCCGGGTCGGCGGGGTGCCGACGGCGTCGTAGCCCTGCTGGACGGCCTTCTCGAAAATCGGCTGGATGACGGCGACCATGTCCGGCGTGGCGACCCAGGCGCCGTAGTAGAGGCGGCGCCCGCCGTCCCTGGCCAGCCGCAAGCCCGATTCCCGGACCTTGTCATCGCTCGCCTTCTCGAAGGCCATCTTGTTGTTGTAGGCCCGGGCAACGAACGCCTGCAGGATGGCGATGATGGCGTCGCGCTGGCCCTGGAACTGCCCGGGCAACCCCTCCAGGGAGGGGACCTCCGGCTTGAAATTGTCGGTGACGTTGCCCTGGGCGTCGAGGTACCCGGCGCCCTGCAGCGCCTTCAGCAGGGCCTCCGCCCCGTCCTTCCCCGCGATCTTCTCGAAGTCGCCCGGCCGTGCCGCCGCCCGGAGGAGGATGTTGGCCGACATGCCGCCCCAGGGGACGGCGCCCCGCTTGCGCCCCAGGTCCGAGACGTACGCCTCGTACGTGGCGAGGGCCTCGGTGGCCTCCATCGTCACCAGGTTGGTGTCCGGAGGGATGGCCGTCGGGTCCGCCTGGGCCATCCGATAGATGCTGGCCAGGTAGTCCCAGCGGCCGACGTTCGGCCCGATGAACCGGGACGCCTCCCCGGTCCGGCCCGTCTGCCGGTCGCGGACGGGGCGGCTGAAAGCGTACATCATCTCCTCAAGCTTGAAGGTGGCCTGGATCAGCTCCACCAGCAGGAAGATCTTCACCGTTCCGGGGGGGAGGCCCAGCTTCTTCTCCACCTCGTAGAGGAAAGTGTGCCAGAGGTCGCACTCCTGGACGGTCTCGATCTTGGGCAGGTAGAAGGCAACCGGCAGGTCTCGCGCGAGCAGGGATTGCGCATTGTGCTTGAGGAAGAGCCAGGAATCCACGAAGGCTCCCCCGACGGTCTTCCCGTCCACCAGGAGGTGCCGGTCGTCCAGGTGCAGGCCCCGGGGCCGATAGATCATAATCGCCAGGTTTTTCTCGGGCTTCAGGCGCTTGCCCCCGGCGCCGTCAATGGCGCGCGTGCCCTCGGGCGTCCAGGTGCAGAGGAGCTTGAGGCTGCGCTGCGTTCGGAGAGGGCTGTCGGTGGTCTGGGCCGCGGCATCCTCGCTGTCCGCCATCCACTGCTGGCCCGTGTTCATGGCGGTGATGCCCATGCCGGGATCCGCGCAGGGGCCGGTGAGCTGCACGTAGCGTCCCGCGAACTGCCGCGGCTGCCCGTCCACCTTCCAGGCCGACTCGCGGATCTGCTTCGGCGTGATAGTGGTTCCGTCGAAGAAGGTGATGACCTCGTCCTCCGGCAGGAAGTCGAGCGGCTTCCCGGCATCGATCCGCGCCTGCGCCTCGCCCCGGGCCCTGAGCAGGGCGCGGCGGACCTCCTCGAAGGTCCGCCCGTCCGCACTCTTCGTGGCGAGGACCTCGGCGAACTCCCGGAGCGCGTCCGGGGTGAGGATGTCCTTGGTGTACTCCTCGGCCAGGCTGGGCTTGACGAACGTCACGCCTTTCACGGGCTCCTCCTCGGCCGGCCCCTGTTGGGACCGGCTCCCACCGGTGTTGGTGTCTTCAAGACTTCGGTCGCGAGATCCAGGACCAGGCGGTCCACAGAACTGGGGAGAGCCCCTGGTCGAACAAAAAAGCCACGGGGCCGGTGCATCTCCCCCGTGGCTCAGCGGAGCGTCAGGCGGTGCGGCGGCTTAGGCTCGCAGACCTCCTGCCGGGGGGCAGACGCCCTCCGTCCCGCCTACTACCACGCCGCCGAGCTTCAGCCTGATCAAATTCAATGGGGACTCCAGCGCGTATGGGGGCTTTTTTTATATAGGGACGCTCGGCTCTTGTCAAGCCAATTTTGCCCGAGGGCTCCCGGAGGCTCTGCCCCGGGCCTGACGAGAGCCCCCGCCACAGGTGTTCCCAACGTTTTCCGGGTTCCCCCAGTCACGGCCTCACGGTCACGCCATGGGGATCACCCCCGAGGGGGACGTAGCCTACCCGCTCGCCGGTGGTCGCGTCAATGACCGCCAGGCCCGGCTCCTTGCTTGAGAGGAGGGCGGGGTCCCCGGTGACCGCCTGCCCCCGGAGGCTGATGAAGAGGCGCCGGCCGTCCGGGGCGAAGTCCCCGATATCCGGTTTGTCCCCGACGCCGGCCACGGTTCGGATGACTCGGTCCGTGACGCCATCCACGACGGTGAGCTCATTGGAGAGCCGGTTCAGGAACCAGGCGGTCTTGCCGTCCGGGGGGAGGGTGACCGAGTGCGGATCGGTCCCCGCCGCGCTGCTGATCAAGACCCTGTCGGTGCGGGTATCCACGACCGCATACCGGTGGGCCATGCCCTGCGCCACGTACAGTTTCTCCCCACCGGGCGCCATCCCGAGCACGATGGCCCCCGGCAGGTCCGGGATGGTGCCGACCACCTCCCCCCGGGCCACGTCGATGACCGACAGGGTCCCGTCGCGGACATTGGTGACGTAGGCCTTCCGGCCATCCGGGGTGAAGGCGGCGACAGCCGGGACCTCCCCGACCCGGATCGTCTTCACCGGCTGGAGGGTCATCGTGTCCACCACCAGGACGGTCCCCTCCCCGCTGTTCGTCACGTACAGCAGGCGATCGTCGGGCGAGAGGTTGACGCCGTGAGCGACCTTCCCCCCGGGGATGGTGGCGAGGACCGCGCGGGCCCGGGCATCAATCACGGTCACATTATGGGAGCCGACGTTCGAGACGAATGCCCGGCGAAAATCCCGGGTGAAGGCGATATTGTGGGGCTTGTCGCCGCCCGGGATCTCCGCCACGACCTTGAGGCTCGCCCCGTCTATCACTTGGATTTTGTTGAGCCCCTGGTTCGCGACCCAGATCTCGTAGCCCTGGGCACGTCCAGGGCCGAGGGCAAGGCCCAGCGCGATGCCGGCAATGACGCAAAGCCCCCTCAAGGATCCCGCTTTGCTCATTTTGCTCCTCCCGCCGCCGTCGCGAAGATGCAACCTGCCACGCCGAAAGCGGTCAGCCGATGTCATCGGGGATTGGCGTGGCTTCGGGGGTTCAACCGCCTCCCAGGATGCTGCCCGCCCCCCCAGAAGACAAGGGGAATCTTGCGCGCGCATCAGGCTTCGAGGTCGCGGCGCATCGCTTCGAACTGCTCACGGGTCAGCTCGCCCTTGGCGTAGCGTTCCTTCAGGATCTCGAGGGCGCGCCCGCCGGCCGCCGCCCGGCTGCCGGGGCCAGACCACCCGAAGGCCCAGCGGACCAGCCCGATGAGCCCCAGGACCACCAGCCCCCAGAAGAGGAGCATGAAAAGCAGCATGCCCACGCCCCAGGCCCCCCACCACATGTGCCAGCCCCACGGGGGCTCGCCCGGCCCCCACTGGGCTGCGACAGCCCACCCTGCCACGGTCATCATCCGCATACCTCCCCCCTCCTTCTAGACGTTGCCTTACCGATTCACGGTGCGCCACGTCCTGGCGAGCGCCCCGGCGATCGGCGTGGTCACATCATTGTCCGTCCAGTACCCGAGATGCGAGGCCGGGTTCCAGGCGCTCAGTAGGCCGCCGGCATTCACGCCTCTGTCGGCCTTCACCACTTTTCGATAAGCGCCGTTCAAGGTTTTCAGGGGATATCCGATGACATCATCCTCATCGTAGTAGTTCACCCATTCGCCCTTCAAACCGCGATGGTGCTTCGCAAGCGCAGGCGACGGGACAGCGATGGGGACGCCAAAGTCCCGGT
>JBOHQK010000062.1:0-4356 GCA_050732195.1 Methylomirabilales bacterium (SeqCode)
GGCTGCGGCTTCCCCCCCGGGGGGCGTGGGGTAGCGGTAGGGCTCCGACAGCCCTCCCTCCGCGTCCACCAGGGCGAGCCGGATGTTGGTCCCGCCCAGGTCGGCCCCGATGGCGGCGACCTTGCCCTCCTCTCTCATGGCTGCCCGGGCCCCGCCAGGGCCGGCACGCGGGGCAGGTGACGCCGCTCCAGGATACCGCGCGCCGCGGCGAGGACCACCTCCGGGCCGACGGCCGTGAGGCAGCAGAGGTGGTCCGCATTCCTGCAGGTGCGGGAGAAGCACGGGCTGCAGGGCGGGAACCCCGAGAGGACCCGGTGGCCGGGGGCGGCGGGTCCGGTCCGGCCCGGATCGGTGGGCCCCATTAGGGCGATGACGGGGCGCCCCAGGGCGGCCGCCAGGTGCATCGGCCCCGTGTCGTTGGCGATGACGAGGCGCACCCGGCTCAGGAGAGACCCCAGTTCGACCAGGGAGGTCTTCCCCCGGAGATCCTGGACCCCCGCCGGCCAGCCGCCGCCGCCGCCCGGCGCTTCCTCCCCCACGACCAGCACGTGGACCTTCTCCGTCAGGAGGCCCGCCGCCACCGCCGCGAAGCGGTCCAGCGGCCAGCGCTTCGTGGCCCAGCGGGCCCCAGGGATCAGGACCGCCACCGGTCGCCCCGCCGGCAGCGGGGTCGCCGGGGCGGGGAATCGGAGCGGGAAGGCCCCGGCGTCCGCCTCGAGGCCCAGGTAGGCCGCCGCATCCAGGTTCTGTAGGATGGCGTGCCGGTCCAACTTCCGCGGCCCAACCACCGCGTGGTAGAAGAGGCGCGCGCCCTCCCGATTGTAGGAAGCCCCAAGCACCACCTCGGCCCTGGCGAACCGGGCGATCAGCGCGCTCCTGAGGAGCCCCGTGAGGTCGAGGGCCAGGTGGTTGCGCTCGCGCCGCAGCTGCCCGAGAAACGCGGGCAGGTGCCGCACCGGATGCTGCCGGTCGAAGGGGAGGACAGCATCCACGGCCGGGCAGCAGCGGACCAGGTCCGCGTAGATGGCGTTCACCACCCAGGTGAGGTGACAGCCGAGTCCCCGCTTCAGCGCCGCGACGGTCGGGAGGACGTGAATGAGGTCCCCGAGCGAGGACATCTTGACCAGGAGGACCCGGGGGGGTGTGCCAGAGGCGGCGAGGGCCCGCAGGCGGTCCCGGAGCGGCTCGCCGGGGGCGGGGAGGTGCGCTACCATCGGCGCTGCAGGACGAAGTCCACCATCATGGCGAGGGAGGCCTTGGCCGGCCCGTCGGGGAAGGGGGTGAGGCACGCGCGCGCCTTCAGCAGGTAGCGCTCCGCCTCGGCTAACGCGGCCTCGTCCGCCCGGTGCTCGGCCACGAGCCCGCGGATGGCCTCGACGTCGCCGTCCCCAACCGGCAGCCTGGCCAGGTGCCTCCGCAGGGCGACCCGGGCCTCGTCCGGGCCGGTCTGGAGAAGGTGGATCAGGGGGTAAGTGATCTTCCCCTCCTTCACGTCGTTGCCCACCGGCTTCCCGAGCACCTCCTCACGGGCCATGAAGTCCAGGGCGTCGTCCACCAACTGGAACCCGATCCCCAGGCTCAGGCCGAACTCCGCGAGGACCTCGACCTGCTCCGCGGGGGCGCCGGCGGCCCGCGCCCCGCCCCGGCAGGCCGCGGAGAAGAGGGCCGCCGTCTTCCCCGTGATGATGGCCAGGTACTCCTCGTACGGGATGTCGGGGTTGCGCTCCCAGCAGAGCTCCTGGATCTCCGCCTCCGTCATGGCCACGGTCGCGTCGGCGAAGGCCTTCAGGACCGCGAAGTCCCCGTAGGCCACCAGCATCTGGATCGCCCGGGCGTAGAGGAAGTCGCCGGCCAGGACCGAGACGGCCGGCCCCCAGGTGACGTTCGCCGAGGGACGCCCCCGCCGCGTGGCCGCGTTGTCCACGATGTCGTCGTGGATCAGCGTGGCCACGTGCATGTACTCGGCCACCTGGGCCAGCTCGAGCGCCGCCTCCCGGTTTTCCCCCCCGCAAAGACGGTGGGCGAGCAGGAGGAGGGCGGGGCGCACCCGCTTCCCCCCGCTCCCGAGCACGTAGGCCGCCACCTCGGCGATCCGGGGCGCCCGGGTCCGCACGGTCGTCTGGACCCGGCGCTCGACCTCCGCCAGGTCGTCGGCGATGGGGGCGAAGAGAAGGGCCTGGAGGGCGGTCTGCACCGGTGGCCTCGTCAGGATTCAGGGGGGTCCGCCTCACCCCTTCCGGCACCCCAGATCTCCGATACGGCAGAAGCCGGGAGAAATACGCGGCCACCCTACCACAGGGCTCGGCGCCGTTTCAACCGCAAAGGGCGACAAGCCGACCCAGGCGGCCCGGTCGCTCAGCGCGAGAGGCCCGACATCTCCAGCACCCGCTCCGACCAGGCCCCTGCCTGTTCGGCTACGGCGGTCCGCCGTCGAGGATCGGCCCAGATGTTTGCCCACGCGCGCTGCCATCGGGCCAACTGGAGTTGGAGTTGAACCAATTCCGCCTGTACATCCAATCCTGCCTCGGGGGCCGTCCACTCGATGAAGAACTTGCTCTCGTCCAACAGGCCCTCGACCACATCACCGTGACCGGGATGATCGGAGAACGACTTGACGCGGGCGAGATTGGCCGCCAACCCACCTAGGCGAACAGGGAATGTCTCGCGCAAGTATCGCTCCCGGATGGCTGTCCAATTTCTCATAAGCCCCCCAGCACACCCTGCACGATCTCGGCCACCCGATCACAAATGGACGGATCAAGAATCTTCAGCGCAGGATTCTTCTGGTGCGGCCGGATATTGATGAGGGCCTCGTACCGGATCTGTTGCGTGGATGGTACCCAGTCCGACCCCCAAATATCTTCCTGTCGGCTGCCATCATCGAGCAGGACTGCTTCGCAGTCGGCGTGAAGCGCTCCGCCGCCAGCCAGGACAGCTCGCCGAATGTCCACGGCCAACTTGACATACATGCCGAGTGCTTCGAGCATCTCGTCCAGTTGCTGTCTGGTGGCACGAGAGCGCAAAAGATGAATCATCGCGTCATCCCGAATGCCCGGGACGGTCCGCTGCAGCCACCATTTCGCTCATGATTCGGTCACTGAAGGACTCACTGAAGCCAAGATGGGAGAAGCCCCGTAAAGCCGCCTATCTCAACGGGGCCTCGATGTCCTTGTAGGTCCGTTCGGTTCGGGGCGCGACCCTGCCAATGAGCACCAACTGCTCCCGGTCAAACACCTTATAGATGACCCGGTATCGGCCGACCCGCAGGCGATAGACATTCCGGGCTAACGCCTTCACTCCTTTGGTTCGCGGCTGATCCGCCAGTGCCCGGAGGCGCGTTACGAGATGCGCTCGGTCGGCCTCGGGCACGGCGGCAGGCCGTCTCTCGCCACGAGCGCTCGCCACCTTGATCGTATAGGCCATTTCAGCGGCGGCGGTTCAGTCCCTTGACGACCTCCTCAAGCTTCTTCCCACCGCTCCGCCCGTACTCCACCTCTGCCTCTTGCATGTCGCGCAGGTCATCCAGGTCCTGCAGAAGCTCCTCATATCCCAGCAAGGCTTCCTGGACAAGTCGGGTGAACCGCGCTCGGGCCGTCGTGATGTTCAGAACCTTAGCCATGCGTTACCTCCGGGTACGAGAAGAATAGCCCCATTTATAGCATCTCCGTACGGATTTGTAAGGAATTCGTCCTTCGATGTACGGTTTCCAAATTTTGCCCTTCGGACGTCGCTCCGCTGAGGCAGGCCGGGGCGACACAGCACGCAACGGAAGTCGCCGGAACCGGGAGAAGCAGAGGAGGGATAGGGGCTTAGTAGACCGGAGGGGTCAGCGGCGGCAGGCGTCCAGGATCGTGCCGAAGTACTCCTCGATCCGGGCGAGGCGGAAGGGGAGGGGCCGGTGCGGCAGGAGCGGAGGCCCGTGGCCACCCGGCGGCAGGTGGTACTCGTAGCCCAGGTCCACCCGGGCGGCGGCCTGCCCCCGGGGCACGAGGACCCGGAACCGCGTCCAGCCCTCGTAGCCGATCCGCAGCCCGTCGGGGAAGTCCACGACGTGTCCGCAGAGCTGCGTGGCCGACCTGGTCCAGCTTCCCCGCAACGACCGCCCGGCCCGCACGCGCCCCCTGACGACCTCCTGGAGGAGCCATCCTGCTTGACGCGTCACGGATTCGGATGCTATTTATGCATCGGCAGGCATAAACACCATGCGAGAGGAGACCCCCCATGCGCACGACCCTGGACCTTCCAGACGGCCTGCTGGAGCGGGCACGACGAGCCTGTGGAGCCCGGACAAAGACCATGACCGTCGTCATGGCGCTCCAGCAACTCGTGAACGCCGCCAAGATCGAACAGCTCCGC
>JBOHQK010000063.1:0-14103 GCA_050732195.1 Methylomirabilales bacterium (SeqCode)
CCCCGGAGCCCTCCGGCCGGCAATCCCGGCGCCGGACCCGGCGGGCGACCGCGCAGGTTGCCCCAGGAGCCACGATGCCTCGCCGGCGAAGGGTAGGGCACCCACCCGGGCGGGACGTGAGCACGCCGGCCCGGCGGATAATGCGGGAGCAGGACCTCGGCCAGGCTTGGTGATGGGAACGGGGTCGGCCATGCGGTTTCCCCTGGACAGCGGCCCGCGCATGACCTAAACTAACAGCACTAAGTAACTGAACAAACGGACATGATCATCTGGGGACTCCACCGCCGCTGCTGAGCCCGGATGCTGTTCCAGAGCTCGTCGAGTACGAGGAAGTACCGATTCGTCGTGGCCGCATACCGGAGCACCTTCCAGAGCCGGTCCACGGGGTTCAGCTCCGGGTGGTAGGCGGGGAGGTAGTCGAGATCGACCTGCGGGTGGTCGGCCAGGAACGCGTCCACGGGGTCCCCCTTGTGCCAGGCGGCCCCGTCGACGTACAGGGAGATGCGCCCGGTGGGGAAGCGGCGGACGAGGCGCCGGAGGAGGGTGAGGAAGCCGGCGGTATTCCCCTGCGGGATGCGGAGCAGGCCATGCCAGCCGCGCAGGGGGGCCAGCCAGCCGAAGCAGTTCAGGCGCTGCCGATGCGCGCTGGTGGTGGGGACCCGGATGCGGGTGCCCCGCCGCATCCAGCAGCGCCCCAGCCGGGGGTGCAGGCTGAAGCCGGTCTCGTCGGCGAACACGAGGACGGCCCGTTCGCCGGTCAGGATCGCCCGGAGTTTTTGTTGCGCCCCCGCCGGAACCGGCGGACGCCCTTCCCCGTCGCCTGGACGAGGCGGTACCCCGGGACCTTCAGCACCAGACCCAGGCGGTGGAGCCAGTTGCGGGCCTGGCGGGGCTGGAGCCGGACCCCACAGACGGTGCGGAGGTACTCGACGACCGCCAGCCCATCCCAGCGGCTCCGCTGGACCCCGACCGCGGTCGGGGAGCGGTCCAGGGCCGTGGCCAACCGGCGGGCCACCGCCGGGGTCACCCGGGGGGGTCGGCCGGGGCGCGGGCGGTCCTGCACGGAGGCGGTCCCCCGGGTGTTCGCATCCCGGATCCAGGCGCAGGCGGTCACGCGGCTCACCTGGAAGAGGCGGGCAATCGCCGGCGCCCGCCACCCGGAGAGGAGGAGCAGCACCGCCGCGATGCGGAGCCCCGCCCAGGCCCCCGGAATCTCGGAGGCCTGGCGCAAGAGGGCTCCGGGCGTCACATCGGAGCGGGTGATCGTGAGCGGCTTTCTCATGGAAGCCAAGCATAGCGCTGACCCCAGGAAATGTAAAGTTATTTAGTGCCTTCAGTTTAGTTCTCCCCACGCGCGTGGGATTGGTCCGGACGGCGACCGCGCGATCCAGCTCGGCGGGATGTTCTCCCCACGCGCGTGGGGATGGTCCGGCCTCCGCAAGCGACAGCGTCTCCGCGATATCGTTCTCCCCACACTGTCTCCACGGCCCTCGGGCCGTGGCCGAATTGAAGCTGGGTTGCGCTCCAAGGTCGATAGGCAGGCAGGTAGCGGCTAGCGGCCGTGCTGGGAGAGGAAGGCCACCACGTCCCGCACGACGCCCGAATCCTCGTGGTAGCCGTTGTGGGAGGCGCAGGTCAGGAGCATCTGGAGGGAGGGGGCGGCGGGGAGGTGGGCGTTGGCCTCGGTGACCACGCCATCGCCAGGATCGTAGGTCCGGCCGTACAACGGGTCCTCCCGGTCGTCCCGCCCCACGAACCGGAGCCCTTCCGTGGTGAGGACCGCCCGCGCGAGGGTCGGGCGGCAGGCGCTGTACACGTTCAGCCGGAGGGTCTTCGCCTCGGCGGGGTTTAGCCCGTCCAGGCTCCGCTGGAACGCCTCGGCTCGCCCGAGCATCGCCGCGAGGAATGCCCGGCGCGCCGGGTCGGACCAGTCGTCGAAGACCCAGCGCCGCTCCGTCCAAGTCCGAGGCGTGTACAGGGGAACATCCCGCACCCCTCCCCCGCCGACCTCGACCAGGAGCGGCACCTTCCCGTCGGTCCGCCCGCGGGGCAGCAGTTGCCAGGCTGAGGGCATGGAGAAGACCGGCTCCCGCAGCGTGACCGGGAGGACCCACCACAGGGTGAAGTCACTCACTAACGTCCGGAACGCGAGGGCCGACCCGCGGTGGGGCACCCCCAGGAAGACCGCTCCCGCCACCGCCTCGGCCCCGGGGCGGTTGACCCGGGCGTGGCGGTCGCCGTTGCCAATCGGGCAGTCTCGCCCCCGGAGGACATCCCGCCCGCCGTACCGCAGGTAGTAGCGGACGACGATCCCCCCCATGCTGTGCCCCACCAGCAGGACCTGCCGCGCGCCCGTGGCGGCCCGGATGCTCTCCACCAGGTCAGCCAGGAGGCAGGCGGTCTCCACGTTATCCCGCCGCCAGTCGTAGTACCAGACGTAGAGGTTGCCCGGCCGGGTCCGGTCGGCCCGGACCGCCTTTGCGTTCTCGGGGAAGTCCTTGTCGGTCGGGTCGGCGGGGCTCGCCCGGACGTACCCCTCCTCCCGGGTCAAGTGGTCCACGAGGCCCTGCATCGCCCGGACCGCCGTTGCCCGGAGTTTCTCGGGATCGAAGGGTGGCGCGCCGTTCAGCGGCTTGAGGTCGGAGGCGAAGCGGGGGTCGCCGAGATGTGCGATGGTCTCGGCGTCGGTCCGGAGGGTAAGGGGCTCCAGGCTGAGGAGGCTGTCCCGGAGGAGGCGGGCCACCTCCCGGTTGATGCCCGGGACGAAGATGACCGGCGTCCGCTCCCAGCGGGGCGCCACCCGGGGCCCCTCCGGCAGTTCGGGGGCTGGCCGGCTACAGGCGGCGAGGGCCAGGACGAGGGCGAGAGCCGTTCCCACCCGCTGACGGACCGGGATGCTCATAGGGCGAGATTCTAGCGGCAGGGCACCTCCCCTGGCAACCACTGCTTAGGCCCCCGCCCCCCCCTGGGTCGCAGGGAGCAGGACCGTGAAGGTCGCCCCGTGGCCCGGGCCGGGGCTCTCGGCCCAGATGGTCCCGCCGTGCAACTCGACGAGTTGCTTGGTCAGGTTGAGGCCGAGGCCCGAGGAGGCCGCCTCGGCGGGGGCCGACCCGTGGAGGGTGACGAAGGGCTGGAAGAGGCGGGGCAGGTCCCGGGAGTCAATCCCGATCCCGGTATCCTCCACCCGGATCTCGAAGTAGCGCGCCCACCGGTCGCTCGCCCCCGCCACCAGGTCCCGGGCGGTCACCTCCACGCGGACCGCCCCCCCCTCCGGCGTGAACTTCAGGGCATTGCTCAGGAGGTTGTAGAGGACCTGCCGGATTTTCCCGAGATCGGCCTCGATGCGGTCCACATCGGGTGCGGCCTCGAGCTCGACACGGATCCCCTTCTTGCGGGCCATCCCCTGGAGGTGCCGGACCGACTCCCGGACCGCATCCAGGAGGGGGAAGGAGTCCAGGGCGAGGCCGAGCCGGCCCGCCTCGAGCCGCGCCAGGTCCAGCACATTGCGGATCAGGTCTTGAAGATGCCGCGCGCTCTCCCCGATGTTCTCCAGGAACTCCGCCTGCCGGCCGGTGAGCCGCTCGGCGTCCGGCTGCCTCAGGAGGTCGGCGAACCCCAGGATGGCCTGGACGGGGGTCCGGAGTTCGTGGGAGACATTGGCCAGGAACTGGCTCCGGACCCGGAGCGCCTCCTCGGCCTGGCGCGTCCGCTCCCGGACGAGGGCCTCCAGGTCGGCCCGGTGCCGCTCCAGGCTGGCGAAGAGGCGGACCGTCTCCACGGCCGCCGCCGCCTGGGCTGCCAGGAAGGAGAGGAGATCCCGCTCCAGCGGGGTGGTCAGGCGCGGGCTCTTCCGGAAGACGGCCAGGACCCCCGAGACCGCATCCCCCCACACCAGGGGGGCCGCGGCGAAGGCCCGGAGTCCCTCGTCCACCAGCCAGGGCCGATCCCGCCAGGCGCGCTCCTCCGCCACCCCCGGCCCCTCCACCAGGCGGCGGCTCCGGAGGAGCAGGGCCCCCAGCCCCTCGTAGGCGGGGAGCCGCTCCCCCGTAAGGGCAGGCGGTGTCTCCCGCCCCGCCACCGCCCTGAGGACGAGGCTGTCTTCCTCGAGCAGCCAGAGGGTGGCCACCTCCACCCCGAGCAGCCCCGCCGCGGCTCGTGCCGCCGCCCGATAGACCATCTCCGGGTCCGGCTGACCGAGCATGTCCCGGGTCAGGTGGATGAGCCCTTCCAGGCGGGCCGTCTTTTCCCAGGCCTCGTGGTAGAGGGCGGCGCTCCCCACCGCCAGCGCCACCTGGTTGGCCACGGGGAGGAGCAGCGCCAGGTCCGCCTCGCCGAAGGGGCGGCGGCGCAGCAGGAGGAGGCTCCCGCGGAGCCCCTCTACATCCCTGAGGGGAAAGGCGGCGGCGGCGCGGAAGCCGGCGGCCAGCAGATCGCCATCGTGGGGAGCCTCGAGGGGACGGGCCACGGCGCGAGCGGTGGCGAGCGGGAGGGCGGGGAGACCGTCCGGGGCGGTGAGGGAGGGGGAGAGGGCCGCGGGGCCCAGGCGGAGGTCGGCGGCCAGGCGGAGGCCGGCCCCCGGGGCCTCCAGGAGGAAGATGGCGCCGCCCGGCGCCCCGGCAGCCCGGCAGGCCGCCCGGAGACACCCTTCGAGGACCGCCTCCAGATTCCGGGAGGCCTGCAGGGCGGCCGCGATGGCCCGGAACGCCCGGACCTGCCGCGCCGCGCCCTGCCCCGCCGTGCCCCGCCCCCTGGGCAGCTCCTGCCCCACCCGCGCCCTCCCGGCCTCCCGCAGGCGGCCGGCCGGATTCTACGGAAGCGGGTCGCCCGAGCCAAGCGGTTTTTTCGGGAAGGGCGGGTGCGCATGCAGCTAACCGGCCGAGAATTTCCCCGGAGCAATGCTCCGCGGTTCGGGGTAACATACTCGCGGGCGCCGAGCCACCGCCGAGGCTGGGATGGCGCTTGAGGCGGGAGGGGCTGACGAACGTGAGCCGAAGAGCAGCGATCCTCTTGGGAGTCACGGTGGCCCTCGCCCTGGTGGCGGCCGGTGTGGCCTGGTTGCAGCGGCCAGCGGTAGCCGTCCGGGTCGAGCCGGTCCGCCGGGGAGACCTGGAGGTGACAGTTTCGACGACGGCAACCGGAAGCGTCGAGTCGGAGACCGAGGTGAACGTCCGGGCGGAGGTGGCCGGCCGGATCGCCCGGCTCCTGGCGGACGAGGGGGACCGGGTGGAGCGGGGCCAGGTGATCGCCCACCTGGACCAGGCGGAGGCGGAGGCGCAGGTCCGACTTGCCCGGGCCAACCTGGAGGTCGCCCGGGCGCGGCTCAGGCAGGGGCGGGCCGGGGTGGAGATGCTGGCGGCCCAGGTCCGGACCCGGATCGACCAGACCCGGGCCAATTTGCAGAAGGCCCGGAACGACCTGAGCCGGATGCGGGCGCTGTTCGCCGAGGGGGCTGTCGCGCAGGAGCAGGTGGAGAGCGCTCAGACCGCTCACGACGTGGCCGACGCCGCCCACCAGGCGGCCCTGGCCGAGCGGGACCAGCTCGCCGTGAAAGACCAGGAGGTGGCCGTGGCCGAGGCAGCCGTGGCCCAGATGGAGGCCGCCCTCCGGGTCGCCGAGGTGCAGCTCGCGCGGACCGTGATCCGGTCCCCGGTTGCGGGCCTCATCACCCGGCGCCTGGTGACGGTGGGGGAGACGGTGGGCCTGGGCGGTGGTAGCACCATCACCCTGGGCGGGCCCATGTTCACCATCGTGGACGTGGCCCACCTCTACGTCCGGGCCACCGTGGACGAGGCCGACCTGGGGCGGATCCGGCTGGGGCAGAGGGCCCGTGTCGTCGTGGACGCCTACCCCGGACGGACCTTCCACGGCCGCATGTACAGGATCTCGCCGGCGGTCTCCGGAGAGCGCCAGGAGGCCCGGACCGTGAGCATCCGCGTGGCGGTGGAGGGGGCGGCTGCCCTCCTGAAGCCTGGGATGTCGGCCGATGTGGAGATCCTGGTGGGGACCCGCCAGGACACCCTCAGCGTCCCCGCCCAGGCCATCCTGGGCCGGGGCGGGGAGAAGCACGTCTACATCCTGGAGCAGGGGCGCGCCCGCCTCCGCCAGGTCAGGGTGGGGGAGGCGACGTGGGCCGCTGCAGAGATCCTGGAGGGGGTGCGGGAGGGGGAGCTGGTGGTCATTACACCCGATGCCGGCGGACTCGCCGACGGGGCGCGCATCGCCCCCCGCCCCTGAGGTCCGCCGTGCTCGCCCTCCAGGACGTCGGTCGGGTGTATGCTCACGGGGCCATCCGCGTCGAGGCGCTGCGGGGGATGTCCCTGGAGGTCTCCCGCGGGGAGTTTGTGGCCATCTGCGGCCCTTCGGGTTCGGGGAAGACGACCCTCATGAACATCCTGGGCTGCCTCGACCGGCCCACGGCCGGGCGGTACGCCCTGGAGGACGTGGCGGTCGAAGGGCTCCCCGACGATGCCCTGGCCCGCCTGCGGAACCGGCGGATCGGCTTCGTCTTCCAGACCTTCAACCTCCTCCCCCGGATGACCGCCCTCAGGAACGTGGAGCTCCCCATGGTGTACGCGGGGGTCCCGCGAGCCGACCGCGGCACCAGGGCTCTCGAGGCCCTCGAGGCGGTGGGCCTGTCCGCGCGGGCCGCCCACCGGCCGGCCGAGCTATCGGGCGGCGAGCAACAGCGCGTGGCGATCGCCCGCGCTCTGGTGAACCGCCCCGCCCTGGTGCTGGCCGACGAGCCCACGGGCAACCTGGACGTCCGTGCCGCGGATGAGGTCCTGGCCCTCCTGCGCCGTCTCAACCGGGAGGGAACCACGCTCATCCTGGTCAGCCACAACCCCCGGGTGGCGGCGCAGGCGGACCGGATCATCACGCTGGAGGACGGGCGGATCGTGACCGAGTGCCGCCAGGGTGCGGCACCACCGCCGGCCTAGCGGGGGCGGAGCGACGGAGCGACGAGCATGGACCTGCGGGAGGCGGTGGGGCTGGCCCTCGAGGCCCTGGGGGCCAACAAGGTCCGATCGGCCCTCACCATGCTGGGGGTCACCATCGGGGTGGCCGCCGTAATCCTCCTGGTCTCGGTGGGAGAAGGCGCCAAGGCCTATATCACCGGCCAACTGGCCGGCCTCGGGACGAACCTCCTCATCATCACCCCAGGGAAAGTGCAGACCTCGGGCGGGTTCCACCCGCCGTCGGCCGGCACGGTCCGGAAGCTCACCTACGAGGACGCGCTTGTCCTGAAGCGGCGGGCGACCCTCCTGACCGATGCGGTCCCCATCGTCCTCGGGAGTGGGAAGATCAAGGCCGGGAGCGCCAGCCGGGACACCACCGTCATCGGGGTCACGCCGGAGTTCGAGCGGGTCCGCAACCTCCGGGTGGAGATCGGCAGCTTCGTCACCGACGAGGATGTGGAGGGCCGCCGCCGGGTGGCGGTTCTCGGCCGGACGGTGAAGCGGGAGCTGTTCGGAGAGGAGAGCCCGCTGGGGCGCTTCGTGACCCTGGCGGACTCCCGGTACCGGGTGGTGGGGATCATGGAACCGAAGGGGACCAGTCTGGGCCACGACATCGACGACGTGGTCTTCATCCCGGTGAAGAGCGCCCAGGACCTCTTCGACACCGACCGCCTCTTCGAGATCATCGCCGCCGTGGCCACGCCCGAGGAGGTGGACCCCGGGATCACCCAGATCCGCGAGGTGCTCACCCGCCGCCACGCCAACCGGGAGGACTTCACCGTCATCAGCCAGGGGGCCATGCTCTCGGCCCTGACCCACGTCCTGAACATCCTGACCGGCGTTTTGGGCGGCATCGCCGGCATCTCGCTGCTGGTGGGCGGGATCGGCATCATGAACATCATGCTGGTCTCGGTCCGGGAGCGGACCCGGGAGATCGGCGTCCGCAAGGCGGTGGGGGCACGGAGGGCTGACCTCCTCGCCCAGTTTCTTGTCGAGTCCACCACTCTCAGTCTGATGGGGGGGGTGATCGGGATCGGCGCCGGCATCGGCGGCGCTGCGCTTCTGACCCTCCTGTTCCCCTCGATCCCCACGAAGGTGTCCGCCTGGGCTGTCCTGCTGGCCTTCGCCTTCTCGGGGGCGGTAGGGGTCTTCTTCGGCGTCTACCCGGCCCGCCGGGCCGCCCTCCTGGACCCCATCGCCGCCCTCCGGTACGAGTGACACCGCCGCCCCGCTGTGGTATAAGCGGGGCCGCCCCTATCAGGGAGGCGCCATGCTGCTCGAGATCGCGGCTCTCCGGAAGCACTCCAGGCTGGTGCGGGCGGGACTGGCGGCGGGACTGCTCCTCGCCGGCTGCGGGCAGAGCGGGGGACCGAGGGCCGGGTTGGACGCGACCCTTAGCGTCTTCAACTGGGCCACCTACATGGACCCGGCGGTCCTGGAGGACTTCACGAAGGAGTTCGGCGTGAAGGTGACGCTCGAGACCTACGCCAGCAACGAGGAGCTGCTGGCGGGGCTCCAGGGGGGGGCCGGGAGGTACGACGTCATCGTCCCCTCGGACTACATGGTGGCCATACTGCGCCAGCAGGGGCTGCTCCTACCGCTGGAGGTGGAGCGGGTCCCGAACCTCAAGCACATCGAGCCGGCCTTCCGCGACGGGCCCTTCGACCCCGGCAACGCGCACTGCGCGCCCTACCTGTGGGGGACGACGGGCATCGCCTACGATAGCGACCGGGTCCCCGCCCCCGACTCCTGGCGCGCCCTCTGGGACGGCCGCTACCGGGGGCGGATTAGCATGCTGAGCGACCAGCGGGAGACCATCGGGGCAGCCCTGAAGGCCCTGGGGCACTCCCTCAACAGCACCGACCCGAAGGCCCTGCGGGAGGCAGGGGACTTGCTGCGGCGCCAACGGCCGCTGGTGAAGGCCTACACCAGTGAGACCTACGACGAGCTCCTCCTCGCCGGGGAGATCTGGCTGGCCCACGCCTGGAGCGGGGACGTGGCCCGGGTGGCCCAGCAGAAACCCAGCCTGAAGTACGTCCTCCCGAAGGAGGGGAGCACCATCTACATGGAGCACCTCTGCATCCCGAAGGGGGCCCCCCACAAGAAGACGGCCGAGGCGTTCATCAACTACTTGCTACGGCCGGAGGTGGCGGCGCGCCTCGTCACCTTCACCCGCCACCCCAGCCCGAACGGGGGGGCCCGGGCCCTGCTGCCGCCGGCACTCCTGAACGACCCCACGGTCCTCCCCTCGGAGGAGGCGCGCGCCCGTCTCGAGTGGATGCAGGACCTGGGGGAGGGCACCCGCCTCTACGACCGCCTCTGGGCCGAACTCAAGATTCGCTGAGCAGACGATTAAACGGGCAGGACCGGGGGGAGGCCCCCCGTGTGCCAGAAGAGGACCACCTGGCCGCGGCGGAACTCCCCCCGGCGGATGAGGTCAAGGACGCCGGCCGCCGCCTTCGCGGTGTAGGTGGGGTCGAGGATGATGCCCTCCGTCTTCGCAAAGAGGACCATGGTCTCCTGCGAGGCCGGCGTCGAGGCGCCGTAGCCCTCCCCGACGTAGTCCCCCAGGACGGTCAACTCCTCGGGCAGGACTGTCTCGTGGCACCCGAGGAGGGCAAGGGCCTCCGTCGCCATCTCGGCGCTGGCCTGCTGGAGGGAGGCGGCCGGCTCATCGGCGCTCACCCCGATGATGCGAATGTTCCACCCGAGGAGGCGCTTCCCCGCCTCCAGCCCTCCCTGGGTTCCCCCCGAGGAGGCGGCCACGACGATGGCCTCGGGCCGGAGCCCCCGCCGCGCGCACGCCTCCTGCACCTCCGTGAGAGCGAGGACATAGCCGAGGGCCCCGAGCGGCACCGAGCCGCCGATGGGGATGACGTAGGGCTTCCGGCCGACCCGCCGCAGCTCCTCCGCCAACGCCGCGAGGCGCGCCGTCCGCTCCGGCCCCGTGGCGACGAAGTGGAGCATTGCCCCAAGCAGGGCGTCCAGCGCCGTGTTCCCCTGAAGGCGCTCGGGGCGACTGCCACTCAGGACCAGGTGGCAGTCCAGGCCGGCCGCGGCCGCGGCGGCGGCCGTCACCCGGGCGTGGTTGCTCTGGAGGCCCCCCGCCGTAACCAGGGTGTCGGCTCCCTGGCGCAGGGCATCCGCCAGCAGGAACTCCAGTTTCCGGACCTTGTTCCCCCCGAGGGCGAAGCCGGTCAGGTCGTCTCGCTTGATCCAGATCGGCACCCCGCCTACCGCGGCACTCAGGCGGGGCAACTCGTGAAGCGGGGTGGGCAGGAGAGCCAGCGGGCGGCGGGGGATCTCCTCGAGGCGCATGTCCCCTCCTCAGGCCCGGGTTCGGGGCGGCCGCCGGTGCGGCCCCGGCGGGACGTCCTCTTCGAGCTGGTCCAGCCGCTCCTGAAGCGCCTCCACCGTCCCCCGCGCCGCCTGAGTGGACTCCGCGATTACCTGTCCCTTCGCCTCCAGCCCCTCCAGGAGTTCGGCCAGGTTTCGGAGTTGCTGCTCCACCCCCCGGACCCGCGCCTCGGCGATCTGGCGGGCGTCGCTGGCATCTCCGCGCGCCCGGCTGACCTCCCGCTGCAGGCCAGCGAACCGGCCCTCGAACTCGGCCAGGCGCGCCTGGAACTCCTGCTTCAGCCGGACGATCTCCCGATCCTTCTCCTCCAGGAGGGCCTCGGCCGCCTGGAGCGCTGCCTCCAGGCGCCTCACGTGCTCCCCCGGGGAGCGCGCCGCCGCCGAGCCCGGCCGGTCCTCCGTCCGTTCCCCGGGGGAAGACGGTCCGCCCGCCCGGACCCGCCTTGACTGCCGCGCCGGCAGCCGTCGTCCCCCCGCCTTGCCCCGTGCGGGCCTCATCGCATCCCCCTCCTTTGCCCTCGCCCTGCCCCGCCGCGCCGAGGCGCCCGAGCCGCCGCGGCCTTCCGCCAAAGGCCACGGCGCCCCACCAGGAGACCGGAGGTCCCCCCGGCGGGGCGCCGCAGGCGCTGCCGTGCCGCACGCGGATCAGGACGTGCCGTGTTGGCCCTGCTTCGCGTTAGGGGACTCCCATGCCCCCCCCTCACCGCCGGCGGGCGGACATGTCGGTGATCCGCCCCCGGGTGAAGGCGAAGCGCTTGCTCCAGTCGGAGGTCTCCGCGCCGATGCGGACGGTGCAGTCTACGGCCAGGACGCCGCTCCCGTCCTTCACCCCGTTCCGGGTGACGGTCATGGCGACGGTGTCCTCTGCGTACTGCTCCTTCAGGTACCGCTTGGCGGCGGCGATGAGGTCGGCTTCCGTCACGGCCCGACCCTATCCCTCCGACTCCGAGAAGGCGATGATGATCGCGTCAATCGGGAGGATTCGGAACTCATCCTCGCCCAGGTAAAAGTAGTGCCCCTCCACCCCCTCCTGCGACTCCTCGAAGGCCACGATGGCTCCCGTCTTCGGCATCTCCCGGAAGCTCCGGGCCGCCTCGTCGAAGCCGTCCCCCGTCTGGACCACCGTGCCGTAGCGCATCGGGTGTCCCTGGGGGCAGTGCAGGGGGCTCACCCCGGGCGGCGGCTCGCCGAGGACGCGGATCGCCAGGTTGATGCCGTACACCTTGAAGGGGAGCATCGGCGGACCTCCTGCATGGGGGACAGTGGCGGGATTCTAGCACAGGGAGTCGGGGGAGGCCAGCGACCCGCTTCGCTATCCGCGGCGCAGGGCGTCCTTCAGTTCCCGGGCGAGGAGGTCCACCGTCCCCCGCATCCCTCCCGCCAGTTTGTTCCGCCACTCCCCCTCGGTCTCGAACCGCCGATCCGTGAGGCGCTCCCCCCACGGGGCCACGGCCTGCCGGAGGCCATGGGCGTCGAAGGGATCCCCCTTCAGGTCGCGGGCCCGGGCCATGACCTCCGGGGACACCCGGACGAAGGCCCGGAGCGCCGCGCCGGTCTTGATGCTGTACTTCTTCCCGGCCCAGGCCTTCGGAAACGCCTGGGCCACCCCCTTGAAGTAGTTCAGGAAGAGGCGCTTCCCCTGGTGCTGCATCTCCCGGATCTTGGCCTCCCCGCCCACCTTCTGGAGCACTTCGAACAGGTCCACCATCTCCTCGTTGAGGGCCGCCTGGGTGACCCTCCCCTTCCCCACCCCTAGCATCCGGATATCCCCGCGCAGGGGGGAGTCCTCCGCCTCGTTCAGGTGCCGGATGATGTCGTGGGCCAGCGCCTGGTGCGGGTTGGCGTAGAGGCGCCGGCCGGCCAGGCTCAGGAGGTGCGACGGGTTCAGGCGGGTGTGCTTCGCGTTGATGGTGACGAAGAGTTCCACGACCTGGCGGGCATCCAGGGAGTCAAACAGGACAGCCGGGACGTGCAGGTCGAAAGCCCCCTGCTCCACGGCCGCATGGAGGGCCAACAGCCGGTGCTGGCCGTCGAGGGCCCGCAGGACCCCCGGCTCCTCCGGGATCTGGAGGAGCCCCAGGGTGGGGGTGCTCCCCACCGACTTGAAGGTGAGGCGCTTCTCGCTGATCATGATCACGGCACCCGGGATGGCCGGGAGGTTGCCGGCCTCGCGGCACTCCCGGTAGTACTGGAGGAGTTCCTGGATCTTCCGCTGGATGACCGGCCGCTGGAAGGCCGCCTCGCTCTGCCCGATCCGCTTCTCCAGGACCTCCCAGTTGATCTGGGTCGCCTTCGCTGGGCGCCGGGCGGCGCCGGGCACGGCCGCGGCCCCCCCGTAGCTCAGGACCTCGAAGCGGACCAGCCGGTCAACGTCCGCGGCCGAGAAGACGGCCTGGTAGAACTCGACGCCGAACTGCCGGACGCGGTGGGCGGGCACGGTGATCATGGCACCCTCCTCTGGGCGGGGCACAGAGGAACACCCAACGGGGGAAAGGTTGGTTCCAGCATAGGGCAAACGGGGGGCGGAGGCAAGGGAGGGGGGGCGCGCTGGATAGGCCGGAGGGTCCCCCGAGATCTGCTAGACCTGTGCGGGGCTTATGCGAAGGGGGAGGCTGGCGCCGGCGCCTCGTCGCGATCCCCCGGGGAGGGAGGGGCGATGCCGCGGTACGAGCTCCGGGGCCGGAAGGGCGGGGCGAAGGCTCGCCCCGCCGCAGCCCTGGGGGGCATCATGCCTGCAGGGACTGCTGCTTGCTCCGCTTCTCCTCATACAATGCCTCATCGGCCTTGGCCAGGAGTTGCTCGATCGACCCCATCGCCTTCGGGTCGAACCGCGCGACCCCCATGCTGAACCCCAGCTCGTAGCGCCGGCCGCTTCGCGCGTTCACCGCTCGAAGGTTCTCTTGGAGGCGCGCCGTCATCATCTCGGCGCTGTCCTCGGAGGCGTGGATCGCCAGAACGGTGAACTCATCCCCGCCCAGGCGAGCGATGACGTCGGAGTCGCGAAAGGTCTTCCGCAGGATCTCCGCCGTCTTGATCAACGCCAGATCCCCTTCCCGATGGCCGAACTGATCATTGATCGCCTTGAAGCCGTCGAGATCCACGAAGATGAGCCACAGCGCTCGTTTCGTCCTCCGCGCGACCTTCAGGTGCTGCTTCGCCAGCGTCAAAAAGCCGCGCCGGTTGTACACTCCCGTCAGTTCATCCACGTGGGCCAGGCTCCGCAGGGTCATCTGCATCCGGTGCCGATGGATCGCCACTTCGATGGCCGCATGCAAGCTGCGCTCATCGAAGGGCTTGACGAGATAGCCGAACGGCTCGGTCACCTTCGCCCGCCGCAACGTCTGCTCATCCGCATACGCGGTGAGATAGACAACCGGAATATCGAGGCGATCGCTGATTTCCCCGGCCGCCGCCACGCCATCGAGACGCCCCTTCAATTTGATATCCATCAGCACCAGATCCGGGCGCGTGGCGGCCGCTTTTTCAATCGCCTCTTCACCAGACGACGCAATCACCGGCACGCCGTACCCCAGCGTCCGCAACGTCTGCTGCAGATCCTTCGCAACGATGTTCTCGTCTTCCACAACGAGAATCTGCGTGTGTCCCACCGCCGAACTCCCTTCTGTTATCCGTCCAAGCCCGGGAACCCCATCGTCACCTGCGCCCCCCTGTCGCTCCGATACTCCACATTCCCCCCCAGCTGATCGACCAGGGCGGAGACCAATTGCAGCCCCGACGACTTGGCGTTCCGAACGTCCAGATCGGCCGGAAATCCCACCCCGGTATCCCG
>JBOHQK010000064.1:0-8346 GCA_050732195.1 Methylomirabilales bacterium (SeqCode)
CCCTAGAGCGCTATGCCCAGGCGAGCCTCGGGACCTTAAACATCCTCGCGGTGGATTTCAAGCTGGAGGGGACTGCGGAGCGGGTGAAGGTCGGCGGCGTGGCCGGTCTGCGGGTAGTGTTCAGTGCCATCCTCACCCCGTACGAGGGGCCGGTCCCCATCCGGGGGATCGCGCTCCACTTCCTGAGGGGGAAAACCGGCTACGCGATCACGGCGGTGGCCAGGGCGGAGGAGTTTGCCGCGCGCCGCGCGATGCTCCAGCAGGTGCTGGCCAGCCTGAGCTTCTTCCCCTGACGGACGAGGCAAGGAGAGGCCATGCAGCCCAAGGTTCGGTGTCCTCTCTGCAGGCGGCTCATCTCCGAGGACCGCCTGGACTCCCACGTGAAGATCGAGCAGACCCTCATCGAGAGCATCAGGAAGGAGCACCCGGACTGGGTCGAATCGGACGGCGCCTGCACCCAGTGCGTCAACCACTACCGGCAGCAGATCTCGCGCCTGCGGGGGGGCTAGTGCTCGTCCAACGAATTGGACCGAGGATGGCCGCCGAGCCGCGGGTGGCGCCGGGCGCGGCCCCCGAGCGGCCGGGCGGAGTGGGACCCCCTCGGCCTCCTGCCGCAATTCAAGGAATTGCGGAAGGGGCTGAGCGGGTGACGGAGCCCGGCCGCGAGTGGGGCACGCCGGCGACAGGACCCGCGGCAGGACGGTCCGGCAGGAGTGGGCCGGATTCCTTGGCCCGGCACTAGCGCGCTTCCGGGGGCTCGACGTGCACGGCCGCCAGGGAGACCCGGTTGCGCCCGCTCGCCTTGGCCTCGTAGAGGACCTGGTCGGCCCGATGCACCAGCTGCTCCGGCCGGTCCATCCCCTCGACGAGAGTCGCCGCCCCCAGGCTGACGGTGAGGTGCCCCTCCGCCGCCGGGCTGAAGCGGTGGCCCTCCACCGCCACCCGGAGGCGCTCGGCCTGGACCGCCGCCTGCGGGAGCTCCGTCTCCGGCAGGATGATGGTGAACTCCTCCCCCCCGTACCGGGCCACCACGTCCACGTCCCGGGACTTGGTCTTCAGGACGCGGGCGATCTGGCGCAACGCCTCGTCCCCCGCCAGGTGGCCGTAGCGATCGTTGTAGGCCTTGAAGTAGTCGATGTCCAGGATGATGAGGGAGAGGTTCCGGCCGTACCGGAGGGCGCGGCGCACCTCCTGCCCCAGCAGGAGGTAGAACTGCCGGTGGTTGAAGAGGCCGGTCAGCTCGTCGGTGCTGGCGAGCCGCTTGGTCTCGGCGAAGAGGCGGGAGTTCTCAATGGCGATGGCGGCCTGGTTGGCCAGAATCTGGCAGAACTCCACGTCCGCCGGGGTGAAGTGGCGGGCCTCCCGCAGGCTGCTGAGGGCGATGACCCCCAGGGCCTTGTCCTTGGTGAGCAGCGGGATGACCAGCATGGACCGGACCTGGAGGGGCACCAGGAGGCTCCGGACAGCGACCAGCAGCGGCTCCTGGAGGGCCTCGGGGATCACCAGGGCCTTCTTGGTCTCCAGGGCCCGGCGGACCTCGGGGTGGCGGTCCAGGCTGATCTGGATCCCGTGGATCCAGGGCATGGGCTTGGAGCCGTCGTAGCCCAGCACCACCTCGCCGGCCGTCCCCGTCACGTCCGAGAGGGTCACCACGCACCGGTCCACCTTCAGGAGGTCCAGGAACCGCTCGATGAGGGCCCGGAGGACCTCCTGCAGCTCCAGCGTGGAGGTGATGGAGGAGGAGACCTCGTAGAGGGCCCGCATCTGGGAGACCTGCTGCTGCGTGTGGTGGTACAGGTGGGCATTCTCCAGCGCCATCCCCACCTGCTGCCCGATGGCGGCGAAGAAGCGCATCTCGTCGGCCCCGAAGCGGTGCGGCGATCTCGAGAGGAGGTGCATCAGGCCCAGCGTCCGCCCCTTGGCGGTGAGGGCAACGCAGGCGTGGTTGCCATAGGGACCTCCCCCCTCGCCCCGCAGGGCCGGGTCGGGGGCGGCAGCCAGCTCCCCGAGGAGGCCGGAACCCGACTCCCGGAAGAGACTGGCCCAGGGGGAAGCGGTGAGCGGCTGCTCGTGCCAGGCTTCCCGGAGGGCCGGTGACAGTCCGCGCTCCGCCGCCAGGCTGAGGACCCCCCGCTCCTGCTCCCAGACCATGATCCCGCCCGCGGCCACCCCCTCCACCTCCGCCACCCGCTCCAGGGTCGCCCCCAGGATCTCCCCGACATCCAGGGACTGGCCGACGGCGACGGCCACCGCGTTCAGGCCCCCCAGCTCCCTGTTCTGCCACCGGATGGCCCGATCCATTGCGGCCAGGCGGAGCTGGACCCGGATCCGGGCGACCAGCTCCTCCCCGTTGAAGGGCTTGGTCATGTAATCGTCCGCACCCAGTTCCAATCCGGCGACCTTATCCCGGACCGTATCCTTCGCCGTGAGAATGATTACGGGGACCCGCTCCTCCTCCGGGCGGGCCCGGAGCGCCCGGGTGACCTCCAGGCCGTCCAGGCCCGGCATCATGATGTCCAGGAGGACCAGGTCCACCGGCTTCCGGCCCACGACCTCGAGCGCTTCCCGGCCAGAGGTGGCGGTGATGACACCGAAGCCCCGGCGCTGCAAGGTCACCTGGAGCATCCGGATGATCCCCGGCTCGTCGTCCACCACCAGGACGACGGGCGCCCGGGTCCCGGCTGTCTCGGCCTCCCTCTCTCGCCGCTCCATCATGGCCGCCCCTGACCTCTGGCCTGCGCCACCGCCGCGGCCGCCCGGACCGCCTCGCGCCTACCAGGGGGCGCCAACTTGACGGCGTTGTCCAGGAGGTTCGTCAACACCTCAATCACCCGTCCCGTTCCCCAAAGCCGAGGGGGAGGTCGGCGGGGACGGCCGGCGAAAGGGCGATCCGCTGAGACGGTCGGTGTTCTGGAGGGCCAGCTGGAGGAACTCCCGCTGCGGGGCCTCGCCCGCCAAATTCTCCAGGGCCCGGGCCCCCTTCATGGCGGTGAGGAGCGTGCGGAGTTCGTGGGCGAGGGTGGCGAGGGGATCGTCCTTCAGGGCGGCCAGGGCGGCCACCCGGAGGGCGTCCCCGTCAAGGATGCAGGGCGTCCCCCGCTCCACCCCGCGCCCTCCCGCCCACGGCTGCCGTGAGCGCCGCCCGGACCTGCTCCCCCAGGTGCGCCGGCTCGAAGGGCTTCGTGATGTAGGAGACGGCGCCGGCCTCGAGCCCCCGCTCCACCTCCTTGGCCTGGGCCCGGGCACTCATGACCACGATGGGGATGTGGCGGGTTAGCGGGTCCTCACGCAGGGCCGCGCAGACGCCGTAGCCGTTCAGCTCGGGGAGCATGATATCCAGGAGCATGACGTCCACCTGCCCCTGGCGGGCCGCGTCTATCGCCTCCCTTCCCGTGGTCGCGGTGCGCACGGAAAACCCCTCCCGGCGCAGGATGTAAGTGACCAGCCTGACGATATCCGGCTCGTCCTCAGCCAGGAGCACCACCGGCATGCTCATCTTCCTTCACCTCGGAATCTGCGCGAGTATACCCGAGGGGGGGTTTCGCCCGGAAGCGAAAAAACGGGGCCGAGCCCCCTCCCCTCCGTCTCCCCGGCGCTAGGCCGCGGGCTGCGGCGCCGCGCGCGGCAGGGTGACGGTGAAGGTGCTCCCCTCCCCCACCCGACTCTCTACCCCGATCCGGCCCCCGTGGGCCTCCACGATGACCTTCGAGATGTGGAGGCCCAGCCCGGTCCCCGGGACCCGCCGGGTCACGGCCGGGCTCCCGCGGAAAAAGCGCTCGAAGACCCGGGGTACCTCCTCCGGCGGAATGCCGGGGCCCCGGTCGCGCACATGAACCGTGACGGCCCGGACGTCCGCCTCCACCCGGACGATGACCGGCGCCCCCTCGGGGGAGAACTTCACGGCGTTGTCCAGGAGATTGGAGAAGACGCTCTCCAGCATCTCGGGGTCACCGGTGAGGGGGAGCGGCCCCGGGGGAGTCTCCACATCGAGGCTGACCCGCCGCTCGGCGGCGAGGCCACGCATCCGCCCCACCGCGGCAGCCAGGACCTCCGCCAGGTCGAGGGAGCGGGGGGTGATCCCGATCTGCCCGGCCTCGATCCGGGTGAGGTTCAGGAAGTTGCCGATGAGGCGCATCACCCGCTCCACATTCTGGTGGGCGATACCCAGGAATTCGGTCCGGACCTCCGGCGCGGGCGGATCCTCGGCGAGGAGGACGGAGAGGGCCCCCTTGATGGAGGTGAGCGGGGTCCGGAGCTCGTGGGAGACGGTGGCCAGGAGCTCGGACTTGAGCTGGTCCTGGCGGGTCACCTCCTCCGCCCGGTGCTGCAGCGAGGCCACCTGCCCGGACAGGTCGGCGGTGAGCCGGGCCAGGTCCTGGTTCGACTGGAGGAGGGCGGCCTGGTGCCGGCTGAAGTCCGCCAGCTGGGCCCTGAGCCCTGTCCGCTCCGCCTCCAGCTGCTCGATCTGGCTGGCCAAGCGGCGGGCCATTAACTCATAGGCCGCCGCCATCCGGTCAAAGGCCTGGACCAGCGTCTGGAGGGTGTCGGTCATGCCGTCAGTCCCGGCCTCACCGGTAGTTGGTGAACTGGAGTTCCACCCCGAGGTCCAGTTCCCGCAGCGCCTGGATGATGGCCTGCAGATCGTCTCTGCTCTTCCCGGAAACCCGGACCTCGTCTTCCCGGGTCTGGGCCTGCACCTTCAGTCCCGTCACCTTGATGCGCTTTACGATCTCCCGGGCCTTCTCCACCGGGATCCCCTGCTGGATCCCCACCCGCTGGCGGACGCTCCCACCCGCCGCGGGCTCGACCTTCGCGTAACTCAGCGCCTTCAGGGGGACCTTCCGCTTCACCAGCTTCCCCTCTAGGAGCTCCGTCAGGGCCCTGAGTTTGTACTCGTCGTCGGCCTGCAGGAGGATCTCCGCCCCCTCCCGCTGGACGCTACAGCGGCTCCCCTTGAAGTCGAAGCGTTGCCCGACCTCCTTCATCGCCTGCTGGATCGCGTTGTCGCACTCGCTCAGATCCACCCGGCAGACGATGTCGAAGGAGGATTCATTGGCCATCCTGGCCTCCACGCCCGGCGGGGGGCGCATAGGCCCCCGGGGGCCGGGCTGCAAGCCCTATGCCCGGGGGCGGCACAGGCGCCGGCGTCGGGGCGCGCCTTAAATGCCCGCCAAAGTTGGGGGGGAGTCTGTCACAGGTGGCGGCCGGCGTCAAGCAGACGCGCGGGGAGACACACGGACAATTCTTGCCCGCCTCGGCCGGGATCTTGCGGTCCACCTAAGGGGAAGGAGGACGGATCACGTCCGTCCCCGGCGGCGGTTTGAATGAGAAGAGGCTGTCCGGGAGGCGGGGGTTCTCCCGGAGGGCGCTGAACTCCAGGACCGTGGTGTTCTCGTACGCGTCCACGACGGTGAGGCGGTCCACCAGGGCCGTCCCGCGGTGGACGCGGAGGATGAGGCGGCGGACGGCGGGATCCGGGGTCCTGGGGGTGAGGCTCACGAAGAGGGCATCGCCCGCCGGGTCCTCCAGGACCGAGGCGACGGTGAAGGTGGCGCCGAGGGTGGCCATACCGGTGAGGAAGTGCAGCGAAGGGGAGGCCTGCAGGGCGGGGCCGACCGGCTGGGTGATCGCCTGCCGGTCCAGGGGGGAATAGGTCCAGAGGGTGGTCCCGTCCGTGACCAGCAGCCGGGGCTCGGGACTCTCCTGCTCCCAGCGCATCATGGCCGGCCGCTTCAGGAAGAACTTGCCCGCGGCCCGCTCTGTCTGGCCGGCCACCTGCAGCGTTGCAGTCTGGAGGTAGCGCCCCTGCAGGGTGCTGAGCGCCCGGTACCGGGCCTCGATCCGCCCCACCACGTCCGTCGCCGCGGGGGGGGCGACGGCCGGGAGGAGGAGGCCGGCGGCGAGAAGCAGGGCGACGGGGGTGCGCATGGGCCCCCCTCAGGGCTCCGCCGGCTTCACCAGAACCTCTCGGGGTCGCGGGCCGTCCATGGGGGAGACGATCCCGTCCCGCTCCATCTGGTCCAGGAGCCGGGCGGCGCGGTTGAAGCCGACCCGCAGCCGCCGCTGGAGCATAGAAATGCTGGCCTGGTGCGTCTGGATGACCAGCTCCTTGGCCTGCGCGTAGAGGGGATCGTCCGCGGCCGAGGCCCCCTCCCGCTCCGCCTCCGGCGGACTCGGGGGGAGGGAAGCCGTGGCGGGGTGCTCGAACCGGCTGAGGAACTTCACCACCCGGCGGATCTCCATCTCGGAGACGAAGCAGCCGTGGATCCGGATCGGCTTCGAGGAGGCGGGGGGGAGGAAGAGCATGTCGCCACTGCCCAGCAACTGTTCCGCCCCGTTCACGTCCAGGATCGTGCGGGAATCCACCTTGGAGGAGACCTGGAAGGAGATCCGGGCCGGGAAGTTGGCCTTGATGACGCCGGTGATGACATCCACCGAGGGGCGCTGCGTCGCCACGATCAGGTGGATCCCCACCGCCCGGGCCATCTGGGCCAGCCGGGTCACGGCGTTCTCCACCTCGTGTGCCGCCACCAGCATCAGGTCGGCCAGTTCGTCCACGACCACCAGCAGATAGGGGAGGGGGACGGGGGCCTCCTCCCCCTCCGGGGCCGCGACGGTCACCGCCCACTGGTTGTAGGCGGCCAGGTTGCGGGCCCCGACCTCGGCGAAGACCCGGTAGCGCCGCTCCATCTCGGCGATCACGAGCTGCAGCTTCTTCGCCGCCTCCCGCGGCTCCACCACGACCCGGTCCAGGAGGTGGGGGATCCCGTTGAAGATGGAGAGCTCGACCCGCTTCGGATCAATCAGGAGGAACTGGACATCGGTGGGGGGGCTGCTCACGAGGATGCTCAGGATGAGGCCGTTGAGGCACACGCTCTTGCCAGAGCCGGTGGCGCCGGCGATGAGCAGGTGGGGCATCTGGGCCAGGTCGGCCACCATGGGGTTGCCGGCGATGTCCTTCCCCAGAGCCAGCGGGAGGGGGGAGGCGAGGGCGGCAAACTCCGCCGTGGCCAGGATCTCCCGGAGGGAGACCCGCGCCCGGTTCTGGTTGGGGATCTCCACCCCCACCACCGCCTTCCCGGGAATCGGGGCCACCACGCGGACGCTCATGGCCTTGAGCGCCAGCGCGAGATCGTCGGCCAGGCCCACGATCCGGTTGATCTTGATCCCCGGCCCCGGCTCCACCTCGTAGCGGGTGATCACCGGCCCCGGGCTGACGTCGGCGACCCGCGTCTCCACGCCGAAGTCCCGCAGCGTCTTGACCAGGATCTCCGCGTTCCGCTGGTGCTCTTCCGCGCTCGGGCCCGCCGCAGCCGGCTCAGGGGGATCCAGGAGGGACAGGGGGGGCGGGGCGTAGCGCGCCTCGCGGGCGACGAAGGGGAGGGTCTCTTGCAGCGTCTCGAGGCCCCGCGGGACCGGCAGGGGTGTCGTCGGCTCGGCCGGCTCCGGCGCTGCTGTGAGGACAGCCGGCGCCTCCCCGCCAGGGGCGGGCTGGGCGGCCTCCAGGACGGGGGTGGGGGGAGTGGCCGCCCCGGCTGGCGGCCGGCGCGCGGTGAGGGCAGCTCGGGCCGCCTCCAGCACCGCACGGGCGCCCTGCACTCCGCGGCCCACGACATTCGCCAGCGTCAGCGGGAGCGCCAGCAGCGAAAGGCGGGTGCAGAGGATGCTCGCCAGGGCGAGGGCGGTCCCTGCCACCAGGGTGAGGCCGAGCCGGCCCAACACCGGCTGGAGGAGGCGGAGCAGCTCCCCCCCCAGGATCCCGCCCAGCGGCTCCCCCTTCAGCCCGGGGAGCAGTGCCTCCCGCTGGATGAGGGCGACGAGGAGGGTGAAGCTCAGGATCCCCAGGGTGGCTCCGGCCGCGGGGAGAGGGGCGAACCGGATCGGACGGGGGCTGACGAAGGCCCGCACCCCCAGCAACAGGAGAGCGGGGGGCAGGAGGAGGGCCACGGCCCCCGCGAGGCCGAAGAGGGCGGCGGCCAGGTGCGCCCCGATCCACCCCGCCCCGTTGCGGACCGGAACGCCGGGGACGCCCGAGTGGAGGAAGGAGGGGTCGGCGGGGTCGTAGGAGGCCAGGCTGACCAGGGTGAGGAGGGAGGCGGCCACCAGGAGGACGCCCAGCGCTTCCCGGGCCTTCCGGTGGGCAAGGAGCGTGGTGAGGCTGGCCGTCGCACTCGCCCCGCCCCGGCGCTGCCGGCTCACACCGCTCCCCCCTCCGCCCCCCTAGTGCCGGGCCACGTAATCCGGCCCACTCCTGACAGACCGTTCTGCCGCGGGTCCTCTCGCCGGCGTGCCCCACTCGCGGCCGGGCGTCGTCACCCGCTCAGCCCCTGCCGCACTGCGCTGCAG
>JBOHQK010000065.1:0-9175 GCA_050732195.1 Methylomirabilales bacterium (SeqCode)
TCGTGCAGCTCCGGGTAGGTGAGGCCCTTCGGCAGCCGGAAGGTGGTCAGGGTGCTGGATCGGTACTGCGGCGGAACAAGGATCTGGAACCCCAGGGCCTCCATCCCTTCCCGGAGGCGCCGGGCGCACTCCCGGTAGCGGCGCTGCCGCGCAACCACGGTCTCGGCCCGGAGTTCCCGGAGGGCCTGACGGAGGGCGAAGAAGAGCTGGACGGCGGGCGTGAAGGGGGTATCGTCCCGCTCCTGGAGGGCGAAGTGGGTCCCGAGATCGAGGGAGACACTTCGAGGCCGCCGCTCCCGCAGGGCCTCCAGGGCGGATCGCTCCCCGACCACGAAGGAGAGGCCGGGCATCGCCTGGAGGCACTTGCTCCCGTTGCTCACCAGGAACGCGATCCGGTCTCCCTGCACGTCGAGCGGCTCCCCCACGAAGGAAGACATGGCGTCCACGATGAGACTCCGCCCGTGGCGGGCCACCAGCTCCCCGATCGCGCGCAGCGGGTTGAGCAGGCCCGTGGTGGTCTCGTGGTGCACCAGGGCCACGTGGCTCACCTCGGGGTGGGCCCGGAGCGCCGCGTCCAGATCGGCAAGGCGGGGAGGCTCGGTCCACTCGGTCTTCACGACGGAATGGGGGATCCGGTGGGCCTCGGCCATCCGGCGCATCCGGTCGCCGTAGACGCCGTTCTCTATGACAAGCAGCGCGCGTCCCTCCTCGACCACGGAGCAGATCGTCGCCTCCACCGCCGCCGTGCCGGAGCCGGTGAGGATCACGGTCCGGTGGGTCCCCTCCCCCCCCGCCAGCCGGGCCAGTTCCTCCCTGACCTCCCGCATGACCGCGAAGAACTCCGCCTCCCGGTGGCAGAGGTCCGGCGTCACCAGCGCCTGGCGGACCGTCTCCGTGGTGTTGGCCGGGCCGGGGTTGAGCAGGACGAACTCCTTCATCGGCGCGCTCCCGCGCGGGCGGCGTCCACCTCGGGATACAGACGCACCGCCGCGGCAACATCTTCGGGGAAATCAATCTCGATCCAGGGGAGACCGGTCACGTCCTCGGCGCCGAAGCGGTGGCGCGGCAAAAGCTCCCGCAGGGCGTCGTCGTACGAGGCCCCCCGGCTCCCGCGGGCCACGAAGCGCCCCATCGTTCGGACGAGGTCCGCCGCCGCCGCCTCCGACATTTTAAAGAACCCCACCGACTCCCCGACCGCCTCGTGGGGCTCCCGGATGTTGCGGCGGAAGTCAGTCACGCGCCCGCCGTCCACCGCCACGTGGGTCGGCTCCTCCCCGGCCTCGAAGTGCCGGTCGAGGAGGAAACAGTTCGCATGGGGCGAGGCCACGAGCCGGCGCAGGATCTCCGGGTGGTAGAGAACGTCCGCATCCATCAAGAGCACCGGCCCCACCAGATGCTCCCGGGCCTCCCAGGCCGAGAGGAGGTTCCCCGCCTCGCAGGCCGGGTTATGGACAAACCGGACGCGAACGCCCGGGCACGCAACCTGTACCTCCGCCCGGACCAATTCGGCCAGAAACCCCACCACCAGGACAGGCTCCAGGTCGAGCGCCGCCAGGTCCCGGAGCATCCGGCTGAGGAGCGTCTCCCCACCGAACCGGAGGAGGCACTTGGGTTGCTGCCGCCCGAACTCCCCCAGGCGGTTCCCCTCCCCCGCCGCCAGGATAACCGCCCTCACGACTGCCCCAGCTCCCCGAGGGGAAGCCCCCCTCCGCCCCCCCCGGCCAGCAGGAGGAGGCCCAGGGCGACCCAGGCCAGCTCCCGGACCCGCCGCAGCAGGCTCACCGCCACGCCCAACGCCGCCGGGAATCCCAGCGCCGAGAAGAGGATGAGGCTCCCCCCCTCCTGGGCCCCGAGCTTGGCCGGGATGAACAAGGCGGCGGCGCGGATGAGTTGATGGCCCGCCTCGAGGGCCAGCGCGGAGGCCGCCGTGACCGGCAGGTCCAGGAACCAGAGGATGAGGGCGACCTCGGCCACCCCGGCCAGCCAGCCCAAGAGGTGGAAGCCCACGGAGAGGGCGCCGCGGCCCGGGCGGGCGTAGTAGGCCCGCAGGGCCTCATCGAGCGCGGCCACCGCCGGGGCCTGCTCCCGCCAGAAGCGGCGGGCCAGGCCGAGGCGCCGGGAGAGCCGCGCAAACCACCCGAAGAGACCCCGCCGCTGGAGCAGGACAAAAATCCCCACGCCCACGCTCCCCAGGAGTAGTGTGAGCCCCATACCCCGCTGCAGGGGCACCGGCAGATCGAAAACCTGCACGGCCACCCCCATGCCGGCGAGGAGGAAGAGGACCTCCGCCACGGCCAGGCTCGTCTTGGCGACCACCACGGAGGCCAGTGCCTGGACCGTCGAGACCCCCTCCCGCGTCAGGAGCAAGGCCTTCACCGCCTCCCCGCCGAGGTCCAGGGTCGGCGTGAGGATATTGAACGCCTCCCCCGTCAGCCGGATCCGAAAGAGGCGCAGTAAGGGGACCCGGGGAGATCCGGCCGGGAAGGCGAACTTCCAGCCGAAGGTGTCCAGGACCCAGACGGGGAGGTAGGCCAGGATCAGGACGGGGATCCCCCAGCCGACAGGCCGGAGCACGGCCACCACCGCCCCGGGGCCGACCCGCCACAGGATGAGCCCGAGGAGGCTAAGACCCAGGAGGAGGAGCGCCCCTTTCAGCCCCCTCATCCGCCGGGGTCCTCCAGCCCCAGGAGGAAGATGGCCGCCAGGTAGAGCGGCGCCCCCGCGGCCGCGACCCACAGGAGGGGCCGCGTGAGGTCCAGCAGGACCACCAGGAAGACCAGCAGGGAGAAGTCCCCCGCCGCCAGCCACTTAAGGATGCGTCGGAGCCGGGGCGCCCGGACCGCCGCGGCGGCCGGGCGGCCCATCGCCCTGACGGGCCGGGGTGCCGCCCCGATGCGCTGTCGGGCAAAGGAGGCGAAGATCGCCGCGATGGCGACGGCGGCGACTGCCCCGAGCCAGAGGGGAATCATCTCTCCGCTCCGCCGGCTCTCGGCTACCGCCAGGGCCGGGAACAGGAGAGTGTGGACCAGGACATCCACCCCCCGGTCGAGCCAGAAGCCAGCCGGACTCGTGAGCCCCCGGGCCCGGGCCACCTCCCCGTCGCAGTGGTCCAGAATGTAATAGCCCTGGAGGAGGAGCGCTCCCGCCGCACCCCACCCGCTCCCGCCCGCGGCGAGCCCGGCCAGGGCGGCCAGGCCGACCAGCAGGTTGGCAGCCGTGACCTGGTTCGGCGTGAGGCGCGTCTGGAGGAGCAGACGCGTGACCGGGCGCGAGAGCCACTGCGCCAGACACTCGGGCTTCGCGGCCGCCAGCGTCACCACCGCTCCCTACCCCGCCGCCAGGTGGTCCCGGACCCGGTCGGCGATCACCTCCGGCGGGAGCGGGACCCGGGGGAGCCCCACCGACTCCTCCGGGCTCACCTCCACCAGGAGGAAGGCGGGCCCGGGCTCCCCTTGCAGTCCACGGACCGCCGCCCCCAGGGCCTCCCGGTCGCTCACGCGCAGCGCCCGCCGGTATCCGCAGCCCCGCGCCACCTCCTCCAGCGGCACCTGCCGCGAGTAGGTGGGCTGGCCCCCGGTGGAGCCGTAGGTCCCGTTGTCGAAGACCAGGTGCAGGAAGTTCCTCGCACCCTCGGCGGCCACCATGGCCAGCGTGCCGAGGGCCATCAGGACATTCCCGTCCCCGTCAAAGATGACCACCCGTTTCTCCGGCCGGGCGAGCGCCACCCCGAGGCCGATGGAGGCGGCCAGCCCCATGGAGCCGATCATGTAGAAGTTGCCCGGCCGATCCCCAACAGCGAAGGACTCCCGGCAGATGGCCCCATTGGCATGGACCACCACCTCGTCGGCGAGGCAGGCCCGGACGGCGGCAATGGCCTCGGCCCGGGTCACGCTACCATCCCCTTCCGGATGAGGAGCGCGGCGGGAAGCCGCTCCTCCCCGAAGACCTTCGCCATGGCGGCACAGTCGTCCACGTAGGTGGCTTCCCCCACGATCCGGTACGGGATCCGCACGGTCTCCAGGAGCCTGGCAGTTACCTCTCCCATGACCCAGTGCTCCGGCGCATCTTCGATTTGATACCCTCGCAGGCTGATCACCAGGAGGACCGGGATCCGGTAGATCAAGTTCAGGGAGGCCAGGGCGTTCAGGGAGCCCCCCAGCCCCGAGTTCTGCATCAGGACGACGGGCCGGCGCCCGGCCAGGTAGGCCCCGGCGGCCAGGCCGATCGCCACATCCTCCCGGACCGCCGGGCGGTATCCCTCCGCCTGAAGCCGGTCGAGGATCGCCGTCAGGAACGAGCAGGGGACACCGGCGAAGAAGTCAAACCCGTGGCGCTTCAGTTCGCCCACGAAGGCCGCGCCCGGGACGCTCATGCCCGCTCTCCCCGCCCGAAGCGGGCGGCCGCCGCCCGCAGGATCCCCCCCTCCAGGCGGCGCAGGAACCGCTGCTCCCGGTCGGCGTGGACGACCTGGACGCAGCCGAGATACCGGAGGTAGAGCCGGACCCCTTTCTCCACGGCGGCGTGCTCGATGCCGGGGCAGAGCGCCCCGAGCCGCTCGATCATGGCCTTCACCAGGGCCACCGGCTGGAGGGGTTTCCCGTTCCGCTCCAGCATCCGGCGCCGGATGACCGGGTCGGGCTCGTCGGCCACCGGGACCGTGAGGTCCCACAGGTCGGACGCCTCCAGGATGGTCCGCCGGAACCCCTCCGCCTCCGGGTGGCCGGGGCGGGCGAAGATCCCCTTGAACTCGAAGTAGTCCACCGCCTCCGCGAAGGCGATCTGCTGGGCGGCCATGGGGGAGAAGGGGAGGAACGGCATGGGCGGGTAGGTGTAGGTGAGGAAGTACGTATGACTCAGAAAGGCCATCGCCGCTACCATGCGGTCGGTGCTCACGTTCAGGATCCCGGGGCCCAGGTAGGGAACCGCCCGGTCCAGTTCCGCGAAGAATGTCTCCAGGTCCTCGATCAGGCGGCTCACGCAGTAGTGGCGGTTGAAGGCCTCCCGGACCGCCGCCTTCTCGGCCGTCCCGCCCTTCCGGAGATGGTCCAGGTCGGCCGCCAGGTCGGCCAGGGCGGGGGCCAGAGCGGCCCGGAGGCCGGCGAAGTCGCGGGCGGCCGCCTCGGGGCGCCTCAGGATCTCGATGGCCGCGTCAATGATGGTCGGCTGATAGAGCAGAATATTGGCGAACTGCCGGTGGTAGTGGGCGGGCTTGACGTCCATCTCCGGGAGGACCGCGTACACGGCCCCCCCGCCGGGGAGGCCGCAGGCCTCCAGGAGGCGACCGGCCAGCACCAGGTGGGTGGTGAGGTCCATGGGTGCTCCGCCGGGCTAGTTCCGGGGGAAGAGGGCCCGGATCCGCTCCCCGATCTCGACCTCCAGGGCCCGGCAGAACCGGAGCTCCCGGTCGGCCGGGACGATCTGCCTGAGGCCGAGGGTGACGAGGAAGTTCCGGATCGCTAACTCCACGCTTCCGGGGGAGATGCCCGGGGCCAGCGCCCCCAGCCGCTGGATCACCGCCTTGATGAGGGCGGCCCCGTTGTAAGGACGGCCCGCCTCCGCTGCCCGCGGGCCGCGGTTCTCCCGGTCAGCCTCCTCCTCCGCCGGGAACGCCTCACGCCAGACGTCGCTCTGATCCATCGCGCGGCGGAACGGGCGGATCACCTCCGGGTGGTAGAAGGACGCCTTGTACTCGAGATAGTCAATGCTCCCGAAGAGGTCCCAGTGGGCGGAGTAGTTCGCGGCGAGCGGGATGAAGACCCCCACCGGGTTGTTGAAGGTGTCGAAATAGGTGTGGCTGACCAGGCTGAGGGAGGCCGCCAGCCGGTCGGTGCTGATCTCGGAGGCCTCCGGCCCCAGGACCTCCACGGCGCCGGCCAGCTCTCTGGTAATAAAGTGCTCCGTCTCCTCGGCGATGCGGTGGGTGAAGTAGGCCCGGTTCCGGGCCTCCAGCCGCTCAAAGTGGGAGGCGGCGGGATCCGCCTGGACGCGCGCGGCGGCCAAATCCAGGTCGGCCACCACGGCAGCCATCCGCCGCCTCAGGGCGGAGAAGTCCCGGGCACGGCACTCCGGCGTGGCGAAGATCTCGCGGGCGACCTCCACCATCAGGGGCTGGTTGGCCAGGAGGTGGGCGTACTGCCGATGGTAGTGGATCGGCTCGATGTCAATGACCGGCAGGACGGAATAGATCGCCGCGCCCTTCGGGAGGGCGGAGGCCTCCAGGAGTTTCCCGGCCAATACGATGTGGGTCTCCCAGTCCATGGTGCCCCGCCTTTCCGCTTTAGATTTAGATCTGCGGCTCGGCCAACACCCTGGCCAGCACCGCCCCGAGCGCGCCGAGCGCCCGCCTGCCCCGACCGGCCAGGACCACGAGGGAGACCGCCAGGGCCGGCGTCTTCACGAGCAGCGCCAGGAGGCGTCGGCCCCCCACCTCCCCCCCGGGGCCGAGCAGGGCCGGCAGGGCGGGGGGCAACGGCTCCCCCGGCCCATCCAGCACGACCCGGAGGGAAGCGAAGGGCATCCCCCGCCCGGCCGCGAGGCCCGAGAGGGGACCGCTCTCCATGTCGGCCGCCACCGAACCCGTCGCGGCCGCCGCCGCCTTCTCCTCCGGGGTCAGGAGCAAGCGGGGGCTCCAGAGAATCGGGCCGCCCAGGACCGGGATGCCGGCCGTGACGGCGGCCCGGTGGGCCAGCGCCCCCCAGCCTACGTGGCAGGGTTTCCTTCCCCCTGCCGCATCCTGAATCGCCGTCGCCACCACGACCGTCCCCGGGGCCGCCGCACGAACGAGGCCGCCGCAGAGGCCCACCCCCAGGAGGGCGGTCACGGGCCCGAGCACGCCGGGCGGCGGCAGGGCGGGCAGCCGGGGTGCCCCCACCCCCACCCGGGTGAGGACGATCCGCGGGCCCGGGTGCGGCTCCGGCCGGCGCCCCGGCGCGAGGCCGACCGACCGGGCCAGGAGGCGGGCCTCGAAGGCGGTCGCCGCGCAGAGGAGGACGGTCGGGCCGGAGCCTCCCCCTAGGAGAGGAAGCTCCACTTGAACATCTTCCAGGTGTCCTTCAGACTCGTGCCCGCCGCCTGGATCGCGCTGGCCTCATACCCGCAGTGGACCATGCACTGGGCGCAGCGGGGGTCTCGCCCCGTCCCGTACTTCTCCCAGGGGGTGTTCCGGATCAGGTCCTGGAAAGTCTTGTGGTGGGCATCCGTGATGAGATAGCAGGGCCCCTTCCAGCCGTTGGGGTTGCGGGTGGGGTTCGCCCAGGCGGTGCACTGCAGTTCCTTCTCCCCTCGCAGGAAGTCCCAGTAGACGGGGGTGTTCCCCAGGTCGAGATCCTTCACCCCCTCCCAGATGACCCGGAAGGTCTCTTTGATCTTCTCCCGCCCCAGGAAGATGTCGGCCTTCACGGCCGTGTAGGAGAACCCCGGCGAGAGGAGCATCGCCTCCACCCCCAGGCCCTGGAGGTGCCGGCAGAGCTCGATCACCTCCTGGGGGTCCGACTCCTTGAAGACCGTGGTGTTGGTGCAGACCCGGTAGCCGGCCTCCTTCGCGACGATCAGGGCCTCCGTGGCCCGCTGGAAGGCCCCGGGGAGGTTCATGATCATGTCGTGGGTCTTGGCCAGCCCGTCCAGGTGGATGTTCATAATCAAATGCTCGTCCTTCGGGTAGCGATCCAGCGTCCGCTTCAGGGTGAGCGCGTTGGTGCACAGGTAGACGAAGCGCCCCCGGGCGACGCAGCCCCTCACCAGGTCCGCGATGTGGGGGTAGATGGTCGGCTCCCCGCCGCAGATGGAGACCACGGGGGCGGGGCACTCGTCCACGGCGGCCAGGCACTCCTCCAGGCTCATGTTCAGGTGCATGGTGTCGGCGTACTCCCGGATCCGGCCGCACCCATCGCAGGAGACGTTGCAGCGGTGCGTGGGCTCCAGCATCAACACCCAGGGGAACTTCTCTGCCCCGTTCCGCCGCATCCTGGCCAGGTACTTCATGACGGCGACCTTCTGGCTGAGGGGGACGCTCATGGCCGCACCTCCCATCCGGTTCGGCCGACCGCTGGGGCGGCGGTCCGGGTCCCCGCGGCGGGGGCGGCGGACCGCAGGCGCGATGCGGCGGCGAAGCCCAGGCATCCAGTCATCACAGCGCTCACGGCGAAGAGCCGCCACGCGCCGATGCCGGCGGTGACGGCTAGGTTGAACGCGAGGACGAGGCCAAAGAGGGCGGGCCCGTACAGTCCCCGGTACGGCCACTGGCCGGCCCAGTCAGGCGGTGCCGGGCAGCCGGCGCGGCGATCGCACCAGGCGTTGAGGCCGAGACCGACGAGCCCCACCAGGAACCAGCCGGCGAAGTTCGCGAGCGGCACCCCGAAGTAGAGGCCGCCTCCGGGGTACCGGTAGATCTGCCCCAGGAACCAGCGCTCCCCCTGCAGGGCCACCGGGTCAATGATGACATCGGCCAGCATGAAGAGGACCGCCCCCAGCAGGACCGCCCCAATCGCGCCCCGGACCGGGAAGAGGGGAGGCACCCCATCCCGCCAGGCCCCGAGCCCGCTCCCCCTGGGGGCCCGGTACAGCCGGGCCAGGCTGGCTGCCCCGTACGCCAGGAAGATGAAGGAGAGGGAATCCATGACCGGGACATTGTTCAGGTATAACTCCTGCCCCCGGGTGGCCCCCGTGTACTCGTAGTAGCCGAACGGCACCCCGATCCGGGTGGAAGCAAACTCGGCCAGGAAGGCCGTCCCCCAGACGATTCCCGCGAACCGGAGCGACCGCCGGAGGCCCTGCTCCGCCGCCGCAGCCACGAGGGCGGCGCCGAGGAAGAGAAACACGTAAGGCCGGAGGAGCAGGGTTCCCCAGAGGAGCCGGAGGGCCTCCATCAGGGAGTCCCCCGCAGGGCGTTCCGGTAGGCCGCGAGGGCCCACAGGGGGAAGGTGGTCGGGTACAGGTGGTACCGGAGGTAGAAGACCCGGGGGAACCCGGTCCCGTTGAAGACCGGATCGGTCCACCGCCCGTCCTTCCCCTGCGTGCGCAAGAGGTAGCCGATCCCCCGCGCGACGGTTTCTCCCCGCGCCCGGCCACCGGCCACGAGCCCCATCAGGGCCCAGGCCGTCTGGCTCGGCGTGCTCGGCCCGGTCCCGGCGCGGGCCGGGTCGGCGTAGGAGTCGCAGGACTCCCCCCATCCCCCATC
>JBOHQK010000066.1:0-3601 GCA_050732195.1 Methylomirabilales bacterium (SeqCode)
CCTTTCTCATCCGGGAGTACTTCGGGCTGCGCTTCGTCATCGAGGCGGCGGTGCGGCAGGTGCACGGGAGGAAGCCGGCCAGCCCGGAGGAGCTGCGCTACGCGGTGGACGCGCCCGAGGGGCTCACCCGCGAAATCCTGGGGAAACTGTGCGAGGTGGGAATCCTCTTCCACCAGGAGGAGCGGAAGGAGCAGGTCGTTCTGCAGCGGGTGCCGGGTAACGTGACGGTGGGGGAGATCGTCCGGGCGCTGGGGGGGAACGCCAGCAACCTGATGGTGGGTCCCGACGATGTCCTGAAGGGCTATCTGACGCGCATCATCGAGCAGGGGAACCAGGTCCGCACGGAGGTCCTGGACCGGGTGACGATCGCCGAGGTCCTGGCCGACGCCCTGCAGCTCGAGATTCCGGCGAAGGCCCCGGAGGCGCCGGCGACAGCACCCGGCCCCCCGGAGAGCCCCGGCCCTGAGGCGCCGGCCAAGCCCGTCCTCGAGGTCGTAGAGGGGGAAGGCGGCAAGGAGGGGACCGAGGAGCGACGGCGGGCGAGACGCCGCGTGGACCGATAGGCGGGGCCTACGTCGGTGGTCCCGGGTCCAAACCTTTCTGTCTCAGGATCTCTCGCAGGCCGAGCAGGTCAATGGTGAGGCGCCCGGCTGCCAGGCCGGCCTTGAACCTCTCCTCCCACGCCTCCCGGGCCCGGGCCTTCTCCAGGATGGCGGGGGCCTCTGCCGCCGGCACCACCACGACCCCCGTCTTCATCCCCCAGGACCAGGTCCCCGGGGTGGACGGACACCTCGCCCACCACCAGCGGCCTCCGTATGCTCCCTGCCCCCACCTTCGTCGTTCCCCGGATGCTCAGCCCGCGGCAGAAGACCGGGAAGCCGAGTGCCCGGAGCGGACCCGCGTCCCGGACGCACCCATCCAGGACCAAGCCAGCCACCCCCCGCGTCCTCCCCGCCACGGCCAGGATCTCCCCCCAGTAGCCGCGCTCCCACTCGCCCCCCACCGTGGCCACCAGGATGTCCCCCGGAGACGCGGCCGCCACCGCCGCGTGCAGCATCAGGTTGTCCCCCGGGAGGCAGGATACGGTGAGGGCCGGCCCGCACAGTCGCATGCCCGGCGCCAGGGGACGGATGGCGGCGGGCAGGGCGCCCCGCTTGTCGGCCGCCTCGTGGACCGTGGCGGTGCTCAGGGCGGCGAACCCCTCCAGGACCTCCCGGGCGATGGAGTGCGTGCCCCCGGGCATTCCTACGCCTCTCCCGGGAACGGCACCCCGGCCTCCCGGCCCAGGGCGGTCAGTTCCTCCCGGAGGGCCGGCCCGATGGGGACCCCTTCCCGCCGCAGCCGGGCCTCCGTCTCGAACTCAATCTCGCCCGGCAGGTAAATCCTCTCGGTCCCGGCCGCCCGGGGCCCGCCCCGGATCTCCCGGATCAGGGCATCCATCCGGGCCTTGAAGGCCTCCGGATCCCCGAAGGTCTCCAGGCGGATCGCCGCGAAGAGGTGGCCCAGGTCCTGCGGCCGCCGCGGGTTGTCGTAGAGTTCGCCCACGGCCGGCCCCACCGCCGCCCCGGCCAGCACCCCGCTCAGGATCTCGATCGCGAGCATGAGGCCGTAGCCCTTGTACCCCCCCAGGGGGACGGGGGTCCCCGCCAGGGCCGCCGCCGAGTCCGTGGTAGGGCGCCCCGCCGGATCCAGCGCCCACCCCTCCGGGATCGGTTGCTTCTCCTTCGCCGCCTTGATGATCTTCCCGCGGGCGACGACGGTGGTCGCCATGTCCAGGACCACCGGGCGCTCCCGGCCCGCCGGGACGGCGATGGCCAGCGGGTTCGTCCCGAAGAAGCGGCGCGTGCCGCCCCACGGGGCCACGAGGGCCGGCCCGTTCGTGAGGGTCAGGCCGATGCAGTCCTCCGCCAGGGCCATCAGCGGGTAGGCGGCCGCCATCCCGTAATGGTTCCCCCGCCGTACCGCCACCGCCCCCATCCCCGTGGCCTGGGCTTTCTCGAGGGCAAGGCGCATGGCGGCCGTGGCCACGACCGGCCCCATGCCGTTGTCCCCGTCCAGGAGGGCCGTCGTGGGTCCTTCCCGCAGGGCCCGGACCTTCGGCGTGGGGTTGATCAGCCCCCGCTTCAGGCGCTCCACGTAGACCCCGGTCCGCAGAACCCCGTGGGAATCTACGCCCCTGAGATCCGCCAGGACGAGGGTGTGGGCCACCGTCTGCGCGTCCAGGGGGGGGAGGCCGTGGAACCGGAAGATGCCGGCGGCGAAGGCCTCGAGGGCGGGGGCGGGCACGCGGCGAAATGCGGCGGCCACGGGGTGTCCTCTGGGAAAAGCGGGGCGCCTCAGGCGCCGCCACTCAGGATGGGGAGCGGTGGGCTAATACAAACGACAGAATGAAAGTGACAAAGTCCGGGTCCTGTCGCCGGCGTGCCCCACTCGCGGCCGGGCTGCGCCACCCGCGGCTCGGCTGCAATCCTCGGTGCAATTCGTTGGACCAGGACTAGTCCACCCAGCGGAACTGGAGGGCGAGGCGCTCCGCCCCGGCCGGCCAGGCGGCCGGCAGAACCAGCAGGGTCATGCCCCCCCTGGCCGCCGCCTGGGGGAAGTAGAGGAACCCCTCGGCGCGGCCACCGGCCGTGAGCGTCCCGAAGGGGAAGGCGGCGTCCAGCACGGCCTGCCGGCCCCCGCCCCCGCCGGCGCCGAAGACCAGGCCGATGCCGAAGATCCCCACCGTGGGGTTCGGGCCGGCCGCGCCCACGCTGATATGGGGGCTGACGCCGGATCCCCGATCCGGACCGGCCGCGGCGAGGGCCGCCTCGGTCGGCGACAGGGCGGCGACCTGCAACCCGTCCCCGGTGACGAGCAGAAAATCGCCCGGCGTGAGCGGGAGGGTCCCGGGCCCCGTGTGCTCCAGGCGGATCCGGAGGGGGAGCAGGTGCTCCCGGGCGGCGGCCGGCGCCGTCGCGGCCAGCTCTACGGTGACCGTGAGACCGCGCGATGTGGCCGTGACGCGCTGCCCGTCAGCCTCGACCGCCGCGCCAGGGCTCGGCACCGCCACGAGCTGCGGGCCGGCGCAGCCGGCGAGGACGAGGAGCCCCAGGAGGAGGCCGACCGCTCGCCGGCCCCTAGCTAATCGGGATATCGAGCGAGCCACCCTTTCCTCCCTGGGGGGCGCCCTTCAGGGCGTACTCGAGGGCCGCGTGCAGCTTGTCCTGGGCGCCCCGCAGCCGCTTCACCATCACGCGGGTGAGGCTGGCGAGCAGCTTGTAGCCGAGCTTCGGGTTGCCATCGCACAGGACCTGGAAATCCTTCTTGTCCAGGGTCAACACCTCGGCCTTCTTCACCACCACCGCGGAGGCCGAGCGGGGGCCACCGTCCACGATCGCCATCTCCCCGAAGCAGTCGCCCGGACCCAGGATGGCCAGCGTCTTTTCGTCCCCCTCTCCCAGCATCTTGCTGATCTTCACGTTGCCCGACCGGATGACGAAGAGGGACTGGCCGGCCATGCTCTCGGTGAAGATGGTGCTCCCCTCCGGGAACGTCTTCTCCTTCGCCGCCCCCGCCACCTTCTGCAGCTCCTCGCCGCTCAGGTCGGCGAAGATCGGGC
>JBOHQK010000067.1:0-5489 GCA_050732195.1 Methylomirabilales bacterium (SeqCode)
ATGCCCGAGGCCTGGCAGAGGAGACCCAGGAGGGCCGTCTCGTAGTGGGCCCAGTCCACGTAGCGCCCCCGGAGGGTCAGGATCGGCTCGTGGGTGGCGAAGAGGGCCCCCTCCGGGAAGGCGTCCACATCCACCGGTAACCCCGTCAGCAGGTGGGCCGCCTCCTCGACGCCAGCCAGCACCCCCCAGGTCCACCCGGCGGGGAAGGCCTTGAGGAGCACCTCCGCGGTGACCACGCTCTGGATCCCCTTCCGCCGGAGGATCTCCAGGGTCCGGACGAAGTAGACGTCGGTGATGAGGCCTGCCTTGATGTCGGCCGGGTCGGCCGTGTGGAACATACCGGCACACCTCCTAGGCGGGGCGGAGGGTCTCGTCGATCCTCGCCAGCAGGGCGTTCGGGCTGAAGGGTTTGGTAATGTAGGCCGCGATCCCCATCTGGAGCCCCCGGAGCCGGTCCATTTCCTTCCCCTTTACGGTCAGCATGAAGACCGGGATGGCCTTGGTGGCCGGGTCCCGCTTCAGGGCCTCCAGGGCCTGGAAGCCGTCCATCCGGGGCATCATCACATCGAGCAGGATCAGGTCGGGTCGCTCTGCGCGGGCCTTCTCCAGCCCCTCCAGCCCGTCGGTGGCGGCGATCACGGTGTACCCCGCCGTTCGGAGCTTGTAGTCGATGATCTTCAGGATGTGGATCTCATCATCCACCACCAGGATCTTCGGCATCGTCTTCCTCGTCGGGGATCCGCGGGGGAAGGGCAGGGGCCGCCGCCGAGAGCGCCTCGGCCAGTGCGGCGAACTCCTCCAGGCTGAGCGTCTCAGCCCGGCGGTTCCCGGCGACCCTGGCGGCGGCGAAGGCCGCGGCCAGCCCTCCCGCGAGCGGCCGCAGGACGGGGGAGGCCGTGAGAGCGTTGCGGATCATCTTCCGCCGCTGCCAGAACCCCGCCCGGACCAGGGCGAAGAGGAGGTCCGGCCGGGCCACCGTCACGGCCGGTCGCGGGAGAAGGTCCAAGCGGATGAGGACCGAGTCGACCGCCGGGACCGGTTCGAAGGCCTCCCGCGGGGCCGCCGCCACCACGACAGGCTCGGCGCGGTAGCGACAGTAGAGGGTGAGCGCCCCGTAGTTCCGTCCACCCGGCGCCGCCGTCAGGCGGGCCGCTACCTCCCGCTGGACCATCAGGAGGCATCGGTCCACGACGCCCCCCAGGCTGAGGAGACGCCGGAGGAGGGGGGTGGCGATGGCATAAGGGATGTTGGCCACTACTCGGAAGCGCTCCCCGGGCGCCGGGGCCGCCTCGGGGGGTGGGAGGGGGAGGCTGAGCGCATCCCCCTCCACCAGCAAGACCCGCGGGTCCCCCGCGAATCGGCGCCGGAGGAGGGCCGCTAACGCCGCATCTACCTCCACCGCCACGACCTGGCGGCAGGCCCCGGCCAGGGCGGCCGTCAGCGTCCCGAGCCCGGCGCCGATCTCCAGGACTCGCTGCTCCGGCTTGAGCTCCGCCGCCCGGAGGATGGCCGCCAGGACGGCCTCGTCGGCCAGGAAGCTCTGCCCCAGGCGCCGCCGCGGCCGGATGCCCGCCTCCCGCAGGAGCCGCCGGGTTTCGGCGCGAAGCGGGGACATGCTAGCCCTGGGGACGGCGGTCCTTCTGCTTCGCCATCCGCAGGTTCATCTGGGCCAGGTGGTTGCGCGGGTCCAGGGCCAGGGCCTTCTCCCACGCGGCGACGGCCTGATCCTCCTGCCCCATGCGGTGGAGGAGGATCCCGAGGTTGACGTAGGCCTCCACATAGCGGGGGTTGATCTCCAGCGCCCGGGTCATGGCCTGGAGGGCCTTCTCGTGCTCCCCCTTTTCCCGGTAGCAAACCCCCAGCCGGTTGTGGATGTCGGCGTAGGTGGGACCGAGCGTCAGGGCCTTCCGGTACTCGGTGGCCGCCTCCTCAAGCATCCCCAGATCGAAATAAATCTTCCCCAGGTCCCCATGGGCATTGGCCAGTTTGCTCCGGATGAGGCTGCTCAGCAGGACGGGGGCATCCCCCTCCCGCGCCTTGGCCAGCCCGAACTCCCGCAGCGCGGGCCCGTAGGCGCCGATGTCGGCTAAGGTGATGGCCAGGTTCAGCTGGGCCTCGGTATAGTTGGGGTTGATGCTGAGGGCCCGCCGGAACAGCTCGATGGCCTTCTCGGAGGAGTTGCGCTGGCTGTAGATGAAGCCGAGCATATTGTAGATGTTGGCGTACAGGGGGGTCCGCTGGACCACCTCCAGGCAGAGCTGCTCGGCATCCTCGTAGTCCCCGCTCTGAAAGGCGGTCGTGGCCCGCTGCACCAGCTGCTTCAGGTCGGCGCTGTCCATCGGGTCTCCGCCGGTCAGAAGGGGGCTCCCACCCGGACCGACTCCCGAAAGTCCGTCCAGGAATCCTTGAGCAGGTCGAGGAGGGAGGGGTTGCGGGAGGACTTGGCCTCCGGAGGTGGAGCGGGCCGGGCCTCCACCTGGACGCCCAGCCGCTTGCCAGCCGCGACCGCGAAGGGGGAATAGGGGAACTCGGCGATGACCCGATGGTAGGCCGCGGCGGCTTCGGCCTGCTCCCCGCGGGCGCGGGCGACCTCCCCCAGGTAGTAGAGGGCCTCCCCCTCCAGGCCGAGCCCGGCGTACTCCCGCAGGACCATGGCGAACCGCCCGGAGGCGGCCGCGTACTCCTCTCGCCGGAAGTAGAAGAGGCCCACCTCCAGCTCCTTCTCCGCCAGCCGGCGCCGCGCCTCCTGAAGGCGGGCCCGGGCCTCGGGGGCGTAGGGGCTGTCCGGGACCTCCGCGAGCAACTGCTGGAAGGCCCGGACGGCCCGCCGGGTCATGCTCTGGTCCCGGTCCACCCGCTCCACCTGGCGGAAGGAGGCCAGCGCAATGTGGTAGAGGGCCTCGTCCAACCGCTCGTGCGCCGGGTGCACCTGGAGGAACTTCTGGTACTCGCTCCGGGCCTCGTTGTAGAGGCGCTCCTCGAAGTAGGTCCGGGCCACGCCCAGCCGGGCCTCCGGGGCAAGGACACTCCCCGGGTACTGGTTGAGGAGGGCTTGCAGTTTCTCCCGGGCGTCGGCGTACCGGCCCCGCTGGAAGTCCACGTTGGCCCGCCAGTACAGCCCCGCCTCCCCGTAGGGGAGCATCTCGCGCCCCCGCGAGGCGCAGGAGAGGCCCGTCCCCGCGACCGCCACGAGCAGGAGCAGCCACCCCCACCCACCAAGCGCGCGCATCCGCTGCCTCCCGCAACCCTCCGACCCGCCTCACCCTACTGAAATCGCCAGGGGGTGTCAAGCCGGAACGCCCGCATCCCCGTGAAAGAGAAAGGGCAAGGGAGAACCCTTGCCCCACCTGCCCGCCGCGGCGTCCCGCCCGCCCCGCCCCCGGGGGGCGGCCTACGCCGATTCGGCCTTCTTCTTGTACAGGAGGATGGGCCGACTCCGCTCGGCCACCACCTCCCGATTCACGAGGCACTCCGTGATGCCCGTCTCCGAGGGGATCTCGTACATGATGTCCAGCATGATGTCTTCCAGGATGGCCCGTAAGCCCCGGGCCCCGGTATCCCGCTTCACCGCCTCCTCGGCCACCGCCAGCACCGCGTCATCCGTGAGGGTCAGCTTCACCCCCTCGAACTCGAAGAACTTCTGGTACTGCTTGAGGAGGGCGTTCTTGGGCTCCCGCAGGATCCGGATGAGGGCGGCCACGTCCAGCTCGTGCAGGGAGGCCACCACCGGGAGCCGCCCCACCAGCTCGGGGATGAGACCGTAGCGGAGCAGGTCCTCCGGCTGCACCTCCGCTAGGATCTGGCCCACCTTCCGCTCCCGGCGGCCCTGGACCTTGGCCCCGAACCCCATCTGCTTCTGCTCGACCCGCCCCTCAATGATCTTCTCCAGCCCCACGAAGGCCCCGCCGCACAGGAACAGGATGTTCGTGGTGTCCACCTGCACGTACTCCTGCTGGGGGTGCTTGCGTCCCCCCTGGGGGGGGACGTTGGCCACGGTCCCCTCCAGGATCTTCAGCAGGGCCTGCTGCACCCCCTCCCCCGACACGTCGCGGGTGATGGAGGGGTTTTCCGACTTCCGAGCGATCTTGTCAATCTCGTCGATGTAGATGATCCCCCGCTCCGCCCGCTCCACGTCGTAGTCGGCCACCTGCAGGAGCCGGAGGATGATGTTCTCCACATCCTCCCCCACGTACCCCGCCTCCGTGAGCGTGGTGGCATCGGCGATGGTGAAGGGGACATCCAGGATCTTGGCCAGCGTCTGGGCGAGCAGGGTCTTCCCGGAGCCGGTGGGGCCGATGAGGAGGATGTTGGACTTGGTCAGCTCCACGTCGTCGAAGTCCGCCCGACTGTTGATGCGCTTGTAGTGGTTGTGGACGGCGACCGAGAGGGTCTTCTTGGCCCGCTCCTGCCCGATCACGTACTGGTCCAGGACGGCCTTGATCTCGGCCGGCTTGGGCAGGTCCCCCAGCGACTTTCCCCGCTCTTCCTCCAGCTCCTCGGCGATGATGTCGTTGCAGAGCTCAATGCACTCGTCGCAGATGTACACCGTAGGGCCGGCGATGAGCTTCCGGACATCCTCCTGGCTCTTGCCGCAGAAGGAGCACTGGAGCTTGCCCCCTGACTTGACCGCCTTGGCCATCCGCCCCTCCTCGGTCACGCGACGTCGCGTCAGCGCACGCCCGCCGGCACCGGCACGCGGGCCCGGGACACGATCACCTCATCGATGAGGCCGTACTCCTTGGCCTGCTGGGCGCTCATAAAGAAGTCCCGGTCGGTGTCCCGCTGGATCTTCTCCAGAGGCTGGCCGGTGTGCTGCACGAGGATCCGGTTCACCTCCTCGCGCATCCGGAGGATCTCCTTCGCCTGGATATCGATGTCGGTGGCCTGGCCCTGCACCCCGCCCAGCGGCTGGTGGATCATGATGCGGGCGTGCGGGAGCGCGAACCGCTTCCCCTTGGTTCCGGCCGCCAGGAGGAGCGCCCCCATGCTGGCGGCCTGCCCCATGCAGATGGTCTCGACGTCCGGCTTGATGTAGCACATGGTGTCGTAGATGGCCAGGCCGGCCGTCACCGACCCCCCGGGGCAGTTGATGTAGATGTGGATGTCCTTCTCCGGGTCCTCCGCTTCCAGGAAGATGAGCTGGGCGATGATGAGGTTCGCGTCGGCGTCGTCGATGGGGGTCCCGAGGAAGATGATCCGGTCCTTCAGGAGGCGGGAGAAGATGTCGTACGCCCGCTCCCCCCGGCTCGTCTGCTCCACCACCATGGGTACGAGGTACATGGCCGCTCCGTCCCGACGCAGCCTGGCCGGCTGCGCCGGACTGCACGGTGCCCCCGGGGACTCTAGGGCACCTGGATGAGGTCGTGGCCCGGACTCACCCGGGCCCGGCTGAGGAGGAGGTCGGCCGTCTTCCGTTGGAGCAGCTCGCCCCGCAGGCCCGGGAGGCGCCCCTCCTTCTCCAGGGCCTCCCACAGGGCGGTCGCGCTCCG
>JBOHQK010000068.1:0-27100 GCA_050732195.1 Methylomirabilales bacterium (SeqCode)
GGGGGATTCGCGGACCTCCGGGACGGGGACAGGATCACCAACACCGATCTTTTGGCCCTGCCCGTGGACATCTTGATTCCGGCCGCTCTGGAGGGAGCCATCCACGAGGCCAACGCCGAGTCCGTCCACGCCAAGGTCATCGTCGAGGGGGCCAACGGCCCGACGACTGCGGCGGCCGACCGGATCCTGGAGCAGAAGGGCATCCGGGTGGTCCCGGATATCCTGGCCAACGCGGGGGGGGTCACCGTCTCCTACTTCGAGTGGGTCCTGGACCTCCAGTTCTACTTCTGGCGGGAGGAGGAGATCAACCAGCGCCTGCAGGACCTCATGGTGGCGGCGTTCCGGCGGGTCTGGGAGTACGCCGCGGAGCAGCGGATCGCGATGCGCCTCGCCGCCATGAGCCTGGCCGTGAAGCGGGTTGCCGAGGCCCACCGGATCCGGGGCCTGTACCCGTAAGGCCCAGGGGAAACACCAACGGCCACCCCTTCAACGGTGGCCGTTCTCCTTTCCGCCGGCTCGGGCCGCGCAGGCGGCTCTAGTGCCGGTCCAACGAATTGCACCCAGGATTGCCGCCGAGCCGCGGGTGGCGCCGGGCGCGGCCCCCGAGCGGCCGGGCCGAGGGGGACCCCCTCGGCCTCCTTCCGCAATGCAGCGCATTGTGGGAGGGGCTGAGCGGGTGACGCAGCCCGGCCGCGAGTGGGGCACGCCGGCGACAGGACCCGCGGCAGAGCGGTCTGTCAGGGCTGGGCCGGATGACTTGGAGCGGCACTAGTCCTCGGCCGGTCCGGCCCGCCGGCGCACCGCATACCCCTGGCGCCTGAGCGCCTGCAGGAGGCGCCGGGCGTGGGCCGCGTCCCGCGTCTCCAGCGTGAGGTACACCTCCACCCGGTCCACGGGCACGCGCGGGTCCAGCCGGTCGTGGCTGACCGAGACCACGTTGGCCTGTTCCTCGGCCACCACCGCCAGCAGGGCCTTCAGCGCCCCCGGCCGGTCCACCACCGGTACCTCCAGCTGCAGGTAGCGCCCCGCTTTGGCGAGCCCCTTGCTCAAGATGCGGGTCAGGAAATTGCTGTCAATGTTCCCGCCGCTCAGGATGGCGACGGCCGGGGCCGGCTCAGGCTTCACCCGCCCGTGCAGGAGGGCGGCTAACGCCGCCGCTCCCGCCCCCTCCACCAGGACCTTGCCCCGCTCGAGACACAGGAGGATCGTGGAGGCGATCTCCTCGTCGCTCACCGTCACCAGGTCGTCCACGGTGCGCTGGACGATCTCGAAGGTCAGGCTCCCGGGGCGCTTCACGGCGATCCCGTCGGCGATGGTGCTCGGGTTCTCCAGCGTGACGGGCTGGCCAGCCCGCCGCGAGGCGAGGAGGGCCGCGGCCCCCTCCGCCTGCACCCCGACCACCCGGGCGCCCGGCCGCAGCCCCTTCACGGCGACCGCCACCCCGCTCAGCAGCCCCCCGCCCCCCGCCGGGACAACCACCGTCCCCACCTCCGGCAAGTCCTCTGCGATCTCCAGCCCCACCGTCCCCTGCCCGGCGATGACGTCGGGATGGTCGAAGGCGTGGATGTAGGTCGCTCCCGTCTCGGCCGCCAGGACCTTCGCCCGCTCGGCGGCCTCGTCGTAACTCTCCCCATCGAGCAGGACGCGGGCCCCGTACCCCTCCGTGGCCATCACCTTGGCCATCGGCGCGTGCCGGGGCATGAGGATGGTGGCCGTGAGGCCCGCAGTCGCCGCCGCCAGGGCCACCCCCTGGGCGTGGTTGCCGGCCGAGGCCGCTACCACCCCCTTCCCCCGCTCCGCCGCGCCGAGGTGCTGGATGCAGACGTACGCCCCCCGGACCTTGAACGAGCCGGACCGCTGGAGGTTCTCGCACTTCAGGTGGACCGGTGCGCCCACGAGGCGGCTGAACGTGGCAGAGGGGCTGAGGGGCGTCCGGTGGACGACGCCCCGGAGGCGGGCGGCCGCATCCCGGATGGCGGCAAGGTCGGTCATGACCCCTCCTGGGGTGTCACTTAGGGGGGGAGACGCCGCGGCCCCGGTAGGGCTCCGTGAGGTGCCGGCGTGCGGCGGCGTGGGCCGGGCCATCCCCCTCCAGGGCCAGAGCCTGCCGGTACCGGCGGACGGCCGCCTCCCGCTCCCCCAGGAGATCGTGGACCATGCCGGCGCGGGCGGCCGCCCAGGCGGCGACCCACGCAAAGCGAGGCGTCCGGGCGGCGTAGGCCCGCTCGAAGTTGGCTAGGGCCGCCGTGTACTCCCCCCGGTCCATGGCCAGTTTCCCCAGGAGTTGCAGGTAGCGGGGATTGATCTCGGGGCCGTAGTGCTCGTGGCCAGCCTCCATGGCGGTGCGGATCCGGTCCGCCACGGCCGCCGCCTCGGCGTGCCGGCCCGTCTCGCCGTAGAGGAAGGCCAGGAGGAAGGCGAAGTCGGGGTTGCCGGGGTAGCGGGTCGTGAGCCGCTCGGCGAAGGGGAGGGCCTCGGCGAAGCGCTCCGCCGCGACCGTGAGGTGGACCAGGGCGACGGCGGCCAGATCTGCGGTGAAGAGGGCCTCGGCTGCCGCCCGGCGGAGGGCGGCCTCCCCCTCCGCCAGGTCGCCGTCGGGGAGGAGGAGACTCACGAGGGGCCGGCGCCAGCCGCGGATCTGCGCGACGCTCACCGCGTACAGGCCGAGGCCGTAATCCGCGTCGGATGACGCCGGGTCGAGGGCCTTCGCCTGCTGGAACCGCTCCAGCGCCCGGCGCAGTGACCGGTAGGCCGGCAGGTAATAGCCCCGGGCTCCCTCCACCATGGCCCGGGTGCCCCACGCCATCCCCAGGAAGAGGTGGAGGCGGGCATCCTCGGGGCGGGCCTCGCGCGCGGCCTCGCCCTCCTCGAAGGTGGGGCCGGCCTCCTCCAGGAAGGCGTCCAGGGCAGGGGCCGGGTCCTCGGCTTCCTCCGCGCGGGCGAGCGTGACCAGGCCCCGGAAGAAGGGGAGGGTGAAGGCCGCGGGCCCCTCCGTCAGATCGGCGAAGGCGCGCTCGGCGCCGGCCACGTCCTTGTCCAGGAGACGGGCCGTGCCGGCCCGGATGGTCTCCTCGGGGGTGGGTGCGGCGGCGGCCGGGATGACCAGTCCCGCGAGGAGAAGGCCAAGGAGGACAGCCCCCCGCTTCACGGGCGGCCCGCCGCTCGAGCGGCCCAGGCACTCCGCCAGGCCGCCACCATCTCGGGGTCCAGGTCCACCAGGACCACCCGCTTCAGCCGATTGGCCGGGAAGGTCCGCAGGACCCGGCACATCGCGGCCGCGGCGGCGGCCTTCGGGACGCCGCCCACGCCGGTCCCCAGGCCGGGGACCGCCAGCGAGGCGAAGCCGTGTGCCTCCGCCGCCGCGAGCGCCCCCCGCATCGCCGCCTCCACGTTCGCCACCGGGATCCGCATGGCCGGCTGCTCCATCGTCGGGGCGTGGATGATTCCCCGGAAGCGGGTCTTCCCCCCGGAGGTGACGACGGCGGAACCCACAGGGATGGGGGCAGCGGCCACGGCCTCTTCTTCCACGGCGCGCCCCGCGGCCCGCTTGATGGTGCCCGCCACGCCACCCCCCATCCAGCCCTGGCTGTTGGCGGCGTTCACGATGGCCTCCGCTTCCGCGTCGAGCACGCTTCCCTGTTGGATCTCGACCTCAAGCATCCCGGCCGCCGCGGTGCCTCGCGTTGCCTCTCCCCGGGAATCGTGTTAGCCTCGGTTCGATCCGCCCGCCCCGCGCAGTATAGGGTGGCGGCGAAACGAGCGTCAAGGGAGGTCACGGACGTGGATGTGCAGGCCGACCCCATCACTGTCCGCTGATGCGGCTCTCGGCAGCCGAGCGGGTCATCGTCGCCCTGGATGTGCCGGACGCGGCCCTGGCCACGCGGCTCATGGACCGTCTCGCTGGCCTCGCCCGCCTCTACAAGGTGGGGAGCCAGCTCTTCACGGCGGCCGGCCCCGAGATCGTCCGGGCCGCCCGGGCGCGGGGGGCGGAGGTCTTCCTCGACCTGAAATTCCACGACATCCCCACGACAGTAGCGGGCGCGGTCCGAAGCGCCGCCGCCCTGGACGTGGCCATGCTGAGCGTCCATGCCGCGGGCGGCCGGGCGATGCTGACCGCCGCGGTCGAGGCGGCAAGGGCGGCCAGCCGGGACGGCGGGCGGCGGCCCAAGCTCCTGGCGGTCACCGTCCTCACCAGCCTCACCCCGGTGGCTGCCCGGGAGGAGGCGGGCCTGGCCCGGCCGCTTCCGGAACAGGTCTTGCACCTGGCCCGCCTGGCGAAGGCGGCCGGGCTCGACGGCGCCGTGGCCTCCCCGCAGGAGGTCCGGGCGCTCCGGGAGGCCCTGAGGGAGGGCTTCCTGCTGGTCACCCCCGGGATCCGCCCCACCTGGGCGGGCCGGGATGACCAGGCGCGGGTCCTGGCGCCGCGGGAGGCCCTCGAGGCGGGAGCCGACTACCTGGTGGTGGGACGGCCGATTGCGGCCGCCCCGGACCCCCAGGCGGCCCTCGAGCGCCTCCTGGCGGAGTGTGGCCCCTGATCCCCAAGCGAAAGGAGGAGATCATGCAGGTCATGTGGCGGACGGCACTCTCCCTGCTCCTGGTCGGGCTGCTCCTGAGCCCGGCCTCGGCGCAGCAGGCCCCACCCAAGCCCCCCGCAGCCCCGGCCGCGCCGGCCCCTCCGGCTCAGGCGCCCGCCCTCTCGGTCGCGCGGGACGCCGTGGCGGCCGGCGTCGTGGACCGGGAACCCCGGGATACGGCGCAGGTGTTCGCCCCGACCATCCACGCGGTCTACTACTTTACCGAAGTCCACGGGGCGGAGGCTCCCACGACTATCACTCACCGGTGGTCCTACAAGGACGAGGTCATGGCCGAGGTGAAGCTCCCGGTGGAGAGCACGCCCTGGCGGACCTGGAGCAGCAAGACGATCCTGCCCGAGTGGACCGGGGCCTGGAAGGTGGAGGCCCTGACCGAAGCGGGTCAGGTCCTGACCAGTAAGACCTTCACCGTCCAGTAAGCCGGTGGGCGCCCCGGGGCCCGCGACTCTCACCGGAGCCGCCTCGGCCCCGGGGCGGATCCCCGTCCCTGCTTCGCCGGCCCCTGCATTGCTCCGCGGCGCGGACTCGGGGGAGCCCATGGACCTCTTTGCCCGCGAGGTGGGGCCGCGCCCCTCCCGCACGGCCCCCCTGGCCGACAGGATGCGCCCCCGGAGCCTCGCCGAGTTCGTGGGACAGGAGCACCTCCTGGGGAAGGGGAAGCTCCTCAGGGTGGCGCTGGCCCGCGGCAGCATCCCCTCCCTGATCCTCTGGGGGCCACCCGGCTCCGGGAAAACCACCCTGGCCTTCCTGATCGCCGAGGCCCTGAAGGTCCCCCTTCTCCCCTTCTCCGCCGTCACGGCCGGGATCAAGGAGATCAAAACGGTCCTGGCCGAGGCGGAGCGGCAGCGGCGCGCCGGGGGCGAGCGGGTGCTCCTCTTCGTGGACGAGATCCACCGGTTCAACAAAGCGCAGCAGGACGCCTTCCTCCCCCACGTGGAGCGGGGAAGCATCCTCCTCATCGGGGCGACCACCGAGAACCCCTCCTTCGAGGTGGTGGCCCCCCTCCTCTCCCGGGCCCGGGTCCTGACGCTCACGCCCCTCTTGGAGGCGGATCTCCAGACGCTCATCGCCCGGGCCCTGGCGGACCCGGAGCGGGGGCTCGGGGCCCTCCCCATCACCCTGGAGGAGGCGGCCCTGCGGCACCTGGTGATCCAGGCGGCGGGAGACGCCCGGGCCGCCCTGAACATGCTCGAGGTGGCGGCCGGCCTCCTGGGCCCGGGGGGCGGGACCATCACGCTCGCCCTGGCCGAGGAGGCGGCCCAGCGGCGCGCCCTCCTCTACGACAAGGCGGGGGAGGAGCACTTCAACCTCATCTCCGCCCTCCACAAGAGCCTCCGCGGGAGCGATCCGGACGCCAGCCTCTACTGGCTGGGCCGGATGCTGGCCGCCGGGGAGGATCCCCTCTACGTTGCCCGGCGCCTGGTCCGCTTTGCCTCCGAGGACATCGGCACCGCCGACCCCCAGGCGCTGGCCGTGGCCGTGGCCGCCAAGGAGGCGTACCACTTTCTGGGCTCCCCCGAGGGGGAACTGGCGCTGGCCGAGTGTGTCTGCTACCTGGCCACCGCCCCGAAGAGCAACGCGGTCTACCGCGCCTACCGTGCGGCCCTGGAGGATGTCCAGAGGGCGCCCGCGGCCCCGGTCCCGATGCACCTGCGCAACCCCGTGACCCCCCTTCTCGGCGCCCTGGGCTACGGGAAGAACTACCGCTACCCCCACGACGCCCCGGACGCCCTTGTCCCCCAGCAGTACCTGCCGGATCCGCTGGTCACGCGCCGCTACTACCGGCCCACGGAGCGGGGGTTCGAGGCGGAGATCCGGCGGCGTCTTGCGGCGTGGCGGGAGGCGCTCGCCCGCCGCGCCGGCCGAAAGGGCGGCGACGCGGCGGCAGGGGAGCCGGGGACCGAGGGGACGGCGGAGGGGAGCGGGGAACCGCCGGCGCGGGTTCAGGATTGAGTCGGGGGAGATGCGGTGGCGCTCGTCCTTTCCTCGGCCAGAAGAGTCCCGCGCTTCTTGAAGGACCCGTGGAGGCGCACCTGCTGCGGCTCGCCAGGACTCGCCGAGTCTGGCCTGGACCCTTGACAGCCCTCGCGCCCCTTTGATATAGCCCTAGGCACTTGGGCCTGGGGAACCACCGGGGAAAGGGGGGACGGGGATGACGAAGGCGGATCTGGTGGAACGGATGGCGAAGGACGCGGGGGTCACGAAGAAGGCGGCAGAAGCGGCACTGGGTTCCGCACTCAAGGGCATCCGGGACTCATTAAAGAAGGGCAGGAAGGTCACGCTGGTGGGGTTCGGCACGTTCCAGGTCTCCCGGCGCGCGGCCCGGAACGGCCGGAATCCCCAGACGGGAAGGGCGATCCGGATCCCGGCGACGAAGGTGCCGCGCTTCAAGCCGGGGAAGGCGCTCAAGGTCGCCGTGCGCTAGCAGTCCCCCGCACGTCAGCATTTTGGCCGGCAGTGCCCGGGCGCTGCCGGCCGTCGTGTTTCTGGGAATCAGACCGCCCCGCCCGTACCGAGGTGCCGGGCCACAGCGGCGGCGGCGAGGTCCACCTCGGCAGCCTCCACGTCCTTGTGCGTGACCATCCGGATGGCGGCGGGACCCACCGGAAGGGCCTTGACCCCCTCCGCGGCCAGGGCGCTGAGGAGCGGCGCGGCGGTCCGGGGGGGCGCGAGCCGGAAGATCACGATGTTGGTCTGCACCCGGTCCGGGTCCAGCAGGACCCTGGGGATCCGGGCCAGGCCCGCCGCCAGGCGCTTCGCATTCGCGTGGTCCACCTCCAGGCGGTCCACCATCTTCTCCAGCGCCACGATGCCGGCCGCGGCCAGGACCCCCGCCTGGCGCATGGCCCCCCCCAGCATCTTGCGGAACCGGCGTGCCCGAAGGATGAAGTCCGCCCGGCCGCAGAGGAGGGATCCCACGGGGGCGGAGAGCCCCTTCGAGAGACAGAACATGACGGAATCGGCGCAGGCCGCGATGGCGCTGGCCGGGACCCCCGAGGCCAGGGCGGCGTTGAAGATCCGGGCCCCGTCCAGGTGCGCCGGGATGCCGCGGGCCCGGGCCACGGTGGCGATGGCCTGGAGGGTGGCGAGCGGGTACACGCTCCCTCCCCCCCGGTTGTGGGTGTTCTCGAGACAGAGGAGGGCAGTCGGGGCTGTGTGCATGTCGGGCGAGCGCACCGCGGCTTCCACCTGCTCCGGAGTGAGGAGACCGTCCCGCCCCGGGAGGGGGCGCAGCATCACGCCCGAGAGGACCGCCGGAGCGCCGGACTCGTAGTGGACGATGTGCGCGTCCGCCTCCAGGATCACCTCGTCCCCCCGGCGGGTGTGGGTGAGGAGGGCCACCTGGTTCCCCATGGTCCCCGAGGGGACAAGGAGGGCCGCCTCCTTCCCCAGCCTTGCCGCGGCCATCTCTTCCAACCGGTTCACGGTGGGGTCCTCGCCGAACACGTCGTCCCCCAGGGCGGCCGTCCGCATCGCCTCCCGCATCTCCTCCGTGGGGAGGGTCACGGTGTCGCTCCTGAGATCAATGACCCGCCCGCTTCCTGTCCCCATCCCGTCTCGCCCCCCCGCGCCCCCCGGCCGCTCCGCGGGGCGATCGCTACAGCTTCCCCAGACGCGCGCGGCGCGCCCGCTCCGCCTTCGGGAGCCGGCGGCTCGGCCCCTTCCCCTTGGCGGGAGCCGGGGGCGACTCCCCCTCCCCCCCCTTGAGGGCGCCGATGGCCACCGCCTCTAGCCGCGCGCCGAACTCCTCGGCGGTCACGGCGGCCGCCCCGGCCCGGCGGGCGGCAGCGGCCACGGCCGTATCTGAACTGACGACCACCGCACCGCTGCCACCCGCCTCAAGGAGCCGCGCGATGACGGCATCCGCCGTCTCCCCGGCCCGGGAGAAGCGGACCGTCAGGCCCCCGCCCCCGCTCGATGCACCCGTGCCGCCCGCGCCGTCGAAGACGACGGTGATGGCGTGCCCCCGGGCTCGCCGGTAGGCCCGGAGGTGCGCGCAGAGGGCCTCTCGCCCGGCCGCGAGTCCCTCGGCCCGCTCCACGGCCCGGAGCTCCGGCAGGCGACGGATGACGTTATACCCGTCCACCAGGATGCGCAAGGGGAGCCCTCAGATCGGACGAGGCGCACGGCGCACGGCCGCCAGGAGCGCCCGCGTTGCCGCGGCCACGTCCGGGGCGCCCATCACCGCCGAGATGGCGGCCACCCCGTCGGCTCCGGCCTCGAGGACCTCACCGGCGTTGTGCGCGGTGATCCCGCCCACGGCCAGGACCGGGCAGGCAACCGCGGGCCGGACCTGGCGGATGAGGGGCGGACCGGCGGGCGGGCCGTACGCGGCCTTGGCGGGGGTTGGGAAGACGGGGCCGAGGAGAACGAAGTCCGCCCCCCCGGCCTCCGCCTCGAGCGCCTCCTCCCGGGTGTGGCAGGAGACCCCCAGGCGCATCCCCGGCCGGAGCAGGGCGCGCACCGCCGCGGGGGGAAGGCTCCGCCGCGTCAGGTGCACCCCGTCGGCCCCGACCCCGAGCGCCACGTCCACTCGATCGTTGATCAGGAGGAGCGCTCCGGCCGGGCGAGTCCGGACCAGCAGGCGCTCCGCTAGGCGGCAGAGGTCCCGGGCCGGGAGGTCTTTTTCCCGCAACTGAAAGGCCCTGGCGCCGCCCGCCAGGGCCCCGGTGATGATCTCTTCCAGCGACCGGCCACCGGTCTGCTGCCGGTCGGTGATGACGTAGAGTCCCCAGGCCCCGGGGCCGTGGGGTGCGAGAGCCTCCCCCTCAACCCTACGCAATCATCCCCTCCAGCGGGGAGGAGGCGGTGGCGTAGAGCTTCTTCGGGATCCGGCCCGCAAGGTAGGCCAGGCGCCCGGCCTCAACGGCATGGCGCATGGCGGCGGCCATCATGACCGGATCCTTGGCGCCGGCGATGGCGGTGTTCATCAGGACCCCGTCGCAGCCCAGCTCCATGGCGATCGCCGCATCCGAGGCGGTCCCTACCCCGGCGTCCACGATGACCGGGATCTTCACCGCCTCCAGGATGAGCCGAATGTTGTACGGGTTGCGGATGCCGAGCCCGGACCCGATGGGCGCCCCGAGCGGCATCACCGCCGCCGCCCCCGCATCCTCCAGCTTCTTCGCCACCACCACATCGTCGTTGGTGTACGGGAGGACGATGAACCCTTCCTTGATCAGGACCCGGGTGGCCTCCACCAGCCCCTCGGTGTCGGGGAAGAGGGTCTTCTCGTCGCCGATGACCTCCAGCTTCACCCAGTTGGACAGCCCCACCTCCCGGCCCAGCCGCGCGTACCGGATGGCCTCGGCCGCCGTGTAGCAGCCGGCGGTGTTCGGGAGGAGGGTGTACCGCGCCTCGTCGATGTAGTTCAGCATCGACTCCTGGGTGCGGTCCAGGTTCACCCGGCGGACCGCCACCGTCACGATCTGGGCCCCCGAGGCCTCGTGGGCGCGCTGCATCGTGGCGTAATCGGGATACTTCCCCGTCCCGACGATCAGCCGGGAGCGAAACTCCCGACCGCCCAGTCGGAGGGGATCCTGGGTCACCATGCGGTCCCTCCTTCCCCCGTCCCGCCGGCCATGAAGGTGATGATCTCCACCGCGTCTCCGTCCTTCAGGACCACCTCCGGGAACCGCTCCCGTCTGAGGATCTCCCCGTTCACCTGCACCGCCACCCGCTGCGGATGGATCTGGAGGTCCGCGAGCAGACCCGTCACGGTCAGCCCGTCGCGGCTCGCCCGTGGCTTCCCGTTCACCCGAAGCTCCACCAGCCCCTCCAAACAAAAAGGGCCACCTCTAGGGGAGAGGCAGCCTCACGTCCCGCTTCCCTACGCCGGCATTACCCGGATCAGGTCCTGAGGGTTGCCCCGCGCGGCCACGGGGCTCTCAGCGATGCCACCCCTAGCGGTACGATGAAACTAGCACGGGGACCCGGGCCTGTCAACGCGCTCCGCCGGCCAGGGCGAGGGCCCGGGTCAAGACCGGGTCCAGCCCCTCCGTCAGGGGCAGCGCCGCCCACTCCTCCCGGTGGAGCCAGCGGACCGCGGCAGCGTCAGAGCCGGCCCGTGGCTCTCCCGCGATCCAGCGGGCCAGGTAGTCAATGATGACATAGTGGAACTGAACCCGGCCGGTGCCGTCGCGCACGACCCGGTCCAGCACCTCCACCACCGGGCCCACCTCCACCTCCACCCCACACTCCTCCCGGAGCTCCCGGGCCACCGCCTCGTGAAGCCGCTCCCCCACCCTGACCGCCCCCCCGGGGATGGTCCAGCGGCCAGCGCTCGGCTCTCGCCCCCGCTGGATGAGGAGCACCTGTCCGTTCCGGACCACGATGCCGCCCACGGCCACGATGGGCCGCTCGGGGTACTCCCGAACCACGCCATCCCCCTCGAAAGCGCTTGACAAGCGGGGCCGTCTGCCTTATCTATTCCGTTTGTCGGCCCGCCCCCCCGGGGCCTGCCCCGAGGCCGCCGGGAGGACGGGGTGAAGGCAAAAGGAGGTGTCTGCCGGTGCCGATTTACGAGTACCAGTGCGAGGCGTGTAGCCACACCTTCGAGATCATCCAGAAGATGACCGATGCACCCGCCGTGACGTGCGTTCTCTGCGGCGGACCGGTGCGGAGGCTCCTCTCGGCCCCGGGCCTGGTCTTCAAGGGGACCGGCTGGTACGTGACCGACTACCCGAACGCCGAGCGGAAGAAGGCCGTAGAGGTCGAGAAGAAGAGCAGCGGCAACGGCGTGTCGGAGAAACCCTCCTCCACCGAGTCCAAGACGCCGGCGAAGGAGTAGCGGCCAGCGTCTCAATCTTCCGACGATGCGCCCGGGCCGGGGGTCCCCCGGCCCGGGTTTTCTTCCTAGTGGCGCGCCAGCGCCGTCCGGGCAGCCCCGCTCTCGCGCAGCAGGAGGAGGCTGGCGGCCGCGCCCACGGCGTCAATGGCGACGTCCACGACGCTCCCGCTCCGGCTCGCCACGAGGGCCTGGTGCAACTCATCGGTGACGGCGTACCCAACCGCCACCAGGAGCGCGAGGCGCGCCGCCTCCGGCACCCAGGCGGCCGTCCGGTAGGCCCGGGCCCGATACCAGAGGACCCCCAGGACGCCGTACTCCGTGAGGTGCCCGACCTTCCGGAGCGCCTCGTGCAGGAGGGCGAGCGTCTCGGGGGCCGCGCCGGGGAAGAGCCAGGCCAGAAGGGGAAGCAGGAACCGCCCCGTCTCGCCTCGGGAGAAGGGGTCGCTGGAGAGGACGAAGATCACCCCCATCCAGAGGAGCGCCGGCCCGTAGCGGAGGAGGGGAGCGGAGACCGCCACCGCTCCGTCGCGCACCCTATGCCCCCCGGAGGAGATCCTTCAGCCGCGGGATGACCTCGCCCTCCCGGAGGGCCCACTCCTGCCTGTCCCGCCGCCGCCGGATCTCCACGAGGCCGTCCCGCACCGCCCGCGTGCCCACCGTGACCCGGTAGGGGATCCCGAGCAGGTCGGCGTCCTTGAACTTCACCCCCGGCCGCTCGTCCCGGTCGTCGAAGAGGATTTCCAGGCCGGCCGCCTGCGCCGCCCCGTAGAGGCGCTCCCCCAGGCCTGCCATGGCCGGCTCCTTCACGTTCACCACCACCAGGTGCACGGCGAAGGGGGCGATGCTCTCCGGCCAGATGATCCCGTCCTTGTCGTGGTTCTGCTCGATGGCGGCGGCGGCGATCCGGGCCGGTCCGATCCCGTACGATCCCATGACGATGGGCCGCTCCTGCCCCGCCTCGTCCAGGTACACCGCCTTCAGCGGGACGGAGTACTTCGTCCCCAGCTTGAAGATATTGCCCACCTCGATGACCCGCTCCACGCCGAGCGGCGTGCCGCACTGGGGGCAGCCCTCCCCCGGGAGGACCGCCCGGAGGTCCACGAAGCGCGCCGGGAAGTGCTTCCCCGGCACGATCCCCCGGACGTGGGTGTCCGGCTTGTTGGCCCCGGCCACGTACACCCCTTCCCGGAGGGCCTCGTCGGCCAGGATGGGGAGCTGCTGCCCGGACGGCCCCAGGAACCCCGCCTCCACCCCGGCGTGCTCCTTCACCTCGTCCCGGTGGGCGGGCCGGAAGTCCCCCAGGACGCGGAGGAGCTTCCGCTCGTGCAGGGTGTGGTCCCCCCGCAGGCAGCAGAGGACCGGCCCCTCCTTTCCCACCACCAGGAGCGTCTTCAGGGTGAGGCGGGGGTCCACCCGGAGGAAGGCGGCCACCTCCTCGATGGTCCGGGCGCCGGGGGTGGCCACCTCCTCCGGGCCCGTCCAGGCGGGCGTCGGTGGGCGGAGCGGTCGGGAGGTGGCCAGCTCCAGGTTGGCGGCGTAGCCGCAGGCCCCGCAGAGGGCAACCTGGTCCTCGCCGGCCGCGCTGGGAGCCATGAACTCGTGCGAGCCGGCCCCCCCCATCATGCCGGGGTCGCTCTCCACCACGGAATACCCGAGGCCGCAACGGTCAAAGATGCGGCAGTAGGCCTGCCGGTGCAGCTCGTACGCCTTGTCCAGAGCCGCCGTGTCCACGTCCAGGGAGTAGGAGTCCTTCATGAGGAACTCCCGGGTCCGAAGGACCCCGCTCTTCGGCCGGGCCTCGTCCCGCTCCTTGGTCTGGATCTGATACCAGATCTGGGGAAGGTCCCGGTAGGACCGGACCTCCTTCGCGGCGATCCAGGCGATGACCTCCTCGTGGGTCATCCCCAGACACATGTCCCGCTTGTTCCGATCCTTCAGGCGGAACATCTCGTCGCCGATGGCCTCCCACCGGCCGCTCTGCTGCCACAGCTCGGCGGGCTGGAGGACCGGCATGGTCATCTCCTGGCCGCCGATCCGGTTCATCTCCTCCCGGATGATGGCATTCACCTTGTCCAGGACCCGCTGGCCCAGGGGCAGGTAGACGTAGATCCCCGCGGCCAGTTGGCGGACGAGTCCCCCCCGGACCATGAGCTTGTGGCTCACAGCCTCGGCGTCGGCCGGGTCTTCCTTCAGCGTCGGGATCAGCGATCGGGACCAGCGCACCCTGCCCCCCTGCGCCCCGGGCGCCTACCCCTGCCCCCGGCGGGCGGCGGCCGCCTCCCCGGCCCGCCCGGAACAGAAAGGGAGGAACCCAGCGGCTCCTCCCCCTCCCCGCGCCTCCCGCGGGCCTCAGTCGTTGGAGTAGAAGACCTGGAGCGGGTCGTCGGGTGGGAAGGCCTTGGGAGCCGTGACGGCGATACCGGTCCCGGGGTCGGCCTCCTCCAGGAGCCCCGCCGCCGCCATCCGCTGGATCTCCTCCACCAGGGCGTCGGCCAGCTCCGCCTCCTTGACCTTCCGGATGATCTGCCCCTTCTTAATCAAGATGCCCACCCCGTTGCCGCCGGCGATGCCGATGTCGGCGCCCCGGGCCTCCCCCGGCCCGTTCACGGCGCAGCCCATCACCGCCACGTTCAGGGCCTTGTTAATCCCGAGGGCCGCCAGGCGCTTCTCCACCACCTTGGTGAGGCCGAGGAGGTCAATCTCCACCCGGCCGCAGGAGGGGCAGGAGATGACGTTCATCCCCCGCTGCCGGAGGCCAAGGGCCTTGAGGATCTCGAAGCCGGCCTTGACCTCCTCCACGGAGTCCTCGGTCAGTGAGACCCGGATGGTATCCCCGATCCCCTCCGCCAGGAGGGTCCCGATCCCCACCGCCGATTTGATCGTCCCGGCGAAGGCGGTCCCGGCCTCCGTCACCCCCAGGTGCAGCGGGTAGTCCACCTGCGCAGCCAGCAGCCGGTAGGCCTGGATCATCATGAGGGGGTGGGAGGCCTTCAGGGAGACCTTGATCTCCGGGTAGTGGCACTCCTCCAGGATCCGGATGTGCTTCAGGGCGCTCTCCACCATCGCCTCGGGGGTGGGCTCGCCGTAGCGCCGGAGCAGCTCCTTCTCGAGGGAGCCGGCATTCACCCCGATGCGGATGGGGACCTTCCGCTCCGAGGCCGCCCGCACCACCTCCAGGACCCGCTGCTTGCCCCCGATGTTCCCGGGGTTGAGGCGCAGGCAGTCCACCCCCGCCTCCAGGGCCTTGAGGGCCAACCGGTAGTCAAAGTGGATGTCGGCGATGAGGGGGATCCGGATCTGCCGCCGGATGGCCGGCAGGGCCGCCGCGGCCTCCGCGTCCGGGACGGCGACCCGGACGATCTCGCAGCCGGCCGCCTCGAGCGCCCAGATGGCGTCCACGGTCCCGGTCACGTCGCGGGTGTCGGTCTTGGTCATGGACTGGACGGAGATGGGGGCCTCCCCGCCCACCTTGACGGGGCCAACCTGGATCTGCCGGGTTTTCCGTCGGATGATCTGCTGCGTGGCGCGTCCTGCCATGACGTCCTCGTGCGAGAGGGGGCTAGGGGCCGAATGCCCGGAAGATGTCGTTGTAGAGGGCGAAGACCATGATGGCCACCAGCAGGGCCAGGCCGACCTTCTGGGCCATCTCCCGCCGGCGGACGCTGACCGGCTCCCCCCGGACCGCCTCGATGGCGGCGAAGAGGAGGTGGCCGCCGTCCAGAATGGGGATGGGGAGGAGGTTCAGGATCGCGAGGTTGATCGAGATGACGGCGGTGAAGGTGACCAGGTAGAGGAAGCCCTGCTGGGCCTGCTCCCCCGCCATCAGGACGATGGTGAGGGGGCCGCCGATGGTCTTGGCCGGCAGCGCCCCCTGGAGGAGCTTCCCCAGGAACCAGAGGACGGTGACCGAGACGTCCACGGTCCGGCGCACCCCCTCGGCGAGGGCCGCCAGGGGGTGGAGCCGCTCGAAGGCGGGGCCGATCCCCACGTCCCAGACCTGGGACTCCTTGCGGATGACGTCATTGATCGGCTCGATGCCGATAAGACCGATCTCCCACCCCTCCGGGTTGTCGGGGGGGCGGCTCGCGCGCGGGGTGACGGTCACCTCTAGCCGCTCTTCCCCCCGCTGGAGGGTGAGGATCACGGGCCGGCCCGGGCTGGCGTGGATGACCCGGGCCAGATCGGGCCAGGTCTCCACCGGCTGGCCATTGATGGCCACGATCCGGTCGCCCCGCCTGAGGCCGGCCGCCTCCGCCGGGAAGTTCGGCGTGACCCGCCCCACCTCCGCCGTCAGGACGTGGCTCACGACCGTCTTCGGGACCGGGGTCACCCGCACGGTCCGGGTCTCCCCAGCGCGCTCCACGGTGAGGGTCACCTCCGCCCCGCGCCCCTGCTGGAGGCGGGAGGCGATCTCCTCCCACCCGCGGACCGGGTTCCCGTCCACGGCCCGGATCCGGTCCCCAGCCCGAAGCCCCGCCGCGGCGGCGGGCGAGGCCTCAGCCGGGGGGCCGATGACCGGCTCCGGGAGCGACCGGCCGATCGCCATGAACAGGACCCAGAAAATCACCACGGCCAGGAGGAAGTTGGCCCCCGGCCCCGCCAGGATGATCAACGCCCGGGCCCAGACCGGCTTGTGCGCGAAGGACTTGGCCAGGTCGAGGGGATGGCCCTCGGCGTCCGTGGCGGTCCCGTCGGGACCCACCCGGACCTCCCGGGGATCCTCCCCCACCATCTTCACGTAGCCCCCGAGGGGGATGGCCGACAGGAGGTACTCCGTCTCCCCGAGGCGGAAGCCCCAGAGGCGCTTGCCGAATCCCAGGGAGAACTTCAGGACCCCGACGCCTAGACGCTTGGCCACCAGGAAGTGCCCCAGCTCGTGGATGAAGATGAGGACGCCGAGGGTGATGCTGGCGGAGACGATCATCCCGGGGGTCATGGTCGGGGCATCCTCACGAGCGGGCAGCCTGGGCGCACCCGTAGCGGGCCAGGAGCGCGGTCCGGACCTCCCCGTCGGCGGCCAGGACCTCCTCCACGCTCCGCACCTGGCGGACGGGGTGGCGGTCCAGGGCCTCGGCGATGAGGCGGGGGATGGCGGTGAAGGGGATCGCTTCCCGGAGGAAGAGGTTGACGGCCACCTCGTTGGCCGCGTTGAGGATGGCTGGGGCTGTCCCTCCGGCCCGGGCCGCGGCGTAGGCGTAGCCCAGGCAGGGGAACCGGTCGTGGTCCACCTCCTCGAAGGTGAGGCTGGCCACGCGCGCCAGGTCCAGGGCCGGGAAGTGGTTGGGGAGCCGCTCCGGGTAGGTGAGGGCGTACAGGATCGGGAGCCCCATGTCGGTGATGCCGAGCTGGGCCAGGATGGAGCCGTCCACGTACTCCACCAGGGAGTGGACGATGCTCTCGGGATGGATCAGGACCCGGATGGCCTCGACGGGGAGGCCAAAGAGCCAGTGGGCCTCGATGACCTCCAGCCCCTTGTTCATCAGGGTGGCGGAGTCCACGGAGATCTTCTTCCCCATGTTCCAGCGGGGGTGCTGCAACGCCTCCCGCGGAGTCACCGCCGCCAGCGCTTCCTTCGGCCGCGTCCTAAACGGCCCGCCCGAACCGGTGAGGATGACGGACCGGAGGCCCTCCCCCCCGCCCCGCTCCAGGCACTGGAAGATGGCCGAGTGCTCGCTGTCCACGGGGAGGAGCCGGACATTCCGCCGGGCCGCCTCGGCCGTGATCAGTTCGCCGGCGGTCACCAGGGCCTCCTTGTTGGCCAGGGCGACCACCTTGCCGGCCCGGACCGCGGCGAGCGTGGGGAGGAGCCCGGCCGCCCCCACCACGGCCGAGAGGACCAGGTCGGCGTCCGGGTCGGTGGCGACCCGGAGGAGGCCGGCCTCCCCCCAGACCACCTCCGCCCCTGTCCCGTCCAGGCGCTCCCGGAGGGCCGCGGCCCCCTCCGCCGTCCCCACCGATACCAGGGGGGGGCGAAAGGCGCGCACCTGCTCCGCCAGGAGGTCCACGTTGTGCCGGGCAGCCAATCCGATGATTCGGAACAGACGGGGGTGTCGGGCGGCCAGGGCCAGGGCCTGGGTCCCGATCGACCCGGTGGAGCCCACGATGGCGATCCGTTTCACGGGAGGTCTTTCACCCCCACGCCGTCCCGGGATGTGGATTTAATCAAATACATCGCCTGGTCGGCGTGGCGCAGGAGCTGGTCCATGCCCATCCCGTCCTGGGGGAAGGTCGCGAGGCCGAAGGAGGCGGTCAGCTGGACCACCGCCCCCTCGCTCACCAGGAAGCGGTGCTCCTTGACGGCATCCCGGAGGCGGTTCGCCACCTTCAGGGCGCCCCGCCGGTCCGTCTCGGGCAGCGTGACCACAAACTCGTCCCCGCCGAAGCGGAAGATCTTGTCGCTCCGGCGCAGGTGTTTCAGGACCAGGGCGGCCACCTCCACCAGGACCTTGCTGCCGCAGAGGTGGCCGTAGGCTTCGTTGACGTTCTTCAGGCGGTCCAGGTCCATGAAGAGAATGGAAAAGGGGCGTTCGTAGCGCCGGGCGCGCTCCAGCTCTTCCTCTATGTGGCGCTCCATGTACCGACGGTTGTACGCCTCGGTGAGGTCATCGCGGAACGCTTCCTGCCGGAGGGTGGCGTTGGCCTCGAGCAGATGGGCCCGCTCGACCCCGGTGCGGAGAACCCATTCCACCTCCGCCGCCGCGACCGGCTCCACCAGGACCTGGTAGGCCCCCCGCTTCAAGGCGCCGGCCCTAAACTCAGGGTCGGTGGCTGGCCCGACGACCACGACCGCCTGCTCCGGGCGGGCCTGCAGGAGGCGGTCCAGCAGATCGAGAGGCCTCGTCGAGGCGCCCCCCACCAGGAGGAATAGCAGCGCGTAGGGGTCCTGCTCGACCCCGGCAAGTCCCGCCCCCGGGTCTGCCACCGCCTCCGCCGGGTGGCCCGCCTCGGCCACCGCACGGGCCAGGGTCTGCCGCGTCTCCTCTGTGCCGCCCAGGATCAGGACCCGCTCCTCAGGCACGCGCGCCGTCTCCCTCGGTGGACCCCTTTCCCGATCCCCCGGCCCGCCGCGACCGTCCGCCGGGTGCCGAAACCCTTTTAGTCTAGAGGACTGCTAGCGGTGCCGCAAGCCCTTTTCCCCCGCGGTGCCCGGACAGGAGGGCAGGCTTTCCAGGGGCCAGACCACCGCCCACCCGCCCTAGTGACCGCCCGGAGGATCGGCCGCCCCGGCGGGGGATCCCGGGGGGACAACAAAGCGATAGACCACCTCTCCGGGCCGGACAAGCCCGAGCTTCCGTCGCGCGATCTCCTCGAGGCGCGTCTCGTCCTGCCGGAAGGCCTCCACCTCCCGGCGAAGGCGAGCGTTCTCTTCCTTCAGCCGCTCGATGTCCTGGAGGAGGTCGGCCCGCTGCCGGCTGAGGCCGTAGATGCGGATGAGGGATCCATCGCCGGAGAGGGAAACCAGGAGGAGCCCGAGGATGAGCCCGCCTGCCAGCAGGAGGAGCCGGCGTCGCCGCCCTCCCCCATGGGGACCCTCCCACGCGTCCCGCTCCGGGATCCGCGCCATCACGCCCCCCGCCCGCCCGCGCCCTTCAGCGCTGCCCGTCCGGCGAACAGGGCCGCCTCGCCCAGCTCCTCCTCGATTCGGAGGAGGCGGTTGTACTTGGCCACCCGGTCCGTCCGGGAGACTGACCCGGTCTTGATCTGCCCCGCCCCCGTGGCCACGGCCAGGTCCGCGATGGTCGTATCCTCCGTCTCGCCTGACCGGTGCGAGATGATGGCCGCGTAATTCGCCTCCGCCGCGACCCCCACCGTCTCCAGGGCCTCGCTGAGGGTCCCGATCTGATTCACCTTGATCAGGATGGCGTTCGCCACCCCCCGCGCGATCCCTTCCCGGAGGAGCGCCGGGTTGGTGACGAACAGGTCGTCCCCCACGAGCTGGATCCGCTCCCCCAGCCGCGCCGTCAAGAGGGCCCACCCCTCCCAGTCGTCCTCCGCGCAGCCGTCCTCAATGGAAACGATGGGGTAGCGCTCCACCCAGCGTGCGTAGAAGTCCACCATCTCTGCCCGGCTGAGCAGCCGCCCCCCTTCCCCCGCCAGCCGGTATTGGCTCTCGGAGTAGAACTCGCTCGCGGCACTGTCCAGGGCCAGCACCACCTCCCGGCCGGGGGCGTAGGCCGCTAGTTGGATGGCCTCCAGGAGGCACTCCACCGCCTCCTCATTGCTCCGGAGGCTGGGGGCGAACCCCCCCTCGTCCCCGACGCCGGTGGTGTGCCCCCGCGCCCGCAGGACCGCCCGGAGGTGGTGGAAGATTTCGGCGCCCATGCGCAGCGCCTCCCGGAAGGAGGGGGCCCCCACGGGCATGACCATGAACTCCTGGAGGTCCACGGTGGTGTCGGCGTGCCGCCCCCCGTTCAGGAGGTTCATCATCGGCACCGGCAGAGTCCGGGCGCGCGCCCCGCCCAGGTAGCGGTAGAGGGGGAGGCCCACCTCATCGGCGGCGGCGTGAGCCGCGGCCAGCGAGACCCCGAGGAGGGCGTTCGCGCCGAGGTGCCCCTTGTTGGGGGTCCCGTCCAGGGCGCAGAGAGCCTGGTCCACCCGCGCCTGATCCAGCCCCTCCAGGCCAATCACCTCGGGGGCCAGGATCGTGTTCACGTTCGCCACAGCGGTCTGCACCCCCCGGCCCAGGTAGCGCTTGGGGTCCCCGTCCCGGAGCTCGAGGGCCTCCCGCTTCCCCGTGGACGCCCCGGAGGGGACCGCCGCCCGCCCCCGGGAGCCGCTCTCCAGAAGAACCTCCACCTCCACGGTGGGGTTCCCCCGGGAGTCCAGGATCTCCCGGGCGTGGACCTCCACGATCTCGCTCATCGCCCGTCCAGGAGAGAGCGCCCCGCCGCCTCGAGGGCGTCCAGGCGCTCCCTCGACGCCGCCTCCACGTAGAGCCGGACCATCGGCTCCGTGCCCGAGGGGCGGAGGAGGACCCAGCTGCCGTCCTCCAGGAGGAGCTTCACGCCGTCCACCTGGTTCACCTGGAGGACCCGCCGCCCGGCCAGCGTCGTTGGCGGGTCGGCGAGGACCGCCTTCAAGCGGTCCTCGCCCGCTGGCGAGAGGGGGAGATTGACCCGCCGGCAGAGGACGGTCCCGACCGCCCGGTAGAGATCCTGCAGGAGCGCGCCAAGGGACCGCCCGCCGCTCGCCGCCACGAGTTCCGCCGCCAGGAGGCAGGCCAGGATCCCGTCCTTCTCCGGCACGTGCCCCCGCACGGTGAGGCCGGCGCTCTCCTCCCCCCCGAGCAGGATCTTCCCCTGAGTGAGCAGGTCCCCGATGTACTTGAACCCGACCGGCGTCTCGTAGACCGGCACCCCCCGCCGGCGCGCCGCGGCGTCCACCAAGTGGGTCGTGGCGACCGACCGGGCCACGCCTCCTGACCATCCCCGCGTCCCGGCCAGGTAGTCCAGCAGCAGGCCCAAAAGGTAGTTGGGCTCCACGAAGGTGCCATCCGTGTCCAGGAGGCCGAACCGGTCGGCATCCCCGTCGGTGGCAAGCCCGAGGTGGGCCCCCCTCTCCCGGACAGCGCGGGCGAGGGCCGTCAGGTTCTCGGCGCTGGGCTCGGGCGTCCCCCCCCCGAAGAGGGGGTCGCGGTAGTCGTGGATAACGCTCACCTCGCACCCGGTCTCGCGGCAGAGGGTGTCCAGGTATCCCCGCCCGGTGCCGTACAGGGGGTCCACCACGACCTTGAGGCGCGCCCGCCGCAGGCAGGCGAGATCCAGGAGCCCCAGGACGCGGGCCGCGTAGGGAGGGTAGGGATCGGTCGGGGTGATCTCCGCTGCCGGGGGGCCGGCGAGGGCGGCCGGGGGGAGGGGCGGGCCCTGGAGGAGCCGGTTGGCCTCGGCCTCGATGGCGGCCGTCACCTCCGGGAGTGCCGGGCCACCCGAGGCCATCGAAAATTTCATGCCGTTGTACTCGGGGGGGTTGTGGCTGGCGGTGATGTTGAGTCCCCCCGCCGCGCCCCGCTCAAGGATCTCCGCGGCCAGGGCCGGGGTCGGGGTGTCCCGCACGCACAGATAGACGCGCAGGCCGCTCGTCGCCAGGCAAGCCGCCGCCTCCCGGGCGAAGGCCTCCGAGAGGAAGCGGGTGTCGTAGCCGACCACGACACCCCGCCCGGCCAGCCCACTCTCCTTCACGTACCGGGCGATGGCGGCGGTGACGATGCGCGCCCGGGCGAAGGTGAAGTCCTCCGCCAGGATGCCCCGCCAGCCGGAGGTGCCGAAATGAATGGGGGGCACGGTGCCCCTCCCCCATCCGGGCCCGCCCTGCGCCCCCACCACGAGCCCACGAACCTCAACAAATCCCAAAAGTTGGCCGAGAATACCTAGCGCCCAGGGGCTTGTCAAGGTGCCCGCCGCCGGGAGGCGGACCGGGGACGACCCGCCCGCTTCGGGGACCGCGCGGGAGCAGCGCCCTTGATGGCCCTCCTCGGCCCCTCGCCTACGTACAGGCGCGGAACCCGCGGCCCGATGCCGCAGAGGACCTCGTAGGAGATGGTATCCGCCAGGGCGGCCCAGGCGTCCGCGGGGATGGTCTCCGTCCCCTGCACGCCGAGGAGGACGACCGCATCCCCCTCCTCCACCTCCGGGATGCCGGTCACGTCCACCATGACCATGTCCATGCAGACCCGGCCCACCACGGGGGCCCGCTTCCCGCGGAGGAGGACCGCCCCCCGGTTGCTGAGGGCGCGGGGAAAGCCGTCCCCGTACCCGACGGGCAGGGTGGCGATCCGCATTCGCGTCGGGGCAACGAAGGTGCATCCGTAGGAGACGGTGGTGCCGGGCGGGACCCAGCGCACCTGGGCCACCCGCGTCTCCAACGTGAGGGCCGGGCGGAGCGGGACCGGAGGCGGGGCCTTCGGGGACGGGGGACAACCGTAGAGGGCGATGCCAATCCGGACCATGTCCAAGCGGGCCTCCGGCAGCGCGAAGGTGGCGGCGCTGTTGGCGGCGTGGCGGAGGAGGGAGGGGACGGCCCGGAGCGGGGGGGAGACCAGGGCCTTGTGAAAGCGCCGGAGCTGCTCCCGGGCATGGGCGGTATCCGGCGCGTCGGCCGCGGCAAAGTGGGTCATCACTCCCCTCAGACGCAGCCCCGGGAGCCGGCCGATGGCTCCCGCCAAGGTCCCGACCTCCTCCACCGGGACGCCCACCCGCCCCATCCCGGTGTCCACCTTCAGGTGCACGGCGACGCGGCGGCGAGCCTTCCCGGCGGCGCGGGAGAGGGCCTCCGCGAGGGGAACCGAGTGAACCATCTGGTCGAGGCCCCCTGCAACCACCTCCTCCGCCTGGGCGGGTGGCGTGGGCCCAAGGACGAGGATGGGGGCTCGAATTCCGGCTCCCCTGAGCGCCGCCCCCTCCTCCGGCAGCGCCACCCCGAGCCACTCGGCTCCGGCCCTGAGGGCCGCCCGCGCGACAGGCACCAGGCCGTGGGCGTACGCGTCCGCCTTGACGACCGCCATGAGTCGGACCTCGGGACCGACGAGGGCCTTGATACTCCGGACATTGTGGGCAATCGCGTCGAGGTCCACGATTGCCCTGGTCGGCCTCACCCGGTGTCCTGCCGATTTGGCTGGGTAGACCTTCTTTGGCATTTTAGAGAGATTTCGCGAGAATTAACGAGAAAAACGGAGAGAAATGGCGTTGTTTTCCGTCAGAGTAAAACTCGATTCCATCTGTTGCGGTCTCCAAAACATTTTTCCCCTTGCTTTCCGGGCAGGTTCCCATTACTTTGTAGGCTAGTAGCACTCACCACAGGAGAGTGCTAACAAGGAAGCAGGGGCCATCCTGCCGAGGCGGTCCTGATCGGTCGCATCCTAGCACGAAGGTGGGAATCGCCAACAGTCAGAAGAGGGGGTGGCACGAAAGCGTGCTGGCTCGTCGGCGCGCCCGGAGTCACGCGGGCCGCCGGGGGTAAAACGGGACAGGCTGGATAACCCTGAAGAAAGGAGGGCGTGGCGCCATGGCGCGGAAAATTCTACCTCTCCACGACCGGATCCTGGTCAAGCGGTTGGAGGAGAAGGAGGCCAAGAAGGGTGGCATCATCATCCCGGACACGGCCAAGGAGAAACCCCAGGAGGGGGAGGTCATTGCGGTGGGCCCCGGGAAGCGGGACGACCACGGCAAGCTCATGCCCCTGGACGTCAAGGCGGGGGACAAGATCCTGTTCGGGAAGTACTCCGGGTCCGAGGTGAAGCTCGGCGACGAGGAGTACCTGATCATGCGGGAGGAGGATGTGCTCGGGATCCTGAAGTAGGAGGCGGCCCGGCCTGCCGCGCCCGACCGCGGGGCGCGGGGCCCGGGAGCCACACCAAGGAGGGATTGCTCCATGCCGGCAAAGCAGCTCAAGTATGACGAGGAGGCGCGGCGCGCCATCCTGCGGGGCGTCGAGAAACTCGCCCACGCCGTGGTGATCACCCTCGGCCCCAAGGGCCGCAACGTCGTCCTCGACAAGAAGTTCGGCGCGCCCGCCATTACCAAGGACGGGGTCACCGTCGCCAAGGAGATCGAGCTGGAGGACCCGTTCGAGAACATGGGGGCCCAGATGGTGAAGGAGGTAGCCTCCAAGACCTCGGAGGTGGCCGGGGATGGGACCACCACCGCGACCGCGCTGGCCCACTCGATCTTCCGGGAGGGGATGAAGAACGTCACGGCCGGCGCGAACCCGATGGCGCTGAAGCGGGGTGTCGAGAAGGCGGTGGAGGCGGTCGTGGAGGAGATCAAGAAGATCTCCAAGCCCACCAAGGGGAAGAAGGAGATCTCCCAGGTCGCCACCATCTCCGCGAACAACGACAAGGCCATCGGTGACCTCATCGCGGATGCCATGGAGAAGGTGGGCAAGGACGGCGTCATCACCGTCGAGGAGGCCAAGGCGATGGCGACCACCCTGGAGGTGGTCGAGGGGATGCAGTTCGACCGCGGCTACATCTCCCCCTACTTCGTCACCGACCCGGAGCGGATGGAGACGGTGCTGGAGAACCTGCTGATCCTCATCCACGAGAAGAAGATCTCCAACATGAAGGACCTCCTCCCCATCCTGGAGCAGATCGCCAAGATGGGGAAGCCGCTCCTCATCCTCGCCGAGGACGTGGAGGGGGAGGCGCTGGCCACCCTGGTGGTCAACAAGCTCCGGGGGACCCTGGCTACCTGCGCCGTGAAGGCCCCCGGCTTCGGCGACCGCCGGAAGGACATGCTGAAGGACATCGCCGTCCTCACCGGCGGCGAGGTCATCTCGGAGGAGCTGGGGATCAAGCTGGAGAACATCCGCCTCGATGACCTCGGGAAGTGCAAGAAGCTGGTGGTGGACAAGGAGAAGACCACCCTCATCGAGGGGGCCGGCGCCCAGAAGGAGATCGAGGGGCGCATCAAGCAACTCCGGACCCAGATCGACGAGACCACCTCGGACTACGACCGGGAGAAGCTCCAGGAGCGGCTCGCCAAGCTGGCCGGGGGAGTGGCCGTCATCAAGGTCGGGGCGGCCACCGAGGTGGAGATGAAGGAGCGCAAGGCCCGGGTGGAGGACGCCCTGAACGCAACCCGCGCCGCGGTCGAGGAGGGGATCGTCCCGGGCGGCGGCGTGGTCCTGCTGCGGGCCGCGAAGGCGCTGGATGCCCTGAAGCTGGAGGGGGACGAGAAGACCGGCGCCGACATCGTGCGGCGCGCGCTCGAGGAGCCGATCCGGCAGATCGCCGGGAACGCCGGTGCCGAGGGCTCCATCGTGGTCCAGAAGGTCCGCGACGCCAAGGGGGCCTACGGCTTCAACGCCGAGACCAACGCCTTCGAGGACCTGATGGAGGCGGGGATCATTGATCCCACCAAGGTCACCCGGGTGGCCCTCCAGAACGCGGCCTCCATCGCCGCGCTCCTCATCACCACCGAGTGCCTGGTCACCGACATCCCGGAGAAGGAGAAGACGCCTCCGGTCCCGCACGGGGGCGGGGGCATGGGCGACATGTACTAAGGAGCGCGTGCGCCAGGGGGGGATCCAGCAGCCATCCGCGCAACCCCCTGTGGTGATACCCGGAGCCCCCGGCCGCAGCCGCGGCCGGGGGCTCCGGCCTTTTCTCCGCCCCCTGTATCTTCTTCCCCTTCTTCGGACCCGCGCTCGCCTCCCCACCCCCAGAAGCAGCGCGCCCCGGCCAGAGGGCCAGGGCGCGGCAAACGATCAGCGGTGGGGGGGAGAATTCACATGACCTCGCGGCTCGTGGCCGAGGCGTAGCCGGCCTCCAGCAGCCCGGTCAGGTCGCTCAGGGTCGCCCCCTCTACTGCCACGAAGGCCCCGGACGGCGTCCCCTCGGTGACGAACCCCTCGTCCACGTAGGTCTCCGGGCCCTCCTCCCCCCGCTTCCCCACCGTCACCAGGATCATCGGGTCCTCGACGAGGGACCAGGTGTCCTTTCCGTTCCGGGCATCCAGCACGATGAGGACGAAGAGGGGATCCGTGGCCTGGAGGCCGCGGATGAGAAGGATGGGGAAGTCCGGGTTGCCCCAGAGGCGCCCCTGGGCGACGGGAGTGAAGCGGGCCAGGGTCTCGGCGTCCCTAAAGTCGGGGATGACCGGGGGGAGGGGGCGGGCGGCCCCGCCCCGCTCCAGGGCCGAAGGCCCGCCGGCGACCGCCGCAGGAAGCCCTGCGACGGCTGCGGCGAGGAGCAGTGTCAGGGCAGCGACGGTCTTCATGGCCTCTCCTCCAGCGGCTTACTGGACGCGGGCCAGCTCCGGTTGGAGCGTCATCTATAGGTAGTCCACAGCAAATTGTGTGCCAGGAACCTCAAGGGATCCACAGGGCAGGGGGTCCAGGCCGGAACTCTATGCAAAGCCGGCCCTTCGGCCGGGAGACCCCTTCCACCCGCCGCCCTTGGGGTGGGCCCTCCCTTCCGGCAAACGTCCCGAGGGGGTGAGAATTCGGTCGGGCCCTTGCGAATGGAATAGACAGGTGGGATGGCCGGGGGGGATGAGGGGATTCCGGGCGCTCAGAAGAGGGCTGCTGCCCACTCGAGGGTCCAGGTGAGCACGCCGGCCAGGAGCAGGCCCGGCAGCATGTTTGCAACCCGGAGGGCGGCCAGGCCCCAGATATTGACCGCGAGGCAGGCGATCATGAGGCCGCCGCAGGCCGTCACCGCCTCCACGACTGGAGGCGTCATCAGTTCCCGGACGCCGGCCGCCGCCAGGGTCAGGGCCCCCTGGTAGAGGAGGACGGTCCCGGCAGCGAAGTAGGTCCCGAACCCGAGGCTGGCCGCGAGAGCGGTGGAGGCGATCCCGTCCAGGACCGCCTTGGTGAAGAGGAGCGTGGCGTCCCCCTGGAGCCCATCCTGGATGGAGCCCAGGATCGTCATGGGCCCCACGCAGAAGAGGAGGCTCGCCGTGACGAAGGCCCGGGCGAACTGGTCATCCCCCGCGCGCGCGAAGCGGCGCTCCAGGCGCTGGCCGAGCCGGTCCAGGGCCCCCTGGATGTCCAGGGCCTCCCCCAGGATCGCCCCCCCGGCCAGGCTGAGGAGGACGACGATGATCTTGCGCCCGGAGTCGGCCGCCAGGCCCATCTGCACGCCGATGAGGAGCGTGACGGCCCCCACCGCCTGCATGGCCACCTCCTGGACGCGGGGCGGGAAGCGCCGCTTGAGGAGAATCCCCACCGTGCTCCCCACGAGGACCGTCCCGGTGTTGACCAGCGTCCCCAGCATCCT
>JBOHQK010000069.1:0-6192 GCA_050732195.1 Methylomirabilales bacterium (SeqCode)
GCCCTCGACATGGCAGGGAACGTCTGGGAATGGACTGCCGACTGGTACCGGGCCGACTACTTCGCCGTGGCTCCCGCTCGGAACCCGCCCGGACCGCCGGCGGGCAAAGCCCGGGTCGTCCGGGGGGGTTCCTGGGGAGGGCCCCCGGAGTGGAGCAACGTGACGAACCGCTACGACCGCCTCCCCGACTACCGGAATAACAAGATCGGCTTCCGCTGCGCGCGCGACGTCCGCTGAGTCCGACCGCCCCCTAGTGGCGCACGGTGGCCCGCCGGAGGGTGACCCCGTAGCGCTTCCCCGGGTGGTCCGTGAGGTCGTGCACCACGAGGTCCAGGGTGAGGACCGTCATCCGGCCGGCCCGGATCCGGATCGCCACGGCCGCGGTTCCGCGCGACGGAACCGTCACCGCTACCTCTTCCCCGATCTTCAGGGTGCCGCGGCCCCGGTCCATCTCGAGGCGGGCGGCGTCGTAGGGACCCGGCGGCACGGGGGCCTCCAGCAGCAGCACGGGCTCCCGCGTCGCCTCCACGAGGTCCACGACCGGGGCGGGGACCAGGAGGCGGAGCCAGCCCTCCCGGCGGGGCTGGCCGGCCGGGTGGATCGCGACGGCGGCGATGGTGACCGGGAGCGAGGCGAAGTCCCCAATCGCCTCCCGGTGGTCGGTGATCCAGACCTGGAGGCGCCCTCCCTCCTGGCCGCTGGCGGCCGCGGCGAGGAGAGCGGCGGTGGTAGCGGCCGCCAGGACCAGCAGGGGAGCGGCCACACGACCCGCCCACCGCCCCAGGCGCTCCCTGCCCGACCCCATCCGCCTCTCCTCCCCCCGGCCAATCGGGCCCCTGCAGCGCCCGCCCGCCGCTTCCGTCAACCGGTCAAGTCCCCGCTTTACTTGGCCGGCTCGCATACTCTACACTAGAAGGTGCTCGGGTGGGCAAGGTCCCCCTCCCCTCGCGTCTTTCCCAGGAGACCTCTATGGCGTGTGCGGTGACCGACCGGGTTCGGGAACGGATCCTCCGGGAAGTGGTCCCCTTCGTCGAGAAGCCCTCCCGCTACATCGGGCGGGAGTTCCTCACGGTCCACAAGGACCCCGAGGCGGCGGCCGTCCGGGTGGCACTCGCCTTCCCGGATGTCTACGAGATCGGGATGTCCCACCTGGGCCTGAAGATCCTCTACCAGCTTCTGAACCGGCGGCCGGAGGTGGTGGCGGAGCGCGTCTACTGCCCCTGGCTCGACTTCGAGGCGCTGGCGCGCCGGCGGGGGATCCCGCTGGCCAGCATCGAGTCCGGGCTGCCGCTTCGCGCGTTCGACCTCGTGGGGTTCACCCTCCAGTACGAGCTCTCCTACGCCACGATCCTCCGCATGCTGGGGCTGGGGGGCATTCCGCTGCGCAGCGCCGACCGGGGGGAGGGGGATCCGTTTGTGGTGGCCGGGGGTCCCTGCGCCTACAGCCCGGAGCCGATCGCCGAATTCATCGACTGCTTCGTCCTCGGGGATGGGGAGGAGGCCATCCACGATCTGGTGAACACGTTCCTGGCCTGGCGGCGGGCGGGCGGGCGCCGGGAGGAGCTCCTCCAAGCCTGGGGGGCCCTTCCCGGGATGTACGTCCCCGCCTGCTTTACGCCCGGTCAGGTCATCGAGAAGCGGACCGTGACCCGCCTGGACACCATTGACTACGCCCAGATCCCGGTTCCCTTCATGGAGATCGTCCACGACCGGGTGAACATCGAGGTGATGCGGGGTTGCACGGTGGGGTGCCGGTTCTGCCAGGCCGGGATGGTCTACCGGCCGCTCCGGGAGCTGCCGGCCGACGAGATCCGGGAGATGACGCAGAGAGCGCTGGCCGCGACCGGGTACGAGGAGGCCTCCCTGAACTCCCTCAGCATCGCTGACCTCTCCTGCCTGTCGGGCCTCATCCCGAAGCTGATGGACGACTTCCAGGGGGACCGCATCGGCCTCTCCCTTCCCTCCCTCCGGGTCAAGGGGCTGAAGCCGGAGCTGGCCGGTGAGCTCCTCCGGGTGAAGCGGACCGGCTTCACCATCGCCCCCGAAGCCGGGAGCCAGCGCCTCCGGGAGGTCATCAACAAGGGGATCGTGGACGAGGAGGAGGTCTTCCGCGCCGTGACGGCGGCGGCCGAGGCTGGCTGGACCGGCCTGAAGATGTACTTCATGTGCGGGCTGCCCACCGAGACCCACGCCGACCTGGAGGCGCTCGTCCGTCTGTCGGTGGAGGCGCAGCGGCTCGGCCGGAAGAGGGGGCCGCGGGGCTTCGGCCTCACCGTGAGCGTCTCCTCCTTCGTCCCCAAGCCCCACACCCCGTTCCAGTGGTCCGGCCAGGACCGGATGGAGGTCCTGCGGGAGAAGCAGCAGTTCCTGAAGGCCCGCCTCCGGGAGGCGGGGGTCAAGTTCAAGTGGCACGACGTGAAGTCCTCCTTCCTGGAGGCGGTCTTCTCCCGGGGGGGCCGGGAGACGGGGCCGGTCATCGCCGAGGCAGAGCGGCGGGGCGCCCGCCTGGACGGCTGGTCGGAGCACCTGGACTTCGACCGGTGGATGGCCGCCTTCGAGGCCTGCGGGGTGGACCCCTTCCCCATCGCCCATCGGAACATCGGCCCCGACGAGCCGCTCCCCTGGGATCACATCTCCTGCGGGGTGAGCAAGAAATTCCTGCAGCGGGAGTGGCGGAAGGCCCTGCGGGCCGCCACGACCCCCGACTGCCACGTCGCCCCGTGCCAGGCCTGCGGGGCGGTCTGCATCCCCTCCTGGCAGGAGTGGCACGACCACGCGGAGGCGGAGCGGCTGGAGGCGAGGCGGAAGGAGGCGGCGCACGGGCTGGCGAGCGCAGGCGGCGGCAACGGGAAGCTCCTGCCGCTCTTGGTACCGCCCGCGACGCCCGGGGGCGGCGGCGCGCCTCTGGCCCGTGTGGAGGCGGCGGTGGCGGCTCCCCCGGTGCCGCAAGCCGTGACGCCTCGCCCGGCGGAGGCCCCTCCCTCCGTGGCCGCGGTCCAGCGGATCCGCTTCGCCTTCCGGAAGCGGGGGGAGCTCCGGTTCCTGTCGCACCTGGAGGTCTTCCGGACGCTCACCCGGGCCATCCGCCGGGCCGGCTACCTCCTGGCCTACACGCAGGGGTACAACCCGCAGCCCCGCCTCGCCGTGGCCATGGGCCTCCCGGTGGGCGTGGAGGGGGAGGCGGAGCTGGCGGACGTGGAGTTGCGGGAGCGGGCGGCGGTGGAAGACTTCGCGGTCCGGGTGAACGCCACGCTGCCCTTCGAGCTGCACCTCACGGGCGCCTGGGAGGTTTCGCTGGCGGCCCCCTCCCTCACCTCCCAGGTTCTGACGGCCCGGTACCGGGCTACCCTGTCCCCCTCCGTGGCGGGCGCCGTGGAGGATCCGGCGGCGGCCTGCGCCGCCTTCCTGGCCCGCCAGACGATCCCCGTGGACGGCTTCCGCAAGGGGGAAACCATCACCGTGAACGCCCGCCCGGCCCTTGAGGCCTTCGGCCCCGACGGGCCCGGTGCCTTCCTGCTCCTCCTCAAGGCCGGGGCCGGGATCCGGCCCCGGGAGGTGCTGCGGGCCTTCCTGGCCCCGTACCTCTCTGCCGAGGCGCTGGCCGGCCTGGACGGGCACCTCACCATCACCCGCACGGGCCTCGGGCTCACGGCGGCCGTTTCGCCGACGCCGGCCCCGGCCCCCGTCTAGGGCACGCACCCCGATGCGGTGGCGTGCCCTCCCGCGAGGTCACAGGTCCCCATGAAGCGCGAGATTATCGTCAACGCCTCGATGACCCAGACCCGGGTGGCCATCCTGGAGGACGGCCACCTGGTCGAGCTGATGATTGACGACGTGAAGGCCCGGAGCATCGCCGGGAACATCTACAAGGGACGGGTCCTGAAGATCCTCCCCGGGATGCAGGCGGCCTTCGTGGACATCGGCCTGAACAAGGACGCCTTCCTGTACGTCCGGGACATTTTCGAAGACGTGGAGGAGTACGAGCAGCTCCTCAGCCTGGGGGAGACGGATGGGGGAGGCCCGACTGACTCGGCGGAGGACCTGCGGCCCGCCCCCCCGCCTCCCGGGAAGCGGCGCTCCCACCCCTCCATCGAGGAGCTCATCCAGGAGGGGCAGGAGATCCTGGTCCAGGTCGCCCGCGAGCCGCTGGGGACCAAGGGTGCCCGCATCACGTCCCACATCACCCTCCCCGGCCGCTTCCTGGTCTACATGCCGATGGAGAGCCACATCGGCGTCTCCCGGAAGATCGAGAACGAGGGGGAGCGGCAGCGGCTCAAGCACATCGTGGAGGAGCTCAACCAGAAGAACGAGGGGGTCATCGTCCGGACGGCGGGGGTGGGGAAGAGCCGGGCCGAGCTGCAGGGGGACCTGGAGTTCCTCCGCTCCCTGTGGCAGAAGATCCGGGAGAAGGCGGAGGGGGTGAAGGGGCCTGCCCTGGTCCAGAAGGACCTGGACCTGGTCTTCCGCCTCTTCCGGGACCTCTTCACCCGGGACGTGGCCCGGCTGGTCGTGGACTCTCCCTCGGAGTACGAGCGGTGCCTGGAGTTCACCGAGTCCCTCTTCCCGGACCTGCGGTCCCTCCTGTACCTCTACACGGAGGACGACCCGATCCTCAAATCCTTCGGCATCGAGAAGGAGATCGAGAAGGCCCTACGGCCGAAGGTGTGGCTCAAGTCGGGGGGCTACATCGTCATCGAGGAGACCGAGGCGCTGGTCTCCATCGACGTGAACACGGGCAAGTACGTGGGGAAGCACGACTTCGAGGAGACGGTCTTCCGGACCAACCTGGAGGCCGCCCGGGAAATCGCCCGCCAGGTCCGGCTGCGGGACCTGGGGGGGATCATTATTATTGATTTTATTGACATGGCGCGCCAGGAGCACCGGGACAAGGTGGTCATCGAGCTGAAGGAAGGCCTGAAGCCGGACCGCTCCCCCACCAATGTCTCGCTCCTCTCCGACCTGGGACTGGTGGAGATGACCCGCAAGCGGGTGAAGCAGGGCCTCATCCGCTCCATCAGCCAGGCCTGCCCGATCTGCGGTGGCACCGGGGCGGTCCGGGCCCTCCCCTCCATCGCCCACCAGATCCTGCGGGAGGTGGAGTGGGAGCTGTACCGGCGGAAGCCGTCTCAGGTCCGGATCCGCGCTCACCCCGACGTCACCGCCTGGCTCAAAGCGGAAGAGGCGGAGGTCATCGAGGCCCTGCAGCAGCAGTACGGGGGGGAGATCACCCTGGCGGCGGAGGAGGCCTGGCCGCCGGCCAAGTACCAGCTCCAGGAGGTGTAGGGCAGGGCCATGCGGGTCCGGGTGGTGAGCGCCGATCCGGCCCTGGCCCGCCAAGCGCCCCGTCCTTGACACCGGGCGCCGGGCCCTGCTATAAGGATACGCTTTCGCCGCGTGGAGGCCCTGGCCTCCGCGCGCTGGTTTTAGGCGCCCCGCCGGGTGACCGGCCCTCGGGGCCACGCGGAGGATGAGGCGGTGTACGCGGTGCTGGAGACGGGCGGGAAGCAGTACCGGGTCAGCCCCGGGGATGTCGTGAAGGTCGAGCGCCTCGGGGGCGAGGCGGGCAGCCCCGTCCGCTTTGACCGGGTTCTCCTGGTGGCCGAGGGGGATCGGGTGACGGTGGGGACCCCCACCGTGGCGGGCGCCTCCGTCGCGGGGGAGGTCATGAGGCAGGGCCGCGCGCGGAAGATCATCGTGTTCAAGTTCAAGCGCCGGAAGAAGTACCGCCGGACCCAGGGGCACCGGCAGGCCCAGACGACCGTCCGGATCACCGAGATCAACGGGGGGTAACGGTCGGGCCTGCCCCGACCCCGGAGGGATGCCATGGCTCACAAGAAAGGGATGGGGTCCTCCCGGAACGGGCGGGACTCCCACAGCAAGCGCCTGGGGATGAAGCGCTTCGGGGGGGAGCTCGTCCCGGCGGGCGCCATCCTGGTGCGCCAGCGGGGGACCCGCTTCAAGCCGGGGGAGAACGTCGGCATCGGGCGGGACGACACCCTCTTCGCCCGCATGGCAGGGGTCGTCTCGATCACCCACCGGGGGGGACAGGGCCGCTTCGTGAATGTCACGGTCGTCACGCCCTAGCGTGACCCCAACGAGTTGTACCTCATGCTCACACGATGGGGGGGTGCCGGGCCAAATGACGAGCATCACGAGGCCCGAGGGAGGAGGCGGCCGGAGGCGTACGCCGTT
>JBOHQK010000070.1:0-7463 GCA_050732195.1 Methylomirabilales bacterium (SeqCode)
CAAGGAAGACGCGGTCAACCTCATCGTGAACGGCTTCTGCAAGCGGGTCTTCCGGGAGCTCCCGATGGAGTTCGCTGTGGAGGCGCAGAAGCTCCTGAGCGTCAGCCTGGAGGGGAGTGTCGGCTAAGACGTCCGAACGATTCGTCAAAAGGATGAGGCATGCTCGAAGTCAAAAACCTGCACGTGAAGGTGGGGAAGCACGAGATCCTCAAGGGCGTGAACCTGAAGGTGAACGCCGGCGAGGTCCACTCCATCATGGGTCCCAATGGCTCGGGCAAGAGCACGCTGGCGCAGGTGCTGGCCGGCCGGGAGACGTACGAGGTCACCGCCGGGGAGGTGACCTACGACGGGAGGAACCTGCTGGAGATGGCCCCGGAGGACCGCGCCCGCGAGGGGCTCTTCATGGCCTTCCAGTACCCGGTGGAGATCCCCGGCGTCAGCAGCGCCTACTTCCTCAAGGCCGGCCTCAACGCCATCCGGAAGCACCGCGGCCTCGAGGAGCTCGACGCCATGGACTTCCTCGCGCTGGTCAAGGAGAAGATCAAGCTCCTGGAGACGGATGAGCGCCTCCTGAACCGCGCGGTCAACGAGGGCTTCTCGGGGGGCGAGAAGAAGCGCAACGAGATCTTCCAGATGGCGGTGCTGGAGCCGCGGCTCGCCATCCTGGACGAGACCGATTCCGGCCTGGACATTGACGCTCTGAAAATCGTCGCCAACGGTGTCAATGCGCTCCGGAGCCCCGAGCGCGCCGTCATCGTCGTCACCCACTACCAGCGGATCCTCAACCACATCATCCCCGACTACGTGCACGTGCTGGTGGACGGCCGGATCGTCAAGTCGGGCGGGAGGGAACTGGCTCTGGAGCTCGAGGCGAAGGGCTACGCCTCGGTCGAAGCCGAGGCCCGGGCCGGCGCGCCGGCAAAGATGTAAACGGGGGGCCGGGACGGTGACCGCTGTGACCAAAGAGCAAGAGAGGTATCTGGAGCGCTTCGCGGAGTTCGAGAAGGGCGCCCCCGCGAATGGCCAATCGTGGCTGCGGCCGATCCGCCGGGCGGCGATCGCCCGCTTCTCCGAGCTGGGGTTCCCGACCACCCGCGATGAGGACTGGCGGTTCACCAGCGTGGCGCCGATCGCCCAGACCTCCTTCCGGCTCGCCCGGGACGAGCGCGTCAAACTGACGCCCCGAGCGCTCGAGCAGTTCGCGTTCCCGGGCCTGGACTGCAGCCGGCTCGTCTTTGTGAACGGCCGGTATGCGCCGGGGCTTTCCGCCTTGCGGCCCCTCCCGGATGGGGTGAAGCTCGCCAGCCTGGCCCAGGTCCTCGCGGCCGACCGGGACCTCCTCGAGCAGCACCTGGCCCGGTACGCCGACTACCACCACGATGCCTTCTCCGCCCTCAATACCGGCTTCATGGAAGACGGGGCTTTCGTGCACATCCCCCGGGGCGTGGTGCTCCAGGAGCCGATTCACCTGCTGTACGTCTCCACCGCTACCGCCGCCCCCACCATGACCCACCCGCGCAACCTGATCGTGGCGGGCGAGGAGAGCCAGGCAACCGTCGTGGAGGACTACGTCTCGCTGGGGGGCGAGGTCTATTTCTCGAACGTGGTCACGGAAGTGGTGGTCGGCGGCAGCAGCGTGCTGAGCCACTACCTGATCGAGCGGGAGAGCACGCAGGCGTTCAACGTCTCGACCCTCCGGGTTCAGCAGGGGCGCGGCAGCAGCGTTGCCTCCCACACGGTCCTGCTGGGCGGCGCGCTGGTGCGGAACAACGTCCACCCGGTCCTGGCCGGCCAGGGCGGCGACTGCCTGATCAACGGTCTGTTCATGGCGACCGGCCGGCAGCACATGGACAATTACATGAAGGTCGAGCACGCCAGCCCGCACTGCGACAGCCGGCAGTTCTACCATGGCATCCTCGACGGCCGGTCCCGGGGCGTGTTCCACGGCCGGATCATCGTGCACAAGGACGCCCAGAAGACCGACGCCAAGCAGACCAACAGGAACCTCCTGCTCTCCGAGGAAGCCCAGATCGACACCAAGCCGCAGCTCGAGATCTACGCTGACGACGTGAAGTGCACTCACGGGGCGACCATCGGCCAGCTCAACAGGGACGCGATCTTCTACCTGCGCTCTCGCGGCATCCCCGAGGAATCGGCCCGCGCCCTCCTCCTCTTCGCCTTCGCCGGGGAGAGCCTCCAGCGCATGAAGGTCGAGCCGATCCGCAAGCACCTGGAGGGGCTGGTCACGCAATGGTTGCCTCAGGGGAAGCTGCTGGAGGAAGCCCGATGACCACCGTCGGCCACCCCATCCCTGGAAAGATTCGCCAGGCCCCGTCCGCCGGTTTCGACGTCGAGAAGGTGAGGCGAGACTTCCCGATCCTGAGAGGGAAGGCCCACGGCAAGCCGCTGGTCTACCTGGACAACGCCGCCACCAGCCAGAAGCCGCAGGTCGTGATCGATACGGTCACGCAGTATTACCTGGCGGACAACTCCAACATCCACCGCGGGATCCACTTCCTGAGCGACCGGGCCACGCGGGCCTTCGAGGAGGCCCGCGCCAAGGTCGCACGGTTTCTGAACGCCTCCGACCCCCGGGAGATCATCTTCGTTCGCAGCGCGACCGAGGGGATCAACCTGGTAGCCCACAGCTACGCCAGGAGGTGGGTCAAGGCGGGGGACGAGATCGTCATCTCCGCCATGGAGCACCACTCGAATATTGTCCCGTGGCAGATCCTCTGCGAGGAGACGGGCGCGGTGCTGCGCGTGGTCCCCATCAACGACGAGGGCGAGTTGCTGGTTGAGGAATACGCGAAGCTCCTGAGCGCCAGAACCCGGTTCGTCTCGGTGGTGCACGTGTCGAACGCGCTGGGCACGATCAACCCGGTCAAGCAGATCATCGAGATGGCGCACAGCCGGAGCGTGCCCGTGCTGATCGATGGAGCCCAGGCCGCGCCGCATCTTCCCGTGGATGTGCAGGCGCTGGACTGCGACTTCTATGTGTTCTCCGGCCACAAGGTATTCGGGCCCACCGGCATCGGCATTCTCTACGGCAAGGCCCACCTCCTCGAGGCCATGCCCCCCTACCAGGGCGGCGGCGACATGATCCTTTCGGTCACCTTCGAGAAGACCCTATACAACGTGCTCCCATACAAGTTCGAGGCCGGGACCCCCCACATCGCCGGCGGCATTGGGCTCGGCGCGGCGATTGACTACCTGAGCGGGATCGGCCTGGAAAAGATCGCCGCGTACGAGCGCGAGTTGCTCGCCTATGCCACGGACACCCTCTCTGCCGTCCCCGGCGTGCGCCTCATCGGAACGGCGAAAGAGAAGGCGGGTGTCCTGTCTTTCGTGCTCGACGGCGTGCACGCGCACGACGTCGGCACGATCCTGGATCAGGAGGGGATTGCGATCCGGACGGGCCATCACTGCGCCATGCCGGTGATGCGGCGCTTCGGCGTGCCGGCCACCGCCCGGGCGTCCCTGGCCTTCTATAACACCAGAGCAGAAATCGACGCTCTCGCCGGGGCGCTTCACAAGGTCAGGGAGATGTTCGCCTGATGTCCGATCTCCGCGAGCTCTACCAGCAGGTGATCCTGGACCACAACAAGGGGCCGCGCAACTTCCAGAAACTGGAAGGGGCGAACCACACGGCCGAAGGCTACAATCCGCTGTGCGGCGACCAGATCACCGTCTACCTGCAGGTGGAGGGCGACGTGATCGGGAACATCGGCTTCCAAGGGTCGGGCTGCGCCATTTCCAAGGCCTCTGCCTCGCTGATGACCGCCAGCGTCAAAGGGAAGACCAAGGCTGAAGCGGAGGCCCTTTTCCACACCTTCCATAAAATGCTCACCGGCCAGACGGACTCGGCCTTCGATCCGCGCGCACTGGGAAAGCTCGCAGCCTTTTCCGGCGTGCGCGAATTCCCGGTCCGGGTCAAGTGCGCTACCCTGCCGTGGCACACCCTGCATGCCGCGCTGGAGGGGAAAGAGGAGAAGGTTTCGACGGAGTAGGCCATTTGGCATCGGGTCGGGGTGTGGCGAACGCGCACGAATGACTGCAGGGGGTCCCATGGACATCACGAACATGAATGCCGCGATGATTGAAGCGCAGGTCATCGAGGCCCTGCGGACGTGTTTCGATCCGGAGATTCCGGTGAACATCTACGAGCTGGGCCTGATCTATGGGATTCAGGTGGACCCCACGGGCGCGGTCGAAATCCGGATGACCCTCACCTCGCCCAATTGTCCGGCAGCGGGCTCGCTGCCCGGGGAAGTGCGGGACAAGGCGCAGGCCATCCCCGGCGTGACGGCGGTCAAGGTGGACGTGGTCTGGGACCCCCCGTGGGACCAGACCAGGATGTCCGAGGCGGCCAAGCTGGAACTTGGCTTCATGTGAGCGGGGACGTTCTGGATGCAGGGTGACGTGACGGGTCCCGAGAAGGGGGCCTTGCGGAACAGCGTCCGAGCCCTGGCGTAAGCCGGGAGGAACCCGATGACGTACATCGTGACCGAGCCGTGCATCGGCGTGAAAGACCACTCCTGCGTGGATGTCTGCCCGGTGGACTGCTTCTACGAGGGGGAGGATCAGGTCCTCATCCACCCCGAAGAGTGCATCGATTGCGGTGCCTGCGAGCCGGAGTGCCCGGTGGACGCGATCTTCCCGGAGAGCGATGTGCCCGAGCAGTGGAAGGACTACATCCCCAAGAACATCGATCCCTTCAAGGCGGACGCCAACCTGCCCCACGCGCCCACCCGGGAAAAGTGGGAGGCCGAGAGAGCCGTGGAGGGGAGCGCCGCCAACCTCTACTACCAGAAGTATCCCAAACCGTAGGCGCTCTCCGGCGGCAGCCCGCCCGCGTGTTCGGCCCCGGGTGTTCCCCCGACGCGATTCACCCCGCCGCGTCCTTCTCCGACGTGGTGGTCTCCGAGCCTGACCTGGCCCGGATGATGGTCACGATTCGACCCCGTCCGCCTGCCCCCACGCAACCGGCCCCAGCAAGGGTTGCCCCGGCCCCGTGGAGCCGGGGTTCGTTGACACCCCCCGAGGCGATTGGGTATAGTGCCGCGCGCCCTCCCGTCCTGGCGCCGTCCCCGCGCGGCTGCGGCTGGCGCCGGATAGCCGCCCCGCCCCGTTGGCTTCTGCCGGAGCCCGTCTCTGCGCGGGGCGGGCGCCGCATAGACGCCGGCCGGCCCTCGAGGGCCGGCCCGGAGGATCGCCCGTGTGGATGGCGGGGAGGACGCTGCAACTTCTCGGAATGGGGAACCTGCTGGTGGGCCTCTACGTGGGCATGACGGAGGACCAGGGGATGGGCCCCGAGCTCACCCTGCTGGCCCTCGGATCGGCCCTCTTCCTGTTGGGCCGCTTCCTGGAGGGACGGGCCCGATGAGGAGACCCCCCTACCGGCCTCTCGGGCGGGGGCTCTGCCCCGTGCTCCTCTTGGCCTTGCTCTGGGCCTCGCCGGCGAGTCCCGCCGAGTCCCCGGCCGAGGCCGCCTATGTCCGTGCGGAGCGGCTCGCCCGGGCCGGGAGGATCGTCGAGGCCCAGGCGGCCTTCCGGGAGGTGCTCCGCCTGGACCCGGCCCACCCGCGGGCCCCGGAGCGCCTCCGCGAGCTCTACGGGCAGGGCCTCACGGCTGCCCAGGCCATCGCCGCCCTCGAGGCGGAGGTCCAGGTCAACCCGACCGACTCCGTCTCCCGGAATCTCCTCGGGGTCCTGTACGGGAGGGAGCGGCGCTGGGACGAGGCGCTGGCCGTCTTCCGGGCTGCGCTGGCGGCAGAGCCGCGGGCCGCCGACGCCCAGGCGAACGTCGGCTGGGTCTACCTGGAGGTTCAGCGGAGTCCCGACGCGCTTTCCGCGTTCGAGGCGGCGCTGCGCCTGCAGCCGAGGCTGGCCCGCGCCCACGCCGGCTACGGGGCGGCCGTGGCCGAGGCCCGGGGGGACTTTGGGGCGGCCCTCGCCTCGTACCGGCAGGCGCTGCTGCTGGATCCCGGCAACGCCGCCTACCTGAACGACCTGGGCTGGCTGGCCTACAAGATGGGGCGGGCCGAGGAGGCGGTGCGGGCGTTGCGGCAGGCGGCCGCGGCCCGCCCGGAGAACCCCCTCATTCTGACGAACCTTGGACTCGCCTACCTGAAGGCGGGGGAAAATGCGAGGGCCACCGAGGTCTTCTCGGTGGCCCACCGCGTTGATCCGCGCTATCCGTTGGCGCTCTACGGGCTGGCGAAGGCGGCAACCGAGCGGGGGGACCATGCGGCCGCCGCCGAGGCGTACTGGCAGGCCTGGCGGGAGAGCGGCCACGACATCTACGCCGTTCTCTGGGCGACCGCCGCACTCCGGGTCCACTGGCTGGCGGCCGCGCTCACCCTCCTCCTGGGGCTCGGGGGCCTGGGCGGGGCCGTCGCCTTCCTCCTGCGCGCCCGTCGCCCGGCTCCGCCCGTCACTTCTTCTTCGCCGTAATCTCCTGCAGGAGCTTCTTGACCTGCGCCACGCGCTGCGACTTGAGCTGCTCCAGCTTCTTGCGCCCCTTCGCCTTCAGGGAGTTGGCCCCGAACTCCCGGGGCATCAGGGCCGCCATCGCCTCCGCCTCCAGGTAGGCCAGCCGGACCTTCCAGAGGGCGTAGAGGCCGAAGGGGAGAATGAGGGCGGCGACGGTGTTGAAGCCCACGAAGGGCATGATGGCCTCGGGGCGGAAGGGAGCCTGCAAGAGATCCTGGAGCGTGGGGTTGGGCTCCAGGAAGACGAACTTGAAGGCGTACAGCATCCCGAGGGCCGCGGAGAGGCCGGCCATGGCGAAGGCGAAGATGCCCCCCGGCAGGCTCTCCTTCGCCCGGGCCTGCTGGGCCTTCACCTGTCCCTGGAGCTCCACCTTGGCGATGGAGTCCAGGATCCCGTTGCTCAGTTCGAGCTTCTGCCGGAGGGTGATGTCCTTCTTCTCCAGCTCGCGGATGTCGAAGGTGGACTTGCCCAGGACCCGGGCGATCTCCTCCTGGAGCGCGAGGGCCACCTGCTCGGCCCGCGTGAGCTCCCCCCGGTCCGCCGGGATCTTGCCGGAGAGGATGTCCACCAGGGTGTAGAGGACGAGCTTGCCCTGCGTGAAAGTGTTGGGCCCCGCCGACGTGGCTGCGGCGGCCTCTGCGGCGGGCTTCGCCGCCGGAGCCGCAGCCTTCGCTGCCGGCTGCGCCTGCGGGGCCGGTTTAGGGCGGTCGGGATTCTCCGCCGGACTGGCCTCCGGCTTCGGGGCTGCCAGGGCCGCCGGGGCGGCCCCCTGGCCTGTGATGGCTCGGACCACCGCGAAGGCCGCCTCGGCCGCCTGGGCCGCCGCCGCCGCGGCGTTCGCGGCTGCTTCTGCCAGGAGGGCCACCGCCCCCTCCAGGCCCGTTACCTCACCCGGCGCGACTCTGGGGACGGTGACCCGGGGGGCCGTTGGGGGGGCGGCTGCCGCCGGCGCCGCCGCTGCCGGAGCG
>JBOHQK010000071.1:0-9339 GCA_050732195.1 Methylomirabilales bacterium (SeqCode)
CAAGGAAGACGCGGTCAACCTCATCGTGAACGGCTTCTGCAAGCGGGTCTTCCGGGAGCTCCCGATGGAGTTCGCTGTGGAGGCGCAGAAGCTCCTGAGCGTCAGCCTGGAGGGGAGTGTCGGCTAAACGGCTCGGTCTGAGGGCGCCGGACGGGGCGACGCTCAGGCTGGCCCGGGAATTGCTAGCCCGAGCGGCCATGGCCACAGGAGAGGGGGGCCCATCCCGGCCCGACAGCCGGCCCGCCGGGTTTGCTAGTGGTTCCGTGGCGTCCCGGCAGGGCCGCCCGGGAGGACTTCGGCGGGGAGAGGAGGGCAGCTCACCTTGGCCCAGAAGGGGAAAGACCTAGTCATCCGCGTCGGCGGCGAGAGCGGCGAGGGGGTCATCAGCACGGGGGAGCTGATCACCAAGGCCGCGGCCCAGGCCTCCCTCCATGTCTCCACGTTCCGGACCTTCCCGGCCGAGATCAAGGGCGGTCCGGCCATGTTCCAGGTCCGGGTATCCGACCTCCCCCTCCTCACCCACGGGGACTTCCTGGACGTGTTGATGGCCTTTAACCAGGAGGCCTTCGACCGCCACACCTCCGAGCTCAAGAAGGACGGGGTCCTGGTCTACGACTCTTCCTCTTTTACCCCCCCGGACGGGGACGGCTTCGTCCGCTACGCCGTCCCTCTGACCGACCTGGCCAAGAAGGAGGTGGGGCGGGCCCAGAGCAAGAACATGGTAGCCCTGGGGGTTCTGGGGCATCTCTTCGAGCTCCCCTACAAGGCCCTGGAGGAGGCGATCGCCAAGCGCTTCCAGGCGAAGGGGCACAAGATCGTCGAGTCCAACCTGAACGCCCTGAAGGTGGGCTATGACTACGTGACCCGCGAGGTCCAGAAGCGGGATCCCTTCAAGCTGCCCGAGGCCATCCAGCACCAGCGGATGGTCATCGCCGGGAACCAGGCCATCACCTTGGGGGTGATGGCAGCGGGCTGCCGGTTCGTGACCGGCTACCCCATCACTCCGGCGAGCGACATCCTGGAGGAGCTGGCCGAGCAGCTGCCCAAGTTTGGCGGCACTGCCATCCAGGCCGAGGACGAGATGGCCGCCCTCGCCGCCTGCATCGGGGCCTCCTTTACCGGGCAGAAGGCCTTCACCTGTACCTCGGGGCCGGGCTTCTCCCTCATGACCGAGCTGTTCAACCTGGCCTCCATGGCGGAGCTGCCAGTGGTCATCGCCGACATCCAGCGGGCCGGCCCCTCCACCGGGATGCCGACCAAGGCGGAGCAGTCGGACCTCTTCCACGCCCTCTTCGGCGGCCACGGGGAAGCGCCGCGGGTCGTCCTGGCCACGGCGAACGTGGCGGACTGCTTCTACCTGACCGTGCTGGCCTTTAACATCGCCGAGAAGTACCAGATCCCGGTCATCCTCATGTCGGACCAGGCCCTCTCCAGCCGAGCCGAGGGGATCGAGCCCATTGACCTGAGCAAGGTGAAGCTAGAGGAGCGGCTGAAGCCCACCCCCGAGCAGTTGCGGGATTACAAGCGGTACGCCTTCAGTGAGACGGGGGTCTCCCCCATGGCCATCCCGGGGGAGTCAGGGCTGGGCGGAGTCTACTGCGCCCGGGGCATCGAGCACGACGAGCGCGGGGTGCCCAACTACGAGCCCGCGATCCACCGGGAGATGACCCGGAAGCGATTCCGCAAACTGGAGGCGATGCTCAAGGATCTGCCGCCGCCGCCCGTGTACGGGCCCGCCGACGCCAAGGTCGGCGTCATCGGATGGGGCTCCACCGAGGGGGCCATCCACGAGGCGCTGGGGATGGCGGCCGAGAAGGGGATCAGGGCGGCCGGCCTGCACCTCCGGGTCCTGAACCCCCTCCAGGACGAGCCCATCAGGGCTTTCCTGAAGGGGAAGAAGCGGATCGTCATTCCGGAGATGAACTACAACGGGCAGCTGGCCCACATCTTGCGGGCGCGCTACTTGATCGACCCGATCCAACTGGACGTCTGCGAGGGGCGGCCCATCAAGGTCGTGGAGATCCTGCAGGCAATCGAGGAGGCAGCACATGGCCACTAGGTCCCACCAGGAGTTCGCTGCCGAGCTGAAGCCCACCTGGTGCCCGGGCTGCGGGGACTACGGGGTCCTCTCCTGCATGTTCAAGGCATTGGCGGAGCTGGACCTCGCGCCCGAGAACGTCGCCTTGATCACGGGCATCGGCTGCAGCAGCCGGGTGGCAGGGTTCGTCAACACGTACGGCTTCAACGCCGTCCACGGCCGCGCGTTGCCCATGGCCCTCGGGGTGAAGATGGCCAACCCGAACCTGACGGTCGTTGCGGCCGGCGGAGACGGGGATGGCTTCGCCATCGGGGGCGGCCACATCCCCCACATCGCCCGGAAGAACCTGGACATCGCCTACATCGTCATGGATAACCAGAACTACGGGCTCACCAAGGGGCAGGCGTCGCCCACCTCCATGCTGAGTTACGAGGCCGGCACCACCCCGTACGGCTCCATCGAGATGCCCCTGAACCCGATTGCGCTCGCCCTGACCTACGGGGCGACCTTCGTAGCCCGGGGCTACAGCAGCAACGTGAAGGAGACCACGGAACTCATCATGAAGGGGATCACGCATCCGGGCTTCGCCTTCCTGCAGATCCTCTCCCCGTGCCCCGTCTTCAATAAGGTGGACACCTTCAAGGCTTTCTCCACCCGGATCCAGCCGATGCCGGAGGGCTGGGACTCGACCAACCGGCTTGCGGCTCTGACCCTCGCCCTGACGGAGGAAAAGGTCCACCTGGGCATCTTCTACCAGGTGGAGGCGCCCACCTACGAGGCCCGCTGGGAGGACCTGCGGGCGAAGTCGAAGGCCGAGGGGCACACCAGCCTGGAGGCCCTCGTCCAGCGCTACCTGTAGCGAGCGTGACGCCCTCACCGACGCCAGGGTCTGGTCGTTTCTCCCCTCCTCCAGCGAAACGGTGACCGGCCTTCACCCGTGCTGCCAGACCGGGAGCGTCGCGCTCCGCCAGAGGTGGCGCCCCCACGAAGGAGGGATGAGTCATGGCCGTAAAGGTGGGAGAGAAAGCCCCGGACTTCACCCTGGTGGATACCGCGCTCAAGCCCCGCTCCCTGAAGGAGTTCCTGGGGAAGACGACCGTCCTGGTCTTCTACCCGGCCGCCTTCACCGGGGTCTGCACCAAGGAGATGTGCGCCTTCCGGGACAACCTGAGCCAGCTTTCCAGTATCGGCGCCCAGGTGGTGGGCATCAGCGCCGACACCCCCTTCTCCAACAAGGCTTTCGCCGAGCAGAACAGCCTCACCTTCCCGATCCTGAGCGACTACAACCGCGAGGCCATCAAGGCCTTCGGCATCGCGTTCCCGGACCTGGCCGGGTTGAAGGGGCTCACGGTGGCCAAGCGGTCGGTCTTCGTTCTGGACAAGCAGGGGGTGGTCAAGTACGCCTGGGTCTCCGAGGATCCGAAGAAGGAGCCGGACTACGCCGAGGTCACCAAGGCGGCCCGGTCCCTGAAGTAGGGGCCTCCCCGGCGCAGAAAATCCTTGCGGTGCGCGACCGGGTGCTCTACACTCTGCCACCTTCAGAAGGGCAAGGAGGAGCCGGGCACCTGGGTTCGCCCGTCATCCCGTCGGTGGATGGGCCAGGCACGGGATTTGCCCCGCCAGCCGACGAGGTGAAAAGGGACGGCCCCTTGGGACCGCGCGGGCGGGGAGAGCGGGGCGGCGAAAGGGGGAGGGTGGGTGAGCAGCGTCGTCAAGAAGCGGCGCAAGAAGATCCGCAAGCACAAGTATAAGAAGCTGCGGAAGCGGATGCGCCACAAGAAGAAGTAGCCCCGCGGGGCGGCAGGTCCGTGCTGCCGGCCTCCCTGCATCGACGGTGGCCCTGGTTGCCCCCGCCGAGGTCTGGCGCACCGGCGCCGTCATCGAAGACGACCACCGTGTGGTTCTCACCGGCCGGAGAGTCTAGCGCGTGCGAGCGCGGCACATCGGGTCCACGGTCACCGCGAACCCCGGGCTGGTTCATCGGCCCGGGTTTTTGCTTGGTCACGACCGGCGTTCAGCAGGATCGGGTGGCCCCGAGCCTCTCGGAAAGGCGGCCCATCCGCACTTCGAACGTCGGAGGCCCGGGCTGGGGGTGGAGTGGTGAGGACCCGAGCGCTCGGCTTCGCCCCCCTGGTGGTGGCGGGGATCGTGGCGGCGCAGGTGGCCCTGGAGGTGCGTCCGGCCCTGGCCGCCCACATCCGCGTCCCGGCCAACGCCCTCCGGACCCCGGAGTACGGCTGGTTCGGCATCGGCATCCGGGACGTGGGGGAGGACCTCTCCTACGACCTCTCGGCGAAGTTCGGGGTCCTGGAGGGCAACGGGGTCTTGGTGGTGGAGGCCCTGCCCGACGGCCCGGCCGAGAAGGTGGGGCTGAAACCGGGAGACGTGATCGTCCAGGTGGGCTCCCAGCGGGTCTGGGAGGTGAAGGACCTGCAGCGGATCGTGCGGCACATGGCCGTAGGGGATGAGGTGACCCTGCTCATCCTGCGGGACGGGGACCGCCTGACCGTCCCGATCCGAATCGCCCGGATGCCCCAGGAAGCGGCCGACGGCCTCGCGGCTGAGCCCTTTGGTATTATCGCCCGGGGCTTTGACGCCGCGCTGGCGGAGCGTCTCGGGCTTGGCCGGCTGGGGGGGATTCGCGTGGTGGTGGTGGAGCGGGGGAGCCCGGCCGAGCGGGCTGGCCTGCAGCCGGGCGATCTGGTCCGGAGCGTGGACGGGCGGGACATCGCGGGTGCCGCCGACTACGCCGCCGCCTTCCGGCAAGCCACCGGCCCCGTGACCCTCCGCGTCCTGCGGGGCAGCAACCCCCTCACGGTCACGCTGGAGTGGCCCGGCCTCACCCCGCAGCAGTAGTGCCGGGCCACGTCATGCGGTCCAATCCTGACAGACCGTCCATTCGCTGAATGGCGGCAGGAGGCCGAGGGGGTCCCACGCGGCCCGGCCGCTCGGAGGCCCCGCCCGGCGCCACCCGCGGCTCGACTGCAATCCTCGCCGCAATTCGTTGGCCCGGCACCCCAGCCGTCGGATGAGCATTATCTACAATTCGTTGGAGTCAGAGTAGCCGCCCCCCTATCCCGTCAGGAGCGTGGTCAGCTCCGTCACCTGCTTCCGGAACCCCTCGTCCCGTGCCAGCAGGTCCCGCACCTTCGCGCAGGAGTGGATGACGGTGGAGTGGTCCTTGCCGCCGAAGGCCGCTCCGATGCCCGGCAGGGAAGCGCCGGTGTGGGCGCGGCTCAGGTACATGGCCACCTGCCGGGGGAGGACCACCCCTTTGTTCCGGTTCCGAGAGATGAGGTCCTTGACCTTCAGGTGGTAGTAGTCGGACACCAGGCGCTGGATGTGACTGATGGTGATGCTCCGGTCGTCGCGCACCAGCTCCTTCAGCACCTCCTGGGCGAGCTGCAGTGAGATCTCCTGGCCGGTGAGGGAGGCAAAGGCCACCAGCCGCACCAGGTAGCCCTCCAGCTCCCGGACGTTGGACTTCACGCTCTTGGCGATGAAGAGCGAGACCTCGTCGGGGATCCGCAGCCCCTCCGCCTGCGCCTTCTTCCGGAGGATGGCGGCCTTCGTCTCCAGGTCGGGTGGCTGGATGTCGGCGATGAGGCCCCACTCGAACCGGGAGCGCAGCCGCTCCTCCAGCCCCGGGATCTCCTTCGGCATGCTGTCGCTGGAGATCACGATCTGCTTCGGGGCGTTGTACAGGTCATTGAAGGTATGGAAGAACTCCTCCTGGGTCCGCTCCTTCCCGGCGATGAACTGGATGTCGTCCACCATGAGGAGATCCAGACCCCGATAGTGGGTCCGGAACTCGCGGGTGGCGTCGAACCGGATGGCGTTGATGAGGTCATTGGTGAACTTCTCGGAGGAGACGTAGGAGATGCGGATGCCCGGTTTCCGCGCCAGCGCCAGGTGTCCGACCGCGTGGAGCAGGTGGGTCTTCCCCAGGCCGACCCCCCCGTAGATGAAGAGGGGGTTGTAGGCCTTGGAGAGCTGCTCCGCGACGGCGGAGGAGGCGGCGTGGGCGAACTGGTTGCCGGAGCCGACCACGAAGGAGTCAAAGGTGTACTTGGAGTTCAGGGAGACGTGGGGGGCGGGGGGCCGACGGGCGCTGCGTCGCCCGCCCCCCTCCCGGGAAGAAGTCGCGGGCGGGGCCGGGCCTCCCTCCGCGTCCGGGATCACCAGCTCCAGATCCACCTTGGTGAAGACGAGGTCTTCCAAGGCGCCCCTGAGGAGATCCAGGTAGTGCTCCTCGAACCATTCCTTGAAGAAGGAGTTGGGGAGCGAGACCCGCGCCCGGTTCCCCTCGATGAGGCCGAGGGTGAGCGGCTTGAACCAGGTTTCGTAGGAGTGGCCGTTGATCCGTTCCCGGATCGCCGAGAGGGCCTCCTGCCAGATCTCCTGGGTGAGGTGTGCGCCCGTTACCATGGTGGTCCTCCGCAAGGCTCTCGGTAGAATGAATCCACAGGACGTGCACCGGCCCGGGGGCCGGAAAACTCCACTGTTCAGTCCCTGCGGGCGCGTAAGTGGCCGGGACACCTGCCTGGAGCGGTATCCACACGGTTATCCACAGGAGGCCGGGGCTGAAACCGCCTGGAAGCGACGGCCTTCGGGGAGACGGTGCGAAAAACTAACATGGAGTGCGGGACCCGGGGCTGTGGAAACTCGTGCCAGAAGCGCGTTTGCGGGAATTGCATCGCGATTTGCGGGGCTCGTTTTACCTCACGGCCGGAAACCGAGTCAAGCCTTTTTTTCAGGAGTGCGCGCAAAATTTTTTCCAGCAGGAGCGACGGCCACTTAGCGCCATGCTCGCGGAGGGGAGTCGGGGCACGGTGCCGCGGGCGCACGCGGGAAGCCGCTTCTCGGCGCCGCGATGACGCGGACGCGCATCGGGCGCGGCTCGCGAGGCGCCGCGGCGGAGGCGCGCGGTGCGCGCCGGAGCGAAAAGGATTGACAGGCCGGAGGGCAGACGGCATAGTGCGGGCGAATCCTCTGCGCGCCGGCCCGCGCGGCGCGCCTGCGCCCGCAATGCTCTCCTCCCTTGTGTGACTATCGCGCACTCTCGCCGGAGCCATCCCGTCCTCGGGCCTGCGGGACGGAGAAAGGAGCCTGCTATGGGACGCCTCCCCCTGGGTGGCGCCGCCGCGCTGCTGCTGCTCTCCACGGCCACGGGCGCCGGGGCCGAGCGGATCACGGTGGGCCTCACCTCCCTCTCCCCCTCCGCCCTGCCCATCTTCGCGGCGGAGCAGAAGGGGTACTTCAAGGAGGAGGGGCTCGAGGTCTCGCTCCCCGTCTTCAAGAGCGGCACCGAGAACAGCCAGGCGATTCTGGCGGGCGAGGTCCAGATCGCCTTCGGGTCCATCACCGAGGTCCTCCAGCTCCGCAAGGCGCAGCAGGATGTCCGGTTCTTCTGGGGGATCTCCAACATCATGCCCTTCAAGCTCTACGCCCGACCCGAGATCAAAAGCGTGAAGGACCTGAAGGGGAAGAAGCTGGCGGTCAGCAAGTTCGGGGCCCAGTCCGACTACCTGACCCAGTACACGCTCCGCCGCTTCGGGGTGGAGCCGATCAAGGAAGCGGCGATCCTGCAGGTCGGGTCCACGCCGGCCCGCTACGCCGCCCTGAAGTCGGGGGCCGTGGACGCCACCATCATGTGGTTCCCCCAGACGCTGGTGGCGGAGCGGGAGGGGTTCCGGATGCTGGTGGACCTCGCCGAGATCATCCCCGACTGGGGCTACCTGGGGTACTACGCCCTGGCCAGCGTCCTCGGCGGGCAGCGGGAGGCCGTCGTGAAGTACCTCCGGGCCCACCAGCGGGGCGTCCGGGACGTCAAGGAGAACCCCGAGCTGGGGATCGGGATCCTGATGCAGAAGCTGAAGTACCCGCGGGATGTGGCCGAAGCGGGGTACAAGGAGTACGTCAAGTCCTTCCCCGATGATGGGCGGCTCGCCATCGAGGGCTTCGAGTTCCTCCTGGAAAACGAGAAGAAAGTCGGGGGGCTGGAGGGCCACTGGACGGTCGACGACATGGTGGACCGGTCCTACGTGGCGCTCTTCGGGCAGAAGAAGTAGAAGGGGAGGGGGCCATGGACCGCGCGGAGCAAGCACGGGAGGGGGTGGCCCGGGCACCGGTGGAGGAGGGGCCCCTGGTGGATGTGGCGCTGGCGGCGGCCTCCCCGCTCCGGCGCTTCACCCTGACCTCCGAGCGGGCGATCCTGGGGTTCGCCTCGGTGGCGGTGGTCCTGCTCGCGTGGGAGTGGGTGGCGGCGCGGGGGCTGGTCCCGCTGGTCTTCATCTCCTCCCCTACCCGGATCGCGAAGGCGGCGGTCGAGCTGGCCGAATCGGGTGGCCTCTGGAACGACCTGCGGGTGAGCGGGATCGAGTTCTTCGTGGGCTACGCGCTGTCGGTGGCCGTGGGCATCCCCTTGGGGATCGCCACCGGCTGGTACAAGCGCCTCTTCTACCTGCTGGACCCCTACATCTCCGCCCTGTACGCCACGCCCCGCGTCGCCCTGCTCCCCCTGATCATCATCTGGGTGGGCATCGGCATCTGGTCCAAGATCGTGGTGGTGTTCCTGGGGGCCGTCTTCCCCATCCTCATCAACACGCTGGCCGCCGTCCGGACCACGGACGAGCGGCTCCTCCGGGCGGCCCGCTCCTTCGGGGCCGATGACCTCCAGGTGTTCCGGACCATCGTCCTGCCCAGCAGCGTCCCCTTCATCCTCACCGGGCTCCGCCTGGGGGTGGGGCGGCCCCTGGTGGGGGTGGTGGTCGGCGAACTGTACGCCGCCACGGCCGGGATCGGGTTCCTCATCACGGTGGCCGGGGCCTCCTTCCAGACGACAAGGTCTTCGTGGGCATCCTGATTATCGCCGCCGCCGGCATGCTCTTCATGGAGGTCCTGACCCGGCTCGAGCGGCGCTTCGAGAAGTGGCGTCCCAAGGTGGGCGCCGCTCCCTGACCCGCGGAGCGCGGCGCGGCCGCCCCCAGGCTCGAGGCTCGCGATGTCCGGATGGAGTACTTCCAGCCCCGCACGGGGCGGCGCCTCACCGCCCTCGAGGGGATCTCCCTGGAGGTGATGGCGGGGGAGTCCGTCAGCGTCATCGGCCCGAGCGGCTGCGGCAAGACCACCTTCCTCAACATCGTGGACGGGCTCCTCAAGCCGACCGGGGGCCAGGTCCTGCTGGACGGCCGTCCCGTCGCGGGCCCCGGGCCGGACCGGGCCGTGGTCTTCCAGGACCCCTGCCTCCTCCCATGGCGGACCGTCGCCCGCAACGTCACCTACGGCGTGGAGCTCCAGGG
>JBOHQK010000072.1:0-3289 GCA_050732195.1 Methylomirabilales bacterium (SeqCode)
GCCGATCCTGGCCGCCGACCCGCACCTGCCCCTCGGCCTCCCCGGCATCTGGCTGCCGGTCTGCCTCCGGGGCGGTCCCTACCGGGTTGCGGGCGTGACCCTGCCCGGCGTCCCCGGGGTCGCCATCGGCCGGACCCCCTCCCTCGCCTGGGGGATGACGGCCGCCCTCCCCGATGACGTGGACCTGTACCGGGAAACCCTGGCGCCAGGTCCGCCCGTCACCGCTCGCCGCGGGCAGGGCTGGGAGCCGCTCGAGATCGAGGAGGTGGCGGTGCGGGTGCGCGGGGAGGCGGAGCCCCGGCGGGTTACGCTCCGCTTCGTCCGCCGGTTCCCGGGGCGCTGTCCGCTCATCTCGGACCTCCTCGACACCGGGCCGCTCGGCCCCCTCTCCCTTGCCTGGACCGGGATGCTGCCGACGCGCAGTCTCGACGCGCTGCTGGCCATGAACCGCGCCGCGGACGTGACGGCGTTCCGGGAGGCGCTGCGGGACTTCGCCCTCTCCCCCCAGAACATCCTCGTGGCCGACGCGGACGGGAATATCGGCGGGTTCGTGGCCGGCCGCTTTCCGAGGCGGTGCCGGCCGGGGGATGGCCCCCTTCCCCTGGACGGCGCCGATCCCGCCACGGCCTGGCAGGGGTTCCTCCCCTTTGAGGAGTTGCCGCACGTGGTGAACCCTCCCTCGGGCCTCCTGGTCAGCGCCAACAACCGCGCGAGCGAGGAGGGACCGTACCTCACGACGCTGTGGGAGCCCCCCTACCGGGCCAGCCGGATCCAGGGGGTCCTGCGCGAGATGCCCTCGGTCCGGCCCGAGGCCTGCCGCCGCCTCCAGACCGACACGGTGTCGCTCCAGGCGCTGCTCCTCGTCGGGCGCTGCCTTGCCCCGCACCGGGATGCCCTGGCGGGAGCGGCGCGCGAGGCTGCCGATCGCCTGCTCGCCTGGGACGGACGGATGGCCCGCAAGAGCGGCACGGCGGCCCTCTTTCACGCCTGGTACTGGCGTCTCCGCGAGCGGGTCCTGGGGGCGCCCCTTGAGGCGCTGCGGCCCGGGTTGGCCGCGCGCCTCTTCGCCGTCAACCACGTTCCGGCCGCCCTCCTGGACGCCCTGCTGCTTGAGGGGAAGACGGCGGCACTCCCTGCGCCTCTCCCCTCCATCCTTCAGCAGACCCTGGAGGAGGCGGTGGCATTTCTCAGGGAAAAGATGGGCCCGGACGCGGCGGCCTGGCGGTGGGGGCGGCTGCACCGGCTCACGCTTCGGCATCCCCTGACGCCCGGAACGGCCCGGGGCAGCCGGATCCTGGGCCGGCTCTTTGGCTTCAACCGGGGGCCGGTCGAGATGCCGGGCGACGGCATGACCGTCAACATGAGTGCCTATTTCTTCGCTGCCCCCTTCGAGGCCGTGGCGGGACCCTCCTACCGGCAGGTCGTGGACTTGGGGGAGCCCGGGGGGGGCGGCTGGGTCGTCCCGGGCGGCGTCTCGGGCGAGCCCTCCTCCCCCCACTACGCCGACCAGCTCGAAGCCTGGCTTGCCGGCACCCTGTTCCCCATGCCCCTCCCTTGAGCGGTCGCGGGGGAATCCTTGAGGCCTGTGCCGCCAGGAGGACTCGTATGCCCTGGACACAGGTTCCTTTTGACTGCCCCGGCGGCGCGTGCTATAAGGCAAACCAGGATGCAGCGCGCGCCGTGGCGGAGGGCGCGGGCAGCGCGAGGGGAGAGCCGGCCAGGCGAGGGAGGGCCAGGGCTCACGCTGGCCATCAGCTTCCTCACCCTGGCGGTTGCCTACGGCCTCTCCTTCACCTTCCCGGTCTTCTACGTGGCCCTGCTCACAGAGTTCGGCCAGGGTCGCGGTCCGACCGCCGCCGTCTATTCCCTCCACATGCTGGTGGGCGGCGGAATTTCCCCTCTGATCGGCTACTACATGGATCGCTCGGGCCCCCGCCTGCTCCTCCCGACAGGCGCCATCCTCCTGGCTGGCGGGCTTCTCCTCAGCGCCGCTGCGCGTGACCTCACCGACCTGGCCCTCACCTTTGGCGTCCTGGTCGCCCTCGGCGTGGGGTGCGTCGGGAACGTCCCCCAGTCGGCTCTCCTGGCCCAGGCTTTCCCCCGGACCCGCGGGACGGCCATCGGCATGGCCTTCGCCGGCATCGGGCTCGGGGTCTTCCTCCTGAGCCCTCTCACCCAGGCCCTCATTGCAGCCCTCACGTGGCGCGGGGCCTTCGTGGTCCTGGCCGCGCTCGCCGCCGCGGTTCTCCTGCCGCTGACGACCTTCCTGCTTCCGCGACAGACGAGCATCCGGGCGCCGGGATCCACTCAGGAGACGGTGGTGGCCGGCCCGGCCGGGGGCTGGACGCTCCGGGAGGCCCTGCGGACCCGCACCCTCTGGTACCTGTTGCTGGTCTTCTTCCTGACCCCCATCGGGATGTTTACCGTCACGACCCACCAGGTGGTCTACGCGGTGGATCGGGGCTACGGGCACCTGACGGCGGTCGCCATCTTCGGGATCGTGGGGGCCCTGAGCTCGGTCGGCCGCTTCACCTTCGGTGCCCTCTCGGACCGCTTCGGGCGGGTGGCCACGGGGATCCTGAGCTATGCCCTGACGGCGCTCGGCATCCTGGCCTTGCTCTTCGCCCCGGGCCCGCCGGTTCTCTGGCCCCTCTACGCCTACGCGCTCCTCTTCGGCCTCACCTTCGGCGCGCGCGGACCAATCATCTCGGCGCTGACGGCCGAGCTGTACCGGGGGCGATCCTACGGCGCCATCTTCGGGATGATCTCAGTGGGGCAGGGCCTCGGGATGGCCCTGGGCCCCTGGATGGGCGGGGCGGTCTTCGATGCCATGGGGTCGTACCAGGCTGCCTTCGGTCTCTCCGTGGCCTGCACCGTGGCCGCGGCGGCCCTCCTCGCCCGGACGGGGGCGCGGCTGCCGGTGCCGGCGGCCGCGGATGGCGCCGCCTCCGCCGTGAGGGAGACGACATGACCGAGCCGGAGGCCTCGCAGCATTCCGCCTTCGAGCTGGCGCGCCTCCTCACGGACGTCTTCCTGGTGGAGGAGGCACAGGTCCAGGAGGCGGCTGTCCGATTCCGGGGAGTTCTCCTGGCCTCCCCGGAGACCGCGGTGCGGATCCTCACGGGTCGCCTCGCGCCGCTCGGCTACCATCCCCTCCTGCGAAGCCGGGAGGAGATCGTCCTCCTCCGGGCCGTCCCCCCCGCGCGCGCGTGGCTGAAGGAGCCCTGGCCGAACCTGGTGTTGTTCGTCGCCACGCTGCTGACGACCCTGTTCGTCGGGGCACTGCACC
>JBOHQK010000073.1:0-13906 GCA_050732195.1 Methylomirabilales bacterium (SeqCode)
TAGGTGAGCCACCGCTTCCGGCGCTTGTAGTGCTTGAGGTCTCGGAAGCTCTTCCTCGCCCCGAGCTCGGTCAACCCGAGATAGAAGTCCCGGATATCCGGATTCTCCCTCAGCGTCGCCGCCGACCCGTGCATCACCAGGCGGCCGTTCTCCAGCACGTAGGCGTACGGGGCGATGGCGAGCGCCAACTTGACGTTCTGCTCCACCAACAGGATCGCGATCCCCTCCTCCTGATTCAGCCGGCTGATGATCTCGAAGATCTCCTTGATGAGAAGCGGGGCCAGGCCCATGGACGGCTCATCCAGCAGCAGGAGCTTCGGGTGGGCCATCAGCGCCCGGCCGATGACCGTCATCTGCTGTTCTCCGCCGCTGACGAATCCCGCCGGCACCTGCCGCCGCTCGCGCAGGCGCGGAAAGTAGGTATAGACCAGCTCGAGGCCCTGACGGAGGCGGGAACCATTGCCCTGGAGATGGGCCCCCACCCGGAGGTTCTCCTCCACCGTCAGGTGCTCGAAGACCCGCCGCCCCTCGATGACCTGGATGATCCCTCGTTTGGCGATCTCCTCGGCCGATCTCCGCTCCAGGCGCTGGCCGAGAAACTCGATGCTGCCATCCGTCACCTCGCCGTTCTCGTGCTTCAGGAGGCCGGAGATCGCCTTCAGGGTAGTACTCTTCCCCGCGCCGTTCGCGCCCAGGAGTGCCGCAATCCCCCCCCGGGAGACCTCGAGGGAGACCCCCTTCAGGGCCAGGATGACCTCGTGGTACATCACCTCGACGTTGTTCAGTCTCAGGATCAGCTCCTGGCCCTGCACGGGAGGCCTCCCGTCGCTAGCCTACCAGCCCAGCCACTCCTTCTCCCACTTGTCCGGCCAGCGTTGCTTCAGGTCAACCTCCTTGACCAGCGCGAATTTCCCCCCGCGGACGGCGTACACCCGGATCAGGGAGCCCGGGCGGTGATCGGTGGGGGTGATGGTGATCGGGGGGCGCCCCAGACCCGGCGTCCACCCCCGGATTGTTTCGAAGGCATCTTTGATCCCCGGGCCGTTGAGCTGCCCGGCCTTGTCGGCCCGACCCAGCGCCTCCCGCATCAAGAGTACATCCACCCACGACTGGACGGTCCGGATCAGACGGTTCTCCAGGGGGACGCCGGGGTTCATCTTCTTCGCGTACTCGGTCACCTTGTCCATCAGCGGGACCTTCTCGCCGAAGAAGGCGTTGACGGCAATGCCCATCACCCCCTCGGCGACCGGCCCGGCCAGCTTGACCAGGTTTTCGTCGTACCCCCAGTTGTTCACGATGTGGTCGGCCCCGAGCTCCAGGGCGGCGCTGTCCTTGATGGCCGCCGCCACGGACATCGTGGTGTTGCCGTGCCAGACCAGATGCGGCTTGAAGTTCTTCGCAGCCAGGACCTGGCTCTTGGTGTCGAGCGCCGTGAGGGAGATATCCTGGTCCGGGCCGATCTCGAACCCCAGGAGGGTGGCCTGGTCCTTGATGGCCTTGATCGGCGCGCTGGCGTAGGGGATGGCCCAGGCGTAGAAAGCCACGAAGCGCGGGCGCACCCCTTTCTCCCGGTCGTCCTTGAACCGGGGGTCCTTCTGCCACATCTCGTCATGCCAGACCGTGATGGCGGCGCGGGCGTTGCTCGAGTAATCGGTGCCGTAGATGAAATTGTAGGGAGTCTTCTTCGGATCGGTGAGGTGGGCGGAGAAGGAGTGGGAGAGGTAGGGCATGCGGTCCTTGTTCACGGTGGGGGAGAGGGCCTCCGTGTCCCCCGTCCCCCAGCCCCACACGGCCACGACCCTGTCGAAGTCCCGGAAGCGCTTGTAGGTGGTGATGGCCTCGGGCACCCGGTAGCCGTAATCGTACAGGAACAGTTGGATGCGCTTGCCGTTGATCCCGCCCGTGTCGTTGACGTACTGGACCGCCTCCCGGATCCCGAGGGCGATATCCTTTCCGACGTCGGAGGTCGCGCCCGTCATGTCATTCAGGGAGCCCATCTTGACCGTCGCCTGGCCGGCGGCATCGGGCACAGCGCCCGCCAGCATCAGAGCGAGGCCCAGCAGGTATCCGAGGACGATTCGTCCGCGCATCATCTCTCCTCCTTCCATGGATCCCGCACCGCACCGCCCGCCAGAGACCGTCCGCCACGGCTCAATAGGAAAACGGCCAGAGGTTGAAGTAGTTCTTCATCTGCTCCCAGCGGTAGGCCAGCCCCTTTGGCTCGTACAGCAGGAACAGCACGATGGCCAGGCCGAAGGCGGCCTCCTTCACGTTCAGGAACTTTTCGCTCAGCGCGGGGAAGACCTCGCTCAGCGGGATCACGGCGGCCTTCAGCCCCTCCAGGAGGAGGGTGATGAACAGGGCGCCAAAGACGGTCCCGTGGAGGCTCCCCACTCCGCCGATGAGGATCACGCCGACGATCCAGAGGGACCAGCCCCACTGGAAGTGTTCCGGGCTCACGAAGAACAGGGAGGGGATCCAGAAGGCCCCGGCGACCCCCCCGAGAGCGCCCGCCACGAAGAAGGCGAGGAGCTTGTACCAGACGATGTTGACGCCCATTGCCTCCGCCGCCACGTCGTTATCCCGGATTGCGATCCAGGCCCGGCCGACCCGGGTCCGCAGGAGGTTCGCCATGCCCAGGGTGCAGAGGGTCACGAGAAGGACCATGAGGTAGTAGACCTTCGTCTCCGAATCAACCGCCCAGGGACCGATGGTGATGGTCCCCGGCGGCAGCGAGAAGTAGTGCCCTCGCCCGCCGATCTGGCTCACGTACCGGGTGATGAAGAAATCCACCGTGATGAACTGGGCGGCCATGGTGGTCATGATGAGGTAGAAGCCCTTCACCCGGGCGGACGGGAGCCCGAAGAGGACGCTCCAGAGCCCCGCGGCCACCGCCGCCAACAGGAGACTCAGGGGGTAGCCGATCCCGTACTGGAGCATGGCGATGGCGCTCACGTAGGCGCCCACGGCGATAAAGGCCGCGTGACCCAGGGTGATCTGGCCGCAGTAGCCGATGAGGAGCTGCACCCCCATGGCGGAGAGAATGGTGTACCCGATCACGTTGGCGACCGAGAGAAGGTACTGGCTGGCCGTGGCCGGGATGACCACGAGCAGGAGGAGGAACAGGAGCAGCATCTTGCCCCGCACGAAGGCCATCTGCCACCAGGCATGGTCCTGGCGGTAGCGCTCGTGGTACACCGCCGAGGGCAGGTACATGGGGAGGTCCTCAGACGCGCTCGATCTTCACCCAGCCCCAGAGGCCGTAGGGGCGGAAGAGGAGGATGATTACCATGAAGGCGAAGGGGGCAATGTCCTTCACGCCCCCGGGAGTCAAGCGGCTCAGGTACGCGTCGGAGAAGTTCTGGAGGATGCCGATGGCGATGCCGCCCACGATGGCGCCGGGCACGGAGTTCAGGCCTCCCAGGACCACGGCGGGGAGGACCAGGAGTCCCAGGTAGCCGACGGAGATGTTGAGGCCATTGATGTTCCCGAGCAGGGTCCCCCCGACGCCCGCGGCCATGAAGGCGATGGCCCAGGCCAGGGCGTAGACGCGCTTCGCGCTCACCCCCAGGGAGAGGGCCGCCATCTCGTCGTCGGCGGTCGCCTGCATCGCGAGGCCCCAGCGGGTGTATTTGAAGAAGCCGACGAAGATGAGCAGGAGCAGGATGGCCGCCACGAAGCTCCAGAGGTACACCTGCCCGATCACGATCCGGCCCAGGCGGATAGATTCCGTGGGAAAGACCGGGGGGGAGAAAACCCGGGTGTCGGTCCCCCAGACGAAGGCCACGACCCCCCGGAAGAAGAAGGACAGCCCGACGGTGACCATGATGACCGTGAGGATGGACTCCCCGATCAGCCGCCGGAGGAAGAGACGCTCGGTCAGGAGACCGAGCACGAAGCCCACCAGGAGAGTGCCCAGGAGGGCCAGCGGGAAGGGAATGCCCCACGTATAGAAGGAGAGGGACACGTACGCCCCGATGAGGGTCAGCTCCCCCATGGCCAGGTTCAGGACCCCCGAGGACTTGTAAATCAGGGTCCACCCGAGGGCGACCAGCGCGTAGATGCTCCCGACCAGGATGCCGGTGGTGAGGAGCTGCAGGAACAGGTCCATGTGTCCTAGCCCTCTTGCGGGACCGTGGCAATCCGGAGGGTGGCCCGGATCTGGGAGACGCGCCCGTCCTCGTAGGTGATGGTGGAATCGATTCCGACCGTCTCCGCGTCGAGGTAGAGCGCGTCTACGATCTCCTTGTAGCGGTCCTCCAGGAAGGTCCGTCGGAGTTTCCGGGTTCGGGTCAGCTCGTCGTCATCAGCGTCAAACTCCTTATACAGGTTGACAAACTTCCGGACCCGGGCCGCGGGCGGAAGCCCCCGGTTGGCGGCCTGCACCGTCCCCTCGACGAGGCCGTAGACCCGCGGGTCCTGGGAGAGTTCGGCGTAGCTGGTGTACGGGATGCCCCGGTCCTCCGCCCACTTCCCGGCGACCCCATAGTCAATGCAGATGACGGCCGCCACGAAGGGCCGCTCATGCCCGATCACCCAGGCGTCCTTGACGTACGGATGGAACTTGAGGCGGCTCTCCAGGTAGAGGGGCGAGAAGCGGCTCCCGTCGCTCAGCACGATAATGTCCTTGGTGCGGTCGAAGAACACCAGGTGGCCGTCCTCATCGAGGAACCCCGTGTCCCCCGAGTGGAGCCAGCCATCCTGCAGGGCGACCGCCGTCGCTTCCGCGTTCTTGTAGTAGCCGAGGAAGACGCTCGGGCTCCGGGAGAGGATCTCCCCTGTTTCGGAGATTCGCACATCGGTTTCAGGGATGGGCTTTCCCACCGTGTCGGGCTTCACGTCATCGCTGCGGTGGAGGACCGAGATCCCGGCGATCTCCGTCTGGCCGTAGATCTGCTTCAAGTTGACACCCATCGCGTGGAAGAACCGGAATTGCTCTTGACCAATCGCCGAGCCCCCCGTATAGGCACTCCGGGTCCGGGAGAGACCGAGGTGATCCCGCAGCTTCCGGTGCACCGCTAGGTCGGCCGCGACCCCGAGCGCCTGGAGCCACCCCGGGGGGCGGCGGCGGGCGAACTTCAGGTCGGCGAGGCGGCCCCCGATGGCCATCGCCACCTGGAACGTCTTCCGCTTGAGCCAGGTGGCGTCCAGGTGCTTCACCTGCACGCTGCGCACCATCTGCTCATAGAGGCGAGCGGAGGAGAACATGAGCTGGGGACCGATCTCCCGGAAGTCGTGGAGGACGGTCTCCGGCTCCTCGGGGAAGTTCAGGGTGAAACCGGCCCACAGGCCGCAGGAGATGGACATCATCTGCTCGCCGATCCACGCGAAGGGGAGGAAGGAGACGAAGTCGTCGTCCGGGGTGCACGGGTCTACCCGGAGCAGGTTCTGCCCCATCGTCAGCATATTGTAATGGGTCAGGAGAGCCCCCTTCGGCAGCCCCGTGGTTCCCGAGGTATAGAAGAGCAGGCAGACATCATCCCCCTTGCCCGCCTGGACAGCCTCCTCGAAGCGCTGCGGCTCTCGCGTCCCGAGGTCGCGCCCGAGCCGTTCCACGTCCTGGAGACTGATCAGGCAGGGGTCCCGATACCGCCGCATCCCTTTCGGGTCATCCCAGATGATCCGCTCCAGCTTCGGGCAGCGGTCCTTGATGGCTAACCCCTTGTCCACCTCCTCCTGCCCCTCCGCGACCAGGAAACGGGCGTCGGAGTGATCCACAATGAACTGCACCTCGTCCAGCATGGAATCCCGAAACAGCCAGACGGTCACCCCGCCCGCGCACAGGGTTGCCATCTCCGCCCAGAGCCCCTCGGGCCGGTTGTCCCCCATCAGGACGACCTTGTCCCCGCGCTGCAGCCCGAGCGCCATGAACCCCAGGGCCAGATCCCGCACGTGCTCCAGGTACTGGCGCCACGTGATGGGCCGCCAGACCCCGTACTCCTTCTCCCGCATGGCGACCTTGCGGTCCCCGTACCGCTCTGCCACCTGGAGGAAGAGCCGAGGGATCGTGAGATCCCGCGTCACCTCCGGGGCCGGGAATCCCGCGTCACCGTCGCGTGCCATAGAGTTCCTGTGCCTCCCCGAGGTAGGCCTTGATGACTTCCGGGTGGCCCTGGACGGCCTGGGGGGGACCCTCGGCGATCTTCACGCCGTGGTTGAGGGCAGCCACCCGGTGCGAGATGTCCATCACGACGCCCATGTCATGCTCGACGAGGACGCAGGTCACCCGCCAGCGCTCCTCCTCGTTGATGTCGAGAATGAAGCGGGCCATGTCCTCCACTTCCTCTAAGTTCAAGCCCGCCATCGGCTCATCCAGCAGGAGGAGTCTCGGGTTCAGGGCCAGCGCCCGTCCCAGCTCCACCCGCTTCTGGAGGCCGTAGGGGAGCATGCCGACGATCTTGTGGCGGATGTGCTGAATCTCGAGGAAGTCAATAATCTCCCGCTCGATGAACTCGCGGTGCTCCACCTCCTCGCGCGCCGCCCGCCCCACGTACAGGAGCCCGGCCAGGAGCCCCGTCCGCAGGTGGAGGTGCCGGCCCAGGCGGATATTGTCCAGGACCGTCATGCCCTTGAAGAGCTCGATCTTCTGGAACGTTCGCGCGATGCCGAGACGGGCCCGCCGGGAGGGCCGGAGCCGACTGATCTCCTCCCCCTCGAAGACCACCCGTCCCTGCTGTGGGGTGTACAGGCCGTTGATGCAATTCAGCAGAACTGTCTTCCCCGCCCCGTTCGGCCCGATGAGGGAGAAGATCTCGCCTCGCCGGACCTCCAGGCTCACGCCCCCCAGGGCGGTCACCCCGCCGAAGGCCATGTGGAGATCGTCGAGTTTGAGCTGAACCTCGCTCACGCCTCCCACCCGTCTGGAACGGGCCCCCGGCCTCCCCTCAGGCCCGCTCGACGATCAGCGTGACCCCCTGGCCCCCGCCGATGCCGAGCGTGTCCAGGCCGAGCCGCTTCCCGGTATCCCACAGCGCGTACAGGAGGGTGACCAGCGTCCGCGCCCCGCAGGCCCCGATGGGGTGCCCGATCGCGATGGCCCCCCCGTAGATGTTCACCCGGGCCAGGTCCGCCCCCATGAGCTTCAGCGCCCCCAGCGCCTGCGCGGCGAAGGCCTCGTTGAAGTCAATGAGGTCAATGTCATCGAACTTCAGGCCCGCTCGCTCCAGGGCGATGCGGCAGGCGGGGACGGGGCCGAGGCCCATCTCGGTCGGCTCCACCCCGGCGGAGGCGCTCGACCGGATGACGGCCATCGGCCGCACCCCCAGGCGGTCCGCCTTCTGCCAGGTCGTCACGACGACGGCGGCCGCCCCGTCCGTGATCCCGGAGGAGTTCCCGGCCGTGACGGTCCCGCCGGGCTTGAAGGAGGGCTTGAGCCTGGCCAGGGCCTCCATGGAGGTGTCCCGCTTGGGGTGCTCGTCCACGGCGAAGAATTCCGGCTCCCCCTTCGCCCGGGGGACCGGCGTCGGGACGATCTGGCTCACGAACTTCCCCGCGTCAATGGCCGCCACCGCGTTGCCGTGGCTGCGCAGCGCGAAGCGGTCCTGCTCCTCCCGGGTGATCCCCATGTCGGCGGCGATGCTCTCGGCGTACAGCCCCAAGCGCGTCCGGGTCGTCGGGCAGGTGACCCCGTCCAGGATCATGCTGTCCAGCACCTCCCCGTGGCCCAACCGCTGCCCCCACCGGGCCCGCGGGAGGAGGTAGGGGGAGCCGCTCATGCTCTCCATGCCCCCTGCCACGACCACCTCGGCCTCCCCAGCCTTGATGGCCTGGGCGGCCAGCGCGACCGCCTTCAGGCCGGAGCCGCTCGCGTGGTTGGCCGTGTAGGCCGGCGTCTGGACATCGAGCCCGCCCTCCAGCGTCGCCGCCCGCGCCGGGTTGAGGCCGAGGCCGGCCGCGATGGCATTGCCCATGATGACTTCATCCACCTCGTCCGGCGCGAGGCCCGCCCGGCGGACCGCCTCCCGGATGACGATCCCGCCGAGGACGTTGGCCGAGATGTCCCGGAGGCTTCCGCCGAAGTTCCCGACCGCCGTCCGGACCGCGCTCAGGATAACCACATCCCTCGTTGCCATGCCCCCACCCTCCTAAGAAAAGAGAGAATATAGGTTAAGGAATATTGTCTAACTCTCTATATTCTCAAGTTTCTCAAACACAGGCTTGAACTCATCCCCGTGCACAACCAGAGGGCCCCTCACCGGGTGGCCCGCATCTTCTCCCCCCTGATGATAATGCCGCTGGGATCAATCTCCTCCCGCAGGAGACGCAACTCCTCCTCCCCTGGCGGCGGCATCTCTTCGAGTGAGCCCCCTCTCTTCACCTCGAACCCCATCCCCTCCAGCGCCTCCTCCGCCCGGAAGCCCCTCAGCACCCCGAGGAGGCGCATCCGCTTCGTCTCCCCGTCAAAACCGAAGAGGGCCTTGCTGGTCACGACGCGCCACGGGCCCGTCCCCCGGGGCAACCCGGCCCGCTCCCGCGCCCGGTTTCCGTCCCCGTAGCCCGGCGAGGTGACGAAGTCCAGTTTCTCCACGAAGCGGCGGGGCTCGTGCTTCAGGACAATGATGGTCTTCCAGCAGAGGGAGGCGACCTCGTTCCCGCCGCCGCTCCCCGGGAACCGGCGCGCGGGATGCTCGTAGGTCCCGCCGAGGAGGGTCGAGTTGATGTTCCCGTAGGGATCCACCTGGAGCGCCCCGATCATGCCGTAGTCAATGTAGCCGGTCGCGGCGTAGGAGAAGGCCCAGTTCATAGTCGTCCACTGGAGGGATCGGTAGATGTTGGTCGGGCCGCCCATGGTTCCCCGGACGAAGGGGGTGAGGCTCCGCGGCCCCACCGCCCCGAACTCGAAGACCTGGACCAGGTGGGGGGTGTAGAGCCGCTCCGCCAGGATGGCCACGACCTGCGGCATCCCCCAGCCGACGAAGACCGTTTTCCGGTCCTCCAGGAGGCGCGCCGCCGCGCAGATCATGAACTCCGTGTCCGTGAACTCGACGGTGGCCATGCCTCAGTGGTACCCCTCCCGCACCGTCGCCCGGCGGATCAGCGCCTTCAGGCGGCCCCACCCGACCTTCCTCTCCAGGAAGGTCTCGTGGTCCGGCACGCCGTAGATGTACTCCTCCAGGTAGGCTTGCATCGCCGCATCGTCCTGGATGGCGTTCACCCGGTCAATGTGCTCCAGGTCCAACTCGTAGCGGGCCGGCACCCCCCCGGGGTAGGCACCGAAGGGGAGGTGGACCACGGCGTCCACCAGGAAGTAGGGGATGGTGGTCCGGGCAGGGTCTTGCCGGATCTCCCCGGGGTCAATGATCTCCTCCGTCGAGACGATGACCTTCTTCGCCGCGGTGGCCGCCTCGAGGGCAAAGAGGTTCGTCCCGAAGATCCGCGCGTTGCCAAAGAGGTCCGCCTGGTGGACGTGGCAGAGGAAGACGTCGGGGTTCAGCGCCGGGACCAGGCAGACGGGATCGCCGGTGAAGGGGTCCCGGATCACCTTCGCGCCGGACTGGAGCAGGGTGTCGGTGGCCAGGAGGTTGCGGACCGGGAGGAAGGGGACCCCGCGAGCCCCGGCCAGCATCCGCACCGCCAAGGAGCCGTTCGTCCACTCGCAGACCCGGACCCGCCCCTCGCTCACGGCGCGGCCGATGTAGCCGCCGTACCCCAGGAAGCCGACGTCAATCCGATCGCAGCAGCCGGCGCCGGTCAAGAGAGCCGTCTCGTGCAGGGTGAACTCGGCGCAGACCCACAACTCCCGCCGCCGCTGCCGGATGATCTCCCGCACAAGCGCCTGGGGCCCGCGGGTCAGCGAGGAGAAATCGTAGGCGATGTAGTCCCCGTCGGCGACGTACCGGGCGACGGCCTCCCTGGCACTCAGGAGTTTCTCCACCGGCTCCCGGCGCTTGTGCGTCCGGACCCACTCCCGGAAGTCGTCGGGGTGGGTGAACCGGATGGGCGCGCCCCCCTCCAGCAACACCTCCACGGGGCCTCCTAGTGCCGCTCCAAGTCATGCGGCCCAATCCTGACAGACCGTTCTGCCGCGGGTCCTGTCGCCGGCGTGCCCCACTCACGGCCGGGCCGCTCGGGGGCCGCGCCCGGCGCCACCCGCGGCTCCGCGGCAATCCTTGGTGCAATTCGTTGGCCCAGCACTCCTGTCCTGTTCAGATGACCTGCTGCTTCTTCAGGGCGTGGAGCCGGGCCTTCCCGATCCCCAGGTACTTCAGGTAGACGCTGGCGTTGTCCTTCCCGACGGGCCGGCAGGCCCAGCGCAGGCGGGGCGGGGTCTCGGTCATCTTCCAGGGTTGCCCCTGCAGGACCAAGTCGCCGTAGTCGGGATCCTCCACCCGCTGCAGCGCTCCCCTCTCCCACCAGTTCTCCTCGTGCAGGACGTCGGTTAGGGTGTTGACCCGCCCCGTGGCGACCGTGCCGGGCCCCCGCTTGTTCAGCATGTAGTCCTGGACCTTCGCCAGGATTTCCTCGGAGGTGTGCCGGGTGGACCAGCGCTCCAGCTCGGCGTGGAGGACCTTCTTGTTCGGCAGTCTCGCCCGGTCGAGGAAGGTCCTGAACCGGGGGTCCTCCTTCAGGTCCGGGCGCCCCATGATGGTGGTGAGGGCGGTGAAGTTGGGGTCGGAGAAGCCGGCCAGCATGGTGTAGCCGCCCTTCGACTTCACGAAGGTGTAGGGGAACGCGGAGGCGTCCAGCGGCCCGATCCGCTCCCGGATGGTGCCGCTCTTCTCGTACCAGAGGACCATGTCCTCCACGTAGCGCATGATTCCCTCGGCCCCGGTCACGTCCACGAGCTGCCCCTGCCCGCTCACCCTCCGGTACTCCAGGGCGGTGAGGATGCCGAAGGCTGCCCAGGCCCCGGCCGCGTACCAGGCGAACCAGCCCCCCACCTTCGTGGGGACCTCCCACGGCTGCGGCTTCCCCCCGGAGGCCATCTCCCCCGTGATGTGGACGACGCCGGAGAGGGCCTGCTCCGTGACGTCGTAGGAGGGCTTCCGCGCGCCCGTCCGGGCCCTGGGGCCGAACTGGCCGTAACTGGTCAGGGCGCAGTAGATGAGGCGGGGGTTTCTCCCGCTGAGCTGCCGGTAGCCGATCCCCCAGGCGTCCATTTGGCCCGCCGGGAAGGTTTCCAGGAGAACATCAGCCTTGGCCGCGAGGCGGGCGAGGAGGCGGCGCCCCTCCGGCCTCCGGAGGTTCAGCGTGACGTGAAGCTTGTTCCGCCCCTCCACCAGGTAGGCCAGCCCGGTGCCCTTGTGCTGGTGGCCGAAGGGGCTGAAGCGGCGGAGGATGTCGCCCCCGGGCGGCTCGACCCGGATGACCTCGGCGCCGAACTCGGCCAGGATAGAGGAGCAGAAGCATCCCCCAAGGTGCCCGCTACTCAGGTCCAGGACGGTCAGATCGTCCAGGGCCTCCGGCTTCCCGCGGGCACTCCGCCAGTCGTCCCGCTCCCGGATCCACTCGGACCACGGCCCCTCAGCGGGTCGCGCCTCGGCCATGGCTAGAAGAATTCTCCCTCCGGCGGCGTCCAGTCGTCCGGGGGCTTGGCGCCCACCCGGTCCGCCCACCGGCCGATGATCTTCTTGTCCTGAAGGTCGCGGATGGCCTCCTCCGAGAGACCCAGGATCCGCCGAAAGACGTAGGCGTTGTGCCACCCCACCGGCTTGGCGGCCCACTTCACCCGGCCCGGCGTTGCCGAGAGCTTCGGGGCAGGCCCGTACTCGGTCATCGGCCCGTAGAGGGGATCGTCCAGCGTCCAGACGGAGCCCCGGGCCCTGAGGTGCGCGTCCTCGTGGTGGTCCCTCGCATCCATCACGGGGGCGGCGGCAAACCCGAACCGCGCCCCGGCCCGATCGATCTGCAGCTTTGTCTTCCCCGCCGCCCAGCGGGCGATGAGCAGAGAGAGAGCCTCGTTGTGCTCGGGCTTAAGGCGGGCCTCGAGGGTGGCGAAGCGCTTCTCCTTCGCCAGGGCCGGCCTGCGCATGGCCTTGCAGAGGCCGGCGAACTGCTCGTCAGTCCCGGCGGCGATGGCGACGAAGCCGTTCTTGCAGCGGAAGATGTCCGACGGGGCCACCGCCACGTCCCGGTTCCCCGTTCGCCCCCGCTCCTGTCCGGTCAGGTGCTGGAAGAGCCAGGTCCAGTCCAGGGTCCGGATGAGGCCTTCCGCCTGGGAGTACTCGATGTACTGGCCCTTCCCGGTCCGGTTGCGGTAGCGCAGGGCCGTGAGGATGGCGATCGCGTTCATGGTGGCACCGAAGAAGTCCCCGATGTAGATGCCGACCTTGAGCGGCGGGCGCCCCGGAAAGCCGCCCACATAGGCCATGCCGCTGGCTGCCTGGGCGAGCAAGTCGTACGAGGCCCGCCCGACCGAAAAGGGGCCCCACTGGCCGAAGCCGCTGGCGGCCAGGTAGATGAGGCGCGGGTTCACTTGGGTGAGCTGCCGGTAGCCGAGCCCCCAGGCATCCATGGTGCCAGGCCGGACGTTCTCCACCACCACGTCCGCCCGGGCCACCAGTTGCTTGAAGAGGGCCTTCCCCTCCGTGTGGTGGACGTCCAGCGCGACGTGGTACTTATTGTGGTTCTCCGGCGCGAAGCCCAGGCAGAGGTTCCGCCAGTAGTACCCCTCCGGGGAGACGGAGCGCATCGTGTCCCCGGTCCCGGGCAGCTCCACCTTGATGACCTGGGCGCCGAACTCGCCCAGGTAGTCGGCCGTGGCCGGGCCCAGGATCAGGGTGCAGAGTTCCACGATCCGGATCCCCTTCAGGGCCTCGGGCTTGTCGAAGATGGCGCGGCGGTCGAAGGCCCTGTCCGCCCACGCGAAGTAGCCCCTGTCCGGCATCGTCACCTCGCGGAGCCGTATTTCGCACGAAGCAGGCTCGCGGCGGCGCACATCGCCTCGAGCTTCGCCCTGGCCACCGGCTCGGTCCGCTCCTTCAAGCCGCAGTCGGGCAAGAGCTGGATCTTCTCGTCCGGCACGACCCGCCGAACGCGCTCCACGCCTGCCACGATCTCTTCGGGTGTTTCCACCCGATCGGTGTGCACATCCACCACGCCCAGCCCCAGGTCCTTCCCCGCCAGACCATACCGCTCGATCAAGGGAAGCAGCGCGTAGTTCCGGTTCGCCATCTCCATATGAATTTGATGAAACGGGAGGGCACAGATCCCCCGCCATGCGCCTTCCAGCGCCTCATAGGTGGAATAGCAGATGTGCAGGATCAGGTAGACCCGATCCTCCAGGCCCGAGATAGTTTCGGCAATCGCCAGCAGGTCGTCCTCGAGGTGCCGGCGCTTCGTCGTTAGCGCCGGCTCGTCCACCTGTAAGACCTTCAAGCCGACTTCGAGAAGGAACCCGATCTGCTCACGAAGGGCCTGCGCCAGGTCCCGCCGAAAAAGGCGCTGGTCCCGGTAATAGGGCGGGTACCGGAGCACCGCCCAGTCGGCAAGCGTCGCGGGACCCGTGATGGTCTCCTTAAGTGGGCGCGACGTGTACGCCTGCGTCCGCTGGAACGCCTCTCGCAGGAAGGGGGGGGCGCTGGCCACCCGCTTGGCATATTCGACCGGACGATACCGGCGGTTCTCGTACGAGGGGACGAAATCCAGGAGGGTCCCGCCGAAGTACTGCCCGAAGTAGGCGGCCATGTCCTCGCGGAGGAACTCGCCGCCGGCCGGGAGGTCAATGCCAACCTTTTCCTGCCAGAGCATCCACTCCTTCGTGAACTGTTCGCCAAGGACGCGGTACTCTTCCCGGGCACTCTCGTCCCCTTCCCGTATGCGCTTCCGGAGAAGGCGCAGCTCTTTGGGCTGGGGGAGGCTGCCCACGTGGCTGGTCGAATAGAGCACTCCCGGGACGATGTCGCGGAGCTGCTTCACCTTACCCCTCCCCGTGACCCATCCGGGCCCACCCAACGAGGGACCCGAG
>JBOHQK010000074.1:0-4920 GCA_050732195.1 Methylomirabilales bacterium (SeqCode)
GTCCAGGAGGGCGAGCGCCTCCCGCACGGCGGGCCGGTCGAACATCGTGGCGTTGGTGAGGACCGTCACCTTCAGCTCCGGCAGCCCTGCCGCCTCCTTGGCCGCGATGACCGCTTCCACCGCCTCCTTGAAGCGCGGGTACGTGGTCGGCTCCCCGTCCCCGCTGAAGCTGATGTCGGCAACCCGCCGGAAGGCCTCCGGGATCCCGGCGAAGGGGGGGCGGGTGAAGAGCGCGCCGTTCGCCGCGGCCGCGAGCACCTGGTCCAGCTCCACCCGGAGGCGGGCCAGGTCCACCTCCCGGATCGTGGGGGGGGTCGTCCGGTCCACCTGACAGTAGATGCAGTCCCAGTTGCACACCTTGTCCGGGTTCAGGTTCACCCCGATGGAGACCCCGCGCGCCCGCCGGGAGAGGACGGCGTAGACGTAGCGGTTGTCGTCAAGGGACCGGGGATGCGCGCTGAAGGTGAGGGTCGCCTGGGTGGGGGCCGCGGCCGCCCCCGCGGGGAGAACCGTCAGATGATCTGGAAGGCCTGTGGGCTGATCCATTCGTTCCGACACCGCGGGCAGCGGGAGGGGTCGGTGATCCGGTCCCGCTTGGAAAAGGTGAAACCGCACTTTCGGCAGATCGAGGGCTCCACGCGGAGGCGCTGGGATGGAGAGAGGGAGCGGCCGATGTGCCGGATGTCCTCGGCCACGATGGCTTTCGATACGCCGCAGACCCGCACCAACTCGTCCAGGGTGTAGGCCCGTTCCGCCAGCCAGGTGGCGATCTGCTGCCGCCGCGTCCCGCCCACCCCGCCTCCCTATCCCGACGCCACCGAATGGCCCTTCATGCTCACGCGACGGTCGGGGTGCCGGGTACGCCGTTGGTACGCTCCGGACCGCCGTGGGCCCCGCCCGAAGGGTGGTCGGAGAACGACGGGAGGCGACGTCAGGTGGCCCGGCACTACGCGACCTCGGTGAAGCCGGTGATGATGTAGGTCCCGCTCCGCTGGTCCTTCTTCAGCTCCAGGATGCCGTGCTTGGCCGCGTCCTCCAGGAGCTTGGAGAAGGTGCTGTACCCGTAGTACCCCTCGTCGAAGTCGGGGCGCTTGCGCTTCATGGTCTGCTTGATCATGGAGCCCCAGAGGACCTCCTTGTTCTCCCGCTGCAGGGCGCGGATGGCGTCGGTCACCATCGCGAAGACCTCGGTGCGCTTCTCCGGGAGGTTCTGGATCGGGACCGCCTTCTTGGTGGCCCGGAGCAGGTCCTCGTAGTAGATGAACTCGTCGCAGTTGTCCACCAACAGCTCGGAGGAGGAGTTCTTCACCCCCATCCCGATGACGTACTTGTCGTTCTCCCGGAGCTTGGAGACCAGCGGGGAGAAGTCGCTGTCCCCGGAGACGATGACAAACGTGTCCAGGTGCTCCTTCCCGTGGGCCAGGTCCATGGCGTCCACCACCAGCCGGATGTCCGCGCTGTTCTTCCCGCTGTACTTCTTCTGGGGGATGTCAATGAGCTCGATGGCCGCCTCGTGGAACGGGCGCTTGTACTCCAGGTACCGCTCCCAGTCGGCGTAGGCCCGCTTCACCATGATCTTGCCCTTCTCTACCAGCCGCTTCAGGACCAGGTTGACGTCGAAGGACTTGTGCTTGGAGTCTCTGAGTCCAAGGGCAATGTTCTCGAAGTCGATGAAGAGGGCCTGTTTTCGTTCGTCGTTCATCCATCCTCCCCGCCGGCGGCCCGAAGCGGCTCCCGGCTAGGGTCATTGTAGTATAGGTGCCGGGCGGGCGCAATGCCGCCCCCGGGGGAGGCCAGGCCGCGCATCCGCCTCACTTCCCCTTGACCCTCTTCGCAAAGACCTCGATGGGAATCGCCGGCAGCGTCATGAGCTGAACCGTCCCCCGGGATCCCAGTTCCACGGAGACGCGGGCGATCGTCTCGTTGTCGGGCGCCTCGACCACGTTGACGAAGTCGTAGAGCCCCAGCACGGCGTACTGCGCCACCACCTTGGCTCCCAGCGCCTCCACTTCCCGGTTGACCTCCTTGATCCGATTGGGGTTGCTCTTCACCGTCTTGCGCCCATGGTCCGTGAGGGTTGAGAGCATGATGTAGGTCGGCATGGTCCGCCTCCTCCCCCCTGCCGCCTCTGGTCCGGCCGCGCGGCGCGCGGACGATACTGCGGCGGCGCGAGCGCCGTCAAGGAACCGGCCCCCCGCCTATCCCCAGCGCCTTCGCGGCGCGGTTGACATCCCGGGGCTTGACCCAGACGATCGCGCCGTAGCGCCCCGCCCCGGCACAGACCGCATTGGTGGCGGTGACGTTGATCTTGGCCGCCGCGAGCCTGGCCGCGACGTCAGCGAAAGCCCCGATGCGGTCCTCCCCCTCGACGAGGAAGGCGGTCTTGCGCGGGCTGAGTTTCCAGCGGGCCTTCTTCGCCGCTTGCACGAAGGCCGCCGGGTCGGCCGGCACGAAGTCCAACTGGGAGCGCTGACCCCTCGGGAACCCCGTGAAGGCGAGCAGGTTGACGCGGGCCTCCTTCAGGGTTGCCAGGGCCCGTGCCCCCTCCCCCGGCTTGTCGGGGGTCAGGACGTAGAAGTAGTCGACTCGACGGATCGTCTCAGCCATCGCCGCCTCCTTTCCACCTGCCGCCCGCACATGGGACCCCCTCGTCCTCGAGCCCCCCCCTCACACACAGCACGTCCGCAACGCTTCCCTTGAACGGCCTCGACGCTCCGCGGCGCGCGCTCCAAACGCTTCCCGTTCCCGCACCCGACGAGCCCAAAAAGCCCGCGCTGGCCGGGGCCCTGGCCCGGTGGTGGCTCGGCCTCGGCTGAGAGGTCCCTAGCGGACGAGCGGCCCCCGCCGGGGCTGGCTCACGGCGTCCGCGTACGCGGCCAGGGGGAACAGGACCGCACACGCCGCGAGCCCCCATACGACGTTCAGCATTGCCCTTCGCGCGGTCTCCGCGGTGATTGCGGCCGCCAGGTCACCCACCCCGGCGAGGCCCGCCAGTCCCTCCTCCAGCTTCCCGTCCACCCGCTTGAGGGTCGCGGCGATCTGCGCGTTCACCTCTCGCTGTTCCCCGAGGAGTTGGGTAACCCCGATCCGCGCCTCGTCTACCCGCTCCAGGAGGAGCTCGGCTTCAGCCCGGAGCGGGACCCGCTTCAGCAGCCGGTCAATGCCCTGAACGACCCGCCCGCTTGCCTCGACGTGGGCTTGGCCGCCGGCGATCGCCTGCCGCGCCTCGTGGAAGGGACCGGGGCCGATCCTGGCGGTGACCCCGCCCGGCGGCAGCAAGTAGTAGTTGACGCCATAGAACCCCAACACGATGAAGGCGACCGCGAAGACCCTGTACATATGAGGCCCCTCCGCGAGTATAGGGATGAAGGGATGCAAGAGTGCCTCCCACACCGGTCGTTGGCCTTCCCGGGGTCAGGCCTTCGCAGGGATGGACCGCGGGCCGGGCGCCGCACGATGCTCCTGGCCCATGAGTTGGTGGAAGAGACTCGACTCCCGCTTGTAGAAGCCCTCCGTATGGAACGAGTCCGGGAACTTGAGCACCTCGTAGTCGAGGTGGTGGCAGAGCTCGTGCAAGAGGGTCCGCAGGAAGGTCCGGAAGGCCACGACCTGGCGGCGCTGGGCCGTGCGCATCCAGAGGGTCACCCGGGCTGCCCTGCCCCGCTCGGCAGGCGTGTAGAGGCCGTGCAGCTCGCCCCAGTGCTGCGCCGGACGGGCCGCCAGCACTTTGACCAGGACGGGGGCCACCCCGAGCGCCGCGCAGAGTGCCGCCAGCAGGCCGTCCGCCGCGGCCTGAGTCCCGAGGCGATCGCCGCTCGCGAGGGCCTCCGTGACCTCGCCCACCCGCGACCGCAGCGCATCGGGATCCGGCAGCGGGACCGCCGTGACCGCGTCGCTCTGCCGGTAGATGCACTGTTGCGCCGGTGTGAGCCGCCTGTAGTACGCAAAGGGCATGGGAACACTCCTCGGGGACCCGCCCCGGCCGCGGCGTCAGGCGGGTGCCCCGGGGCCTCAAGGGATGAGGAGGACCTTCCCCGTCGTCTTGCGCCCCTCGAGGGCCCGGTGGGCCTCGGCCGCCCGGGCGAGCGGGAATGTGTGCTCGATCCGGAGCGTGAGCTCGCCGCTCTTCACCCAGCCCAGGACCCCCCCCGCCCGCCTGAGTAGCTCCTCGCGGGTGGCGACGTAGTGCCCGAGGGTCGGCCGGGTCACGTAGAGGGAGCCCTTGCCGGCCAGGATCCCGAGGTCCACGGGCGGGACGGGGCCGCTCGCCTGGCCGAAGAGGACCAGGGTGCCCCGAGGCGCGAGGACGTTCAGGCTCTTCTCAAAGGTCGTCTTCCCGACCGAATCGTACACCACCTGGGCTCCCCGGCCGCCGGTCAGGCGCTTCACCTCGGTCTCGAAGTCCTGCGTCGTGTACTGGATGACCTCGTCGGCGCCGGCCTCCTTGGCCAGGCGCGCCTTCTCCGGCGTCGAAACCGTCCCCAGGACCCGCGCCCCCCGGCGCTTCGCCATCTGGATGAGGAGGAGCCCGACCCCGCCCGCCGCCGCGTGCACGAGGGTGGTCTCGCCCGGCTGGAGACGGTAGGTGTCGTGGACCAGATAGTGGGCCGTCATCCCCTGGAGCATCGCGGCCGCCCCGGTCCGGGCATCCAGGCCGGCCGGGAGGGCGACGAGCCGCGCGGCAGGGACGAGGACGTGCGTGGCGTAGGAGCCCTGGACCCCCTGGTAGGCCACCCGCTCCCCCACCCGGACCTCGCTGACGCCGGCCCCGACGGCCTCGACCACGCCGGATGCCTCCAGGCCCAGCGTGAACGGCAACGGGTTCTTGTAGAGGCCGGTCCGGTGGTAGATGTCAATGTAGTTGACCCCGACCGCCTCGAGGCGCACGAGGGCCTGCCCCGCCTCCGGCTTCGGCGTCGC
>JBOHQK010000075.1:0-4844 GCA_050732195.1 Methylomirabilales bacterium (SeqCode)
TCGTGACGCCGTCCCTCTATTTCCTGCTGGCCGGCCGGGCGGAGCCGATCCAGATGCTCACCCAGGCCTCCGTGACCGAACACGCCCGGGTCGCGCTGAGCCACGGCTGGCGCGCGGAGCGGGCGGACCGCGCGGCGCTCCTCCGGTACGCGCGCGAGAGCCTCGGGCTTCCCCTGGAGCGGCTCTTCGCGGGCGACGCGGAGCTGGAATTGCTGGAGGCCTACCCCGCCGTGGTCATGGGCGAGAAGGGGGTCGCCATCCTCTACCGGGACCGGACAGGGCGGACGAGCACCCTCCTCGTGCTCCCGGGTCGAGAGCTGACGATTCCGGCGGGCAACCGGATGCGGATCGAGACGTGGCAGCCGTATCTCGCCCACGCGGACCAGCACAGCCTCCTGATCTGGAAGCAGGGGGGCCTGACCTACAGCCTGATCTCCGCACAGGATAAGGCGGGTCTCGCCCAGGTCTTCCTCAAGATCCGCAAGGCCCCCTAGGCGGGAACCGCGGGGGGGAAGCCGGAGTTGTGGAGGATAGGCGCAGGGAGCGCCCGCCGGATTTTCCCGGCCGGGGCACGGCTCCCGAGCGGAGCGAACGCAGCGAAAGGAGGAGAGGCATGCGGCGGTTGACAGCGGTGGTGGTGGTGGCGCTGGCGGTGCTCCTGGTCGCGGGGCCCGCGCTGGCCTTCCAGTGCCCGAAGCTCCAGAAGGAGGCGGCGGAGGCGATCGCGAAGGCCGAGGGGGCCGTGATGAAGATCGCCGACGCCAAGGCCAAGGCGGCGGGCCAGGCGATGGTGAACGTGGCCAAGGAACTGAACAAGGCCTCGGAGGCCAGCCACAAGAAGGCCGCGGACACCAAGGACGCGAACCTGCACTACCGGGCGGAGGCGGAGGCGAAGGCGGCCAAGGCCCTGGCCGGCATGGCTGGCATGTAAGGAGCGTTCCGAGTCGGTCGAGGCCCGGGGGGCGATGCCCCCCGGGCCTTTTTCGCATCGGCCCCCTCGCGGGGTTGAGCGCGCCTGGACCGCGTGGTAGGGTCACCCTGATGTTCGACTTCCCGCTCCACCCGCCGCTGGTCCACTTCGCCCTCGCGGCTGCCGTGGGGGCGTCCCTCTTCGAGGGGCTGGGGCTCATCCTGAAGCGGCCCCCCCTCCGCCAGACGGGGGGCCACCTCCTGGCCCTCGTGCCGTTCCTCCTCGCGGCGAACATCGCGGCCGGCCTCTACGACGCCGACCCCGTTCCGCTCACGGGGGAGGTGGGTGCCCTGATCGTCCTCCATCGGAACCTGGGGTTCGGGACGGGGGCGACCTACCTGGTGGCCTGGCTGTTGCGCTGGGTGGAGCGCCGGCGGTTCTCCGGGCGCGACGCGCCCGGCCCGTTCGTCCTGCTGTACGGCTTGCTCCTCCTGACCGGCCTGGTCCTGATCCTGGTGACCGGCTACTACGGCGGAGTGCTGGTGTTCAAGCAGGGGGTGAACGTGGGATGAGGCCCGCTAGGTGCGGGCCGGGAGGGTGGACGCAGCCTGCGCCTGCTGGATGCGCTGGAGGAGGTCGCGGGGCTCCTTGTAGTGCGGGTCAATCTCCAGGGCCCGCTTGGCGCAGCGGATGGAGCCGGTGCTGTCCCCCACCTCCCGCAGGCAGACCGCCTTGTTGAACCAGGCCTGCTTGAGCATCGGGTCGTGCTTCAGGGCCTCGTTGAAGCAGTCGATGGCCTCACCGTACTTCCGCTTGTTGAAGTAGCAGAGCCCCTTGTTGTTCCAGGCGGTCTTTAGCCAGTGGGGGTCCTTGAGTTCCTTGATGGCCCGCTCCAGGTAGGCGATGGCGTGGTCGTACTCCGCCATGTGCATCGTCGCCGCCCCGAGTTCGAGAGCAGTCTCGACCTCGGGGCGGAGGGGCGTTCCGGGCCCGGCGGGGGTTCCGGCCGCCTTGGGGAGGGTCCGGAGGCTCTCGGCCGCCGCCGCGAAGTACGGCTCCTGGACGGCGGCTGCCTTCACGGTGGTGCGGGTCAGGATGCTCCGGATGCCGCGCGCGGCGAGCACTGCGTCCAACCCGGGCTCCTCGGTGTCCCGGAGGAATCTCCGGGCTAGCGCAGCGGTCAGGGCGGTGCCGGCCGGGGCGGGCGTTCCGGGGGCCGGCTCCTCGAAGAGGGCATAGGCTAACGCCGCGGGGGAGGCCGAGGCCAACCGGACGGCCTCGGGCAGGTCCTGCTCGGGCAGGCGCCCGGAGAAGCGCATCTGCAAGTGTCCGAGGAGCCCTTCCCGGATCTGCTGGGAGGCGAAGGGGGAGGCCAGGAAGGGAAACCGGTGCGGCCCCGTCAGGAACTCACGCGCCAGGTCCAGGAAGACGGGGAACTTGGGCACCAGGGCGTACCGGTCCTGCTTCCGGGGCCGGCGGGGGAGGCGGTGGCAGGCGAGGAGGCCCTCCCGGTGCAGGAGCTGGAGGACCGTCAGAACATCCGGGCCGTCTTCCTTCAGGGCGGCTGCCAACGCCTCGGCATCCAGGGGCTGCAGGGAGAGGAGCCGGAGAAGGATCTTCTCGCGGAGGAGGAGGTCGTAGGGCTTCTTATCCCGGAGGGAAGGCTCGAGGCGTCGGACCTCCTCGGCCACCCGCCGGGGGAGGGGGTTGCCCTCCGCCGTCAGGAGGAAGAAGAGGGCCGGCCGCCGGTTCACCAGGGCGGTCTGCACCCAGCAAAACTGCCCCTGCGTGTACAGCAGGGCCCGCGGGCCGAGGGGGAGGGTGCACCGGGCGCGGATAACGGCGTCCAACTCCAGCGGGTCGCGCACGAGCCCCGCGCGGGCGAGCAGGTGCAGGATCCGCTCCGGGCCGTAGAGCCGGAACTCGCCCCGGGCCGGGTCGGTGAGGCGGTCGAACCAGGCCAGGGCGCTCCGGCTGAATCCCCCCGGTGCCAGGGCCCAGGCCGTCAGACGCTTGGCCTGCCGCCGCTCCCGCCGGAAACGGTGGAAGAAGCGCCGGACCTCCTCCGGGCCGACCTCGCGGGCCGGGGCGCGGCCCTCCCCGAGGAGGGGATGCCCGGCGGCCTTCTCCTTCGCGTTCGCGCGAATGTCCAGGAGGGCGCCACCGGGCGTCACGCTCAGCCGGGTCTTGGTGGGGAGGTAGCCGGCCGCGTCCAGGAGCAGGCGGGCAAAGGCGTCAAAGGCAAGGCCCCGCTCCCGGCGGGAGGGGGCCACGATGCGGACAGGTGTGAGGGGATCCCGATCCTGTGGCACGCTCTACCTTATCACGCTCTCTGCGACTCCATCGGTGGCGCGACTGCCCGCGAGGCCCTTCACGCGCGTCTCCAGAGACACAGAACCGGGCGAAGCCCCGCCCGGTGCGGCCTCGCAGGACTCGGTTTTGGTAAGGGCTTTTTTAACATGTGGATTCGGGACCGTCAAGGAGGAAGTGGCTCACCGGTCCCGTGGGCCAGGTGAGTCGGGAAATTCTCCATTGCGCGGCGCGCTATTTTTGCCTGACGAAAACAACGCAAATATCTAATGCCGTTGACCTTTGCGCTCCAGGCATGCTAGCGTTCGAGCCACCGCGATGGAGCGCATGACTTATACTAACTTATTGAGTTTACTTGATCAGAGCCCGAACCACGACGTCGCGGCCGCGCCAGTCAAGGCGGAGGTTCCCACAGGAATGGCTTGGGCGCTCGGGAGGGTCGGCGTGCCCGTCGAGGGTCCCCGGCCGGACCTGAACTGCTGCTGCCCGCTCCCGGCCCCGCGGCCCGGCCGGGTCGAGGAGGGGAGCCCGTGCAGGTAACGGTCCGCTGCTTCGCGGGGGCGCGGGAGGCAGTGGGGCAGGCCTCGCTTCAGGTGGAGGTCCCGGAGGGGGCGACGGCGGGGGACCTGCTGGCGCATCTGGCAGCGGCCCATCCCCGTCTCCAGGGGATCGCCCGGCACCTCCTCCTCTCTGTGAACCGGGAGTACGCGGACCGATCGGCCCCCCTGAAGGCCGGGGACGAGGTCGCTCTCATCCCGCCGGTAAGCGGCGGGACCGGGGATTCGCTGTTCGAGATCACCGACGCCCCCCTGTCGGTGGACGCCGTGGCGGCGAAGGTGGCCCGCCGCTCCTCCGGGGCCATCGCCACGTTCACGGGGGTGGTGCGGGAGCGCTCGCGCGGTCGGCAGGTGGACCATCTGGAGTACGAGGTCTACCCCGAGATGGCCCTGGCCAAGATGCGGGAGATCGCCGCCGAGATCCGGGGCAAGTGGGAGGTGGACGCGGTGGCCATGAGCCACCGGGTGGGGCGGCTTGACGTCGGGGAGGCCAGCGTCGTGATCGCCGTCGCCGCCCCCCACCGGCAGCAGGCCCTCGAGGCCTGCGCCTATGCCATCGAGCGCCTGAAGGTGGCGGTCCCCATCTGGAAGAAAGAGGTGTGGGCCGACGGATCCGAGTGGATCGGCCTCGGCTCCTGAGCCCCCCTAGTGCCGCTCCAACGAATTGCCCCTGGGATCGCAGCCGAGCCGCGGGTGGCGCCGGGCGCGGCCCCAGAGCGCCGGGCCGAGTGGGACCCCCTCGGCCTCCTTCCGCAATTCCGCGAAGTGCGGAAGGGGCTGAGCGGGTGACGACGCCCGGCCGCGAGTGGGGCACGCCGGCGACAGGACCCGCGGCAGAACGGTCTGTCAGGAGTGGGCCGGATTCCTTGGTCCGGCACTAGCGGTTCGTCTGTTCCCGGAGCGTCTTCAGGGTCTGATCCAGCCCGCGCATCTGCTCGCCGTACCCCGCCCAGTTACCCTGCCGGAGCATCTCCTGCCCCCGCGCGAACTGCTCGGCCGCCCGGGCCGTGAGTTCCCGGAGGGCGGCCGGCGGCCCAGGCGCCCGGTCCGTCGCGGCCGTCCCGGCC
>JBOHQK010000076.1:0-8225 GCA_050732195.1 Methylomirabilales bacterium (SeqCode)
GCACGGCGGACAAGCCGGCCTTCGCCTGCCGGAGCCAGCACTTCACCGCCGTGGGGGACTCCCTGGTCCTCTGCCGGTTCACGGCGGAGCGGGGGCTCGGCCTCTTCCTGAACGAGAACTACCGGAAGGTGATCGCCGCTGTCACCGGATGGGACTGCTCCCTCGAGGAGGTCGAGGCCATGGGCGAGCGGATCTATACCCTGGAGCGGGCCTACAACTGCCGGGAGGGGCTGCGGCGGAAGGACGACACCCTCCCGTACCGGGTCCTGCACGTCCCGATTCCCGAGGGGCCCTCGAAGGGCATGCACTGCCCGCCCGAAGAACTGGACCCGCTCCTTTCCGAGTATTACCGTCTCCGGGGCTGGGACGGCGACGGCGTCCCGACCCCCGGGACCTTGAGACGCCTCGGGCTGGATTTCGCCATCACGCGCTAGGGGCCCGGCCGCGAGTGGGGCACGCCGGCGACAGGACCCGCGGCAGAACGGTCGGCCAGTATTGGGCCGGATGAGTTGGCCCGGCACTAGGGGACTGGGATGGATCGGAGCAGGGGGCGGGTGCGAGGCGAGACGGCGCGGCTGGCCCAGTCGCTCGGCCGGGGGCTGGACATCCTGGAGGCCTTCATCCGGGAGAGGCCCGAGCTGGGCGTGACCGAGCTGGGGGTGCGCCTCGGGTTGGCCAAGAGCACGGTCCACCGCCTCCTCGCCACCCTCCGGGTCCGGGGCTACGTCCGGAAGAACCCCAGGTCCGGCAAGTACCGCCTGGGGATCCGGCCCTGGGAGGTCGGCCGCGTCGCTGCGGGCCAGTTCGGCTACCCGGAGGCGAGTCGGCCCTCGCTGGAGCGCCTGACCCGGGAGGCGGCCGGGACGGCCCACCTCGCCATTCTGGACGGGAGCGAGGTGGTCTATCTCGACCGGGTGGACGGGACCCCGCCGGTCCATGCAGACGCCCCGGTGGGGGGTCGGGTCCCGGCACACGCCGTCTCCGCCGGGAGGGCCCTCCTGGCCTTCCTGGAACCAGAGATGCTCCGGAAGGTCGTGGCTCTGGGCCTCCGGCGCTTTACCCCGGCCACCGTCGCCGATGAGATCAAGCTTCTGGAGGAGCTGGAGGCTGTCCGGATGACTGGATACGCCGTGACGGTAGGGGAGTGGCGGGCCGAGGTGGGCGGCATCTCGGCCCCCGTCCGGGACGAGAGCGGCGAGGTCGTCGCGGCCATCGGTCTCAGCGTCGCGGCCACGGAGCTTCTGCCGGGGCCGATCGAGACCCTCGTCCCGCTGGTGAAGGAGACCGCCCGCCATATCTCCCGCGAGCTGGGCTTCCGCGGCGACGTCCCCGTCGCGGCGGGACCCGACTCCGCAGGCGGCGCCGCCAGGGCCTGACGGACGGGGCCTCCGCAGCAGGCGGCGCAGGGCAGTGCGGCTTTTCTCCTCGGCTGAAGGAAGGGGAAGCGGGGGGTGGAAGGGGCCCCCCGCTTTTGTGTTGTGGGGAAGGCTGTATTCTTTATACAGTGTGGGTTCAGGGGTTGGAGCGGCCGGTCCGGGAGCGCCTGCTTAACGTGAAGGCTGACGCCCTGCCGGCGCTCCGCCAGAGCGACAACGGGGAGGCGCCAACCCGCCCCGGCGCGGGCACGGCGCCGGCCTGAGGGGAGTACCGATGCGCCGGACAAAGATCGTCTGTACCCTGGGGCCCTCCAGCCGAACCGAGGGGGTCATCCGGGGCTTAATCCGCAAGGGGATGGACGTGGCCCGCCTCAACTTCGCCCACGGGACGCACCAGGACCACCGGCGTCTCATCGAGCTGGTCGGGCGCCTCTCCCAGGAGGAGGGGAGGCCGGTGGCGGTCCTTCAGGACCTGGCCGGGCCGAAGATGCGGATCGGAGAGCTCGCCACCGACTCCATCTACCTGCGGCCCGGGGATGTCCTGGCCATCACGACCCGGAATGTGGTGGGGACGCCGGAGGTCATCTCCGTGGGGCACCCGGAGTTGCTGGAGCAGGTGGAGGTCGGGGAGACCATCCTCCTCTCGGACGGGCGGCTCCGCCTGGAGGTGACCGAGAAGGGGGGGGAGGAGGTCCGCTGCCGGGTCGTGGTGGGCGGGACTCTCTTCCCCCACAAGGGGGTGACCCTCCCCGGAGGCGGTCGGAGGGTGAAGGCCCTGACCGAGAAGGACCGGGGGGACCTCACCTTCGCCGTCCAGCAGGGGGTGGACTACCTGGGCGTCTCCTTCGTCCGGACGGCCGAGGATATCCACCAGGCCAAGGCCCTCCTGGCGGAGGCGGGCGCGGAGATCCCGGTGATCGCCAAGATCGAGAAGCGAGACGCCCTGGAGAACATCGAGGGGATTCTGGAGGTCTCGGACGGCATCATGATCGCCCGCGGGGACCTGGGGGCGGAGATCCCGCTGGAGGAGGTCCCGCTGGCCCAGAAGCGCCTCATCGCCATGGCCAACACCCGGGGGAAGCCGGCCATCACCGCCACCCAGATGCTCTCCTCTATGGTGACGAGCCCGCGCCCCACCCGGGCGGAGGCCTCCGACGTGGCGAACGCGGTCCTGGACGGGACCGACGCCGTCATGCTGTCGGAGGAGAGCGCCACCGGGCGCCACCCGGTGGAGGCGGTGGCCGTGATGGCGCGGATCGCCGAGGCCGCCGAGCGGGCCCTGGAGGAAGAGGCCTGGACGAAACACCGGCGCACCTCGCGCGAGGCCCGGACGGTCCACTTCGCCATCTGCGAGGCAGCGTGCCTGGTGGCCCAGGAGATCCAGGCCAAGGCTATCGTCTGCCCGACCCGGACCGGGAGAACGGCCCGGATGATTGCCGGCCTGCGCCCGCGCCAGCCCATCCTGGCTGCCAGCGCCACGGAAGCCGTCGCCCGGCGCCTCGCGCTGGTGTGGGGGGTCACCCCCCGGGTGACCGACAAGCAGGGCAACATGGAGGCCATGATGGCCCAGGCGAAGGAGGCCGCGCTGGCGTCCGGCCTGGTGCAGCCGGGGGACCGGTTCGTCATCACGGCCGGGCCCCCCACGGGGCCGCCGGGGACAACGAACCTCATCAAGGTGGACGTGGCCTGAGCCCCGAGGCGGGTGGTCCATCCGGCGGGGCGCCCCGGGCGCTCCCCCGGGGGCGCCACCGAGGAGCCAGACGCCATGCACCGGCGGGGGGTGCAGGTCCTTGACGCGCGGCTCGGCCTGGTGAGCAACAACGGCGAGCTCATCCGCAGTCCGGAGTATTTCACCGCCCAGGTGCAGCAGTCCCTCCTGACCGACTACCACGCCATCCGGGAGATCCCCTACACCCCCGACCTGGACGCGGAGATCCTCATCCTGGACGAGAAGGAGGCGCCGCCACGGCTCCTCCTGGGGGAGGACCGGGTGGTGGCCGTGGGCGACTTCACGGCCCTCGAGGCGAGCGTCCTGGACCGGCGCTACACGCTCTTCGGCAACCTGGGGTTCCTCTACCGCTACGTCATCTACGCCCTCGAGAAGCACTACCGGACCTACACGTTCCACGCGAGCGCCATGCTGGACGAGGCTACCGGGGAGCTCTGGCTGATCCCGGGCCCGGCGGGTGCAGGGAAGAGTTGCCTCCTCCTGGCCGGCCTGACGCGCGGGTTCACCGTGTTCAGCACCGAGATGACCCACCTCCGCGTCGAGGAGGGCGGCTACCGGTTCTACAAGGGCTCCCTCTTCGACAACGTCCGGGTGGGAAACCTGACCCACGACTTCCCCGAGGCGGCGGCCCGACTCAAGGTGACGCTCCCCCCGGTGCCCGACGTCTGGGCCACCAAGATCGCCCTGGATTTGGCGCCGGTCCAGACCGCGCGGGACATCCTGGAGAGCCCCCCGCTCCGCATCGTCTACCCCAAGGTGGAGTCGGGGCGGACGGCACCCGTCGTGACGGCCATCCAGCCGCGGGAGCGGTTGGCCAAGCTCCTCTTCGACAGCGCCACCGAGAAGCACGGACAGACCGTCCTCCTCTACGAGTGCCTGCCCGTGCCCGCCCTGGACACGCCGGAGCTGGCGCGCCTCCGCCTGGAGGCGATGCTGGCCCTGGTGGACCGGGCCGAGATCCGGAGCGCCAGGGCGACCCTCTGCGGCCCGCGGAACTGCCTGGAGGGACTCGCGTAATGGCGCGGACCGGCAGCAAGGCCGGGACCCGGAAGGGGATGGCGGTCCGGAAGGCCTGGGACGGGGTCTTCACGCTCCCGGTGAAGGAGCGGGTCGGGAAGCCCCGGGCCATCGGCTGGACGATGGTCATGGACAAGGGGCTCGGCGTCAACCAGACGGCCGACCTGATGGCGGCGGCGGCGGACACCATTGACGTGGTCAAGCTCACCTTCGGGACCTCCGCCTTCTTTGACGCCCCCCTCCTGAAGCGGAAGGTGCGCCTGATCACGGCGGCCGGGTGTTACTGCATGCCCGGGGGGACCTTCCAGGAGGTGTGCGTCTGGCAGGGGACCTTCGACCGCTACCTGGCCCGCGCGGAGGCGCTGGGGTTCAACGCCATCGAGATCTCCGACGGCACCATCGCCATGGACGCGCGGACCCGGGAGACGGTGATCCGGAGGGCGGTGCGGGCGGGCTTCCGGGTCATCACGGAGGTGGGCAAGAAGGACCTCGGGGAGGCGCTCACCATGCGGAGGCTGGCCGAGGAGGCGGAGCGGGACCTGGCCCTCGGGGCGTTCATGGTCCTGGTGGAGGCGCGGGAGGCCGGCCGGGGAGTGGGGGTGATGGACGCCCACGGGACCCCGCTGGATGCCGAGATCGACGCCCTGGTGGCCGGGGTCAAGGAGCCCGCCTGCCTCATCTGGGAGGCGCCGCTGGCGGCCCAGCAGCGACACTTCATCCTCCGGTTCGGGCCGAACGTCAGCCTGGGGAACGTGGCCTCCGAGGATGTCCTGGCCCTGGAGGCCCTCCGCTGCGGCCTCCGCGGGGACACGCTGAGGCGGGCCTGGCGGGCCAACCCCGACTTCCGGCGGCGCTAGAGATCGCCTGGCGGCACGCCACGGCGGGGGCGGTCCGGCTGGAGGAGTGCGCCCCTGCCGCGGGCGGGGATCGCCCGGGCTGCGGGGGAGGCCGGGGCGCCGAGGTGCCTCGGGGGAGGTGGCCATGGCAGTCCTGACCATTTCCCAGGAGTGGGGGAGCGGCGGCACCGCGATTGCCGCCCGCGTGGGAGAGGTCCTGGGCCTCCCGGTGGCCGACCGGGAGATCATCATGAAGGCCGCGGCGGCCTACGGGGTCCAGGAGACCAAGCTGGAGGAGGTGGCCGACAAGGCCCCCACTCTCTGGGAGCGGATCGACGAGGAGAAGCGGCGGTACTCCATTTACGTGCGGGAGGCGGTCTACGATCTGGCCCGGGAGGGCCAGGTCATCCTGGTGGGGCGGGGGGGGCAGGTCCTCTTCCGGGATGTCCCGCACGTCATCAAGATCCGAATCGTAGCCCCGCTGGAGGTCCGGGCGCGCCGCGTGGCGGAGCGGGAGAAGCTGGATCCTGAGGCCGCCCTCCGGATGGTGGAGCGGGAAGACCGGGACCGGGCGGCGCGCATGCGCTATCTCTTTGACGTGGACTGGCGCGACCCTCGCCTCTACGACCTGGTCCTGAACACGGGCTACCTCTCCGCCGAGTCAGCGGTCGAGGTGATCGTCACGCTGGCCCGCAAGCCGGAGTTCACCATGACCCCCGAGTCGCTGGCCGCCCTGGCCGACCTCTCCCTGGCCAGCAGGGTGGAGGCCGCGTTGGCCTCCGACCCCCGGACGCGGGGCGCGGTCCTCACCGCTTCCTGCCGGCAGCGGCGGGTTCTGGTCACCGGCGGCGTCTACAGCGAGACGAGCAAGCGGGCGGTGGAGGAGATCGCGCGGGCCGTCCCGGGGGTCGCCGGCGTCCAGATCGACCTGTATATTGAGCCCATCGCCTGGGGCCTCTCCTAGTGCCGGGCCAAGTCATCCGGCCCAATACTGGCCGACCGTTCTGCCGCGGGTCCTGTCGCCGGCGTGCCCCACTCGCGGCCGGGCGTCGTCACCCGCTCAGCCCCTCCCGCACTGCGCTGCATTGCGGCAGGAGGCCGAGGGGGTCCCACTTCACCCGGCCGCTCGGGGGCCGCGCCCGGCGCCACCCGCGGCTCGGCTGGAATCCTCGGGGCATTTCGTTGGCCCGGCACCCCCGCCCGGGAGGATCACCTGGCCCTGCCGGCGTCCGACCGGTGGCGACCCTGATGGAGGAGTCCCGGTGCCCGCGCAAAGCCTGATCCCCCCCTTCGCCCATCGTCCCCTGGTCATCGGCCGGCGCGGGATGGTGGCCGCGGGGCACCCGCTGGCGGCCCTGGCCGGGATGCGGGTCCTCCTGGAGGGGGGCAACGCCGCCGACGCCGCGGCGGCGACCGCCTGGGCCATGGCCGTCCTCCGGCCCCACGCCAGCGGGCTCGGGGGGGATGCCTTCTGTCTCATCTACTGGCGTCGCGAGGGGAAGGTCGCGGCGCTGAACGCGAGCGGGCGGGCTCCCATGGCGGCCACGGTGGAGTTCTTCCGTCGGCAGGGCTTCGGGCAGATCCCGGAGCGGGGCGTCCTGGCCTCCACGGTCCCGGGGGCCGTAGACGGATGGCTGGCGCTGGCCGAGCGGCACGGGACGATGCCGAGGCAGCACCTGATGGCCGCCGCCATCGAGCTGGCGGAGGAGGGGTTCGGGGTCAGCGATCGGTTCGCCGAGGACGTGGCGGCGCACCGGGACCTTCTGGCGAGACAACCGGAGGCGGCAGCCCTCTTCCTGCCGAACGGCAGGGCGCTTCAGCGGGGGGAGCGGTTCCGGCAGCCCGGATTGGCCCGGGTCCTGCGCGCGGTGGCGGAGGGGGGGCGGGACGCTTTCTACCGGGGCCCGGTGGCGAAGGCCATCTCCGCCTTCTGCCAGCGGGAAGGTGGCCTGCTCACCGACGCCGACTTCGCCGCGCACGTGAGCGACTGGGTCGCCCCCATCGAGTCCACCTACCGGGGCTACCGGATCCTCGAGTTCCCCCCCAACACGCAGGGGATGGCCCTCCTCCTCGCCCTCAACATCCTGGAGGGGTTCGAGCCTGCCCTGCTGGCGGCCGATCCCGCGCAGTGGCTCCACTTCTGCATCGAGGCCAAGAAGCTCGCCCTGGCCGATCGGGACCGGTACATCAGCGACCCCGCCCGAGTCGAGATCCCGCTCGCGGTCCTTCTCTCCAAGACCTACGCTGCCGAGCGCCGGTCGAAGATTGACCCGGACAAGGCGGCGCCGGAGGTGGAGAGCGGGGATGCCTGGCCGGAGGGGGAGGACACCACCTATTTCGCCGTGGCGGACGCGGACGGAAACCTCATCTCCCACATCCAGAGCATCTTCGTCTCCTTCGGCGCCGGGGTGGTGGCGGGGGAGACCGGGATCCTGTTGAACAACCGGCTGAAGGCCTTCACCCTCCGGGAGGGGCACGCGAACCGGCTGGAGCCGGGGAAGCGGACCATGCACACCCTGAACCCGGTCCTGGTCTTCCGGGGCGAGACCCCCGTCCTGGCGGTCGGCTCCCCCGGCGCCGAGGGACAGGTCCAGATCCTGATCCAGATTCTCACGGCCTTCCTGGACGGCGGGGCCGATCTGCAGCGGGTCATCGAGGCACCCCGCTGGCGGAACGACGTGGGGGTCGAGCTCCTGGTGGAGTCCCGGATGCCGCGGCCCGTCCTCGCCGCGCTCACCGCCAAGGGGCACCGGGTCCGGCGGGTGGGGCCCTGGTCCCAGACGATGGGCGGGGTCCAGGGGATCCAGGTGGGTGCGGCGGTCGGCTTCTACTACGGCGGGGCCGATCCCCGGCGCGAAGGGTACGCCATCGGCTGGTAGCGGGGCCATCCGCATGCGGGTCCGGCGCAGCCTCCTCTTCATCCCGGGGAGCGACGAGCGGAAGCTGGCGAAGAGCCGGGCGCTCACCCCGGATGCCTTCATCTTCGACCTGGAGGATGGGGTCGCTCCGGACCGGAAGGAGGAGGCGCGCCGGCGGGTCGCCGCGTGCCTCCGGCAGGTCGCCCCGGGGCCCGCCGAGCGGGTAGTCCGGCTGAACGGCTTGCACACCCCCTTCTTCGCCGAGGATCTCCAGGCTATCGCGGGGGCGCAACCCGACGCCCTCGTCCTGCCCAAGGTGGAGTCGCCCGAGGAGGTCGCCGCCATCGAGGCGGCCGTGGCGGCGGCGGAGCGCACGGCCGGGGTGCCGGGGCCCGGTCCCCCCCTGCTC
>JBOHQK010000077.1:0-9381 GCA_050732195.1 Methylomirabilales bacterium (SeqCode)
GGCGGAGGGGGACCCCCTCGGCCTCCTGCCGCAATGCAGCGCATTGCGGGAGGGGCTGAGCGGGTGACGACGCCCGGCCGCGAGTGGGGCACGCCGGCGACAGGACCCGCGGCAGCACGGTCGGCCAGGATCGGGCCGGATGAGTTGGCCCGGCACGAGAGGCGGCGCGAGCACCTTAGGTGGTGCACGGAACGCCGGCTGCGGGAGGGCGGACAGGCGCGCCGCCAGCCCGAGGCGGGGGATGAGGCGCCAGCTGGTAAGCGGTCAGGAGGCCTTGGTGCTGACCGGGCGAGTCGGCGGGCGTTGCGGCAAGAGCCTGGCGAGGCGAGGCAGGCGGGTGCGGATAAAGCCGTCCGCGAATCCCCCCCTCAGCAACTCCAAGAGGAGGGAGCGCCGGTGGCGCCAATCGGCAGATTGGTAGCGGCGATCTCCCTCGATCAACCCCACCCACAGGTCATGGACCACGTGGTCGTAGCGGAGGGTAAAACGCCGTTTCCTCGTCCCTGATCGCATGCCGTGTCCGCCTCCAGCCGCGAGAGTACCGCAAGCGATGGCGAAAGGTCAAAGCAATTCGGCGCTCCTCCCCGGGGCCAGAGACGCGGGCCCCTACGCGGCGGTGGCGCTCCCCCTCCCCCTCCCGGCTCCCCTGACCTACGCCATCCCGCCGGACCTGGCCCCGGGCCTCCAGAGAGGCGTGCGGGTCCGGGTCCCGCTGGGGCGGCGCGAGGTCACCGGGTACGTGGTCGGATTCCCGGCCGAGGCCCCGCCCATCCGCCTCCGCCCGATCCTGGAGGTCCTGGATGAGACCCCCGTCCTGGACGGGCATCTCCTGGCGCTCACCCGCTGGACTGCCGACTACTACTTCGCCCCGTGGGGGGAGGTTATCCGGGCCGCCCTCCCCCCCGGCCTCACCGCTTTCGCGCGGCAGGTCATCCGGCTGACCCCCGGGACGACCGCCGCCTCCCTCCTCGCCGCAGACGATTCGCCGGCGACGAAGCACCTCGCCACCCTCCTAACGCGCCGGGCGGCCGTCCCGGTCCAGGCCCTGGCCCGCCGCATCGGGCCCGCCGCCGCGCGGGCGTGCCTCGCCCGCCTCGCCCGCCGAAACCTCCTCCAGGTGGAGCCGCTCCTCCCCACGCCCCGCGACCGCCCCCGCACCGTCCGCTGCTATGCCCTGGCGGTCCCCCCGGAGGAGGCCCGCCGCCAGGCCGAGGCGCTCCGGGGCCGAGCCCCCCGCCAGGCCGAGATCCTCGAGCGCCTCCTCCAGGCGGGGGGCGAACTCCCCGCATCAGAGCTGCGCCGCCCCAGCGGGACAGCCGTGGCCGAGCTGGCCCTCCTCCGTCGCGGGCTGCTGAGCCCGCAGGCCCGGGAGGTCCTACGGGACCCGCTGGCCGACTACCCGGTGGAGGTGGCGAAGGCCCCCCTCCCCCCCACCCCGGCGCAGGCCGAGGCGCTGGCCGCCACCCTGGCGGCCCTGCGGGCGGGCCGCTTCGCCGTCTTCCTCCTCTTCGGCGTGACGGGGAGCGGGAAGACCGAAGTCTACCTTCAGGCCATCGCGGGCGCGCTCGCGGCGGGCCGGCAGGCGCTGGTCCTGGTCCCCGAGATCGCCCTGACCCCGGCCGCCACCGCCCACTTCGCCTCCCGCTTCGGCCGGCGCGTCGCCCTCCTGCACAGCGGGCTCCGTCCGGGGGAGCGCTTCGACGAGTGGCGGCGAACCCGCGCCGGGGAGGCCGACATCGTGGTCGGCGCCCGCTCCGCTGTCTTCGCCCCGCTCCCCCGCCTCGGCCTCCTCATCGTGGACGAGGAGCAGGATGGGGCCTACAAGCAGGAGGAGGTCCCCCGCTACCACGCCCGAGACGTGGCGGTCATGCGCGCGCGCCTCCTCGGCTGCCCGGTCCTCCTGGGCTCCGCCACCCCCGCGCTGGAGTCGTACGCCAACGCCGAGCGGGGGCGGTATCACCTCCTGACCCTGCCGGGGCGCCTCGGGGAGGCCCGGCTCCCCACGGTCCACGTGGTGGACATGCGCCAGGAGGTGGCCCGGGCGGGGCGTCTCCCCCTCCTCTCCGCCCTGCTGAAGGAGCGGATGGCGACCCACCTGGCGCGCGGCGGCCAGGTCCTCCTCCTGCTGAACCGGAGGGGCTACGCCGCCGCCCTCCTCTGCCGGGACTGCGAGCTCATCCTGCGCTGCCCCCGCTGCAGCGTCAGCCTCATCTGGCACGCCACGGTCGCCCGCGCCCTCTGCCACCACTGCGGGTATGCCCGCAAGGTGCCGGAGACCTGCCCGGAATGCAGCGGGAGCCGGCTGCGGCAGTTCGGCGTCGGGACCCAGCAGCTCGAGCGGGTTATCCTGGAGGCCTATCCTGGCGCCCGGGTCGCGCGGATGGACCGGGACACCGCGGCCGGGGCCGTGGGAGTCCGCGCCATCCTCTCGCGCCTCGCCGCCGGGGCCCTGGATGTCCTGGTCGGAACCCAGATGATCGCCAAGGGGCACGACTTCCCCGGAGTCACGCTGGTGGGGGTGCTCGCCGCCGACCTTACGCTGAACCTGCCGGACTTCCGGGCCGGGGAGCGGACCTTCGCCCTCCTCACCCAGATGGTGGGGCGGTCGGGGCGGGGCCGGGACCCCGGGGAGGGGATCATCCAGACCTTCGCCCCGGAGCACTACGCCATCCGCGCGGCCCTGGCGCAGGACTACCCCGCCTTCTACCGGGAGGAGGTGCCGCTCCGGCGGGCCCGCCGCCTCCCACCCTTCACCCGCACCGTGCGCCTGCTCTGCGCCGCGCCGGCCGAGGGAAGCGCCCGGGCCGCGGCGGAGCGCCTGGCCGGGCTTTTGCAAGGAATCCCCGGCGTGGAAGTGGACGGTCCGGCCCCCGCCCCCCTCCTCCGCTTGCGGGGGGCGTACCGATGGCACCTCCTCGCGAAGGGGAGGGATGCCAGCATGCTGCACCGGGCGGTCCGGGCGACCCTCGCGGGCGGCCCCCCCCCGGGTCGCGCCGGCCTCAGGATCGAGGTGGACGCCGATCCCCTGGACTTCTCGTAACGCCGCGGGGATCAAGGGGTTCAGGGCCAGGCCGCGTTGACATTTCTCGTGTGTCTGTTATCATCCCTTCGATTGGAGTCAGGGTCGCATCCGCGTGGCACCGAGCCGCCACCCCCGGCGGATGGCCCCGCCGGATCGGCATGAGACATGGATAGGGATCCCAGTCACCGACATCCCGCTCCCGATTCCCCGGACGGCCGTTTCCTCAAGGATCTAGAGGAAGGGATGATCGGGGTCAAGAAGACTGCCCGGGACCTGGTCTTCTATCCCCCCAGCCATCCCGCCCTCGCCCAATCTCTTGACCGCGCCTGCCAGGCGCTCCTCGGGCTGCTGACTCGCGAAGCCCCCCTCACGATCACGGTGGCGCGCGACAGCCTCCAGTACGGGAAGGCGCCCCTGGGGAAGGACAACCTCGTCCTCCGGCAGCTCGCCGCCGACCTCTACACTCGCCGGATCGAGCGCATCCTCTTCGACCCGGGGCTTGGGCCGGACGATGTCCGGGGGTTCCTGGAGATGCTCTCCATGGATCCGAAGCGGCTGATGGAGGAGGGGGGGGCGGCCCGGGTGCTCCAGACGAAGGGGGTCTCGCGGCTGCATGTCACGGAGCTGGAGGTGCGCTTCCAGGACGAGGCGCAGGCGGCGGCGCCGGTCCCACTGATGGAGCCGCCCCCGATCCCGTCGGAAGCGGTGGCGGCCCCCGAGGTCGGGCCGGAGCCCCAACCGCCGCCGCCCGAGGAGGCGCCGACGCTGGAGGGCCTCCTGAACCGCCTGGAGGAGACCACCGACATCGGGACCTACCAGCGGACGGCGGCCCGCCTCCTGGAGTGGGGCCGGACGGCCCGCAGCGGCAACGACATCGAGACCTTCGTCCGGGTCCTCTCGGCCTTCGTCTTCCACACCCACCCGCAGAGCGTGAAGCCGCCCTGGGTCCGGCCCGAGGCGGAGCAGGCCATCGCCGCCCTGGGGGATGCCTCGGGCATCGCGTACGTCATCGGGAAGCTGTGCGAGAAGGACTGTGCCCTGGACGACGACCTCATCTTCCTCCTGGTCTCGCTGGGAGACGCGGCCGTCCCGCCGCTCCTGGAGCGGCTCGCGGAGGAGGAAACCCTCTCGGCTCGGCGCAAGGTCATGGGCACCCTGTCCCGCCTAGGCCCCGTCGCCCTGCCCCACCTGGTGGCCGGGCTGAAGGACAGCCCCTGGTACGTGGTCCGAAACCTGGTCCTGGTCCTGGGGACCATCGGCTTGCCAGAGGCCGTGCCGCCCCTCCGCCCGGTCCTCGCCTACCCGGACCCCCGCGTTCGGAAGGAAGTGGTGAAGGCCCTGACCCGCATCGGGACTGCCGCCGCGGCCGACGCCCTCCTGCAGCGCCTGGGAGACCCCGACCCCGGCGTGCGGCAGAGCGTGATCGCCGCGCTCGGCACCCTCAAGGTCACCCGGGCCATCGGGCCGCTGGCCGAGGTGGCGCGCCAGTTCTCCGCCTTGGCCAAGGAGGCGGACACCCAGAAGGCCGCCATTACGGCCCTGGGGAGCATCGGGGATCCCCAGGTGATCCCGGTGCTGGTGGAGCTTCTTCGCCGGCGGACCTGGCTGAACCGGCGCCTGAACGACGAGGTCCGGGCGGCCGCAGCCGCGGCGTTGGGGACGGTCGGGACCGAGCCGGCCACGGAGGCTCTCCTGGCGGAGGGCAAGCGGGGGGAGGGTCCCGTCCCCCATGCCTGCCAGGTGGCTCTGGAGCGTCTGATGGGGGCGCGGTGAGGGTGGCGTGAGCCCAGCCTGGACGGACCAGGTGGAGACCTTCGTGCGGAGTGTGAACGCCGCCCTGCGGGGCCTCGCCCTCTACCCGGCCAGCCATCCGGCAGCGGGGAAGTTCTTCGAGAAGGTGGGGGAGGCCCTGGTCCCTCTCCTCGGCGAAGCCGACCGCTTCACCCTCAGCGTACTGGACGGCGACCTGGTGGTGGAGGGGGCGCCGATCCTGGGGGGAGCAGACGTGCACCGGGGATTGGCGGAGCGCCTGGCGGCGCGGGGGGTCGGCTCGCTGATGCTCCTGCGGGGCGTCACCGCGGCCGACCTCCAGCGGCTCTTCCGGTGCCTCACGCAGGATCCGGCCAGCCTGCAGCAGGCGGGGGGGATCGGGGCCATCCTGGCGCGGGACGGGGTGACCCGGATCCAGGTGATGGGGGGGACGGCGGCCGCGGAGCCGGAAGAGGAGCCGGAAACCCTGGACCTCCTCCAGTCGCGCCTCATCTACAACAACGCCCGGAACGCCTCCCGGAAGGTCTTCCAGGAGGGGCGCCTGGGGCGGGTCCCCTCCAGCGGCGAGGTGAAGGCGGTGGTCCACGGGATGGTGGACGGGGTCCTGAAGTCCCGCCACTCCCTCCTGGCCCTCACGATGATCAAGTCCTACGACGAGTACCTCTTCAACCACTCCGTGAACGTCGGGATCCTCTCCATCGCCCTGGGCGAGCATCTGGGGCAGAGCGGGGAGGTGCTCCACGATCTGGGGGTCGGGGCCTTCCTGCACGACCTGGGCAAGGTGAGCTGGCCGGACGAGATCTACCGCAAGCCGCGCGGCCTGTCGGAGGAGGAGTGGCGGATCGTCAAGAGCCACCCCGAGGAGGGGGTGAGGCTCATCTCCCGGATGGAGGCGATCTCCCCGGTCTCCCTTCGGCCCGTCCTGGAGCACCACATGCGCCACGACCGGAGCGGCTACCCCCCGCCAGCCCCGGACTACCAGATCCACCCCTTCGGGGTGATCGTGCAGACCTGCGACGTCTACGACTCCATGACGACGACCCGCCCCTATCAGGCCGCCATGGAGCCGACGCGGGCCATCGCCCGGATGAAGGAGCTCGCGGGGACGGTCCTTGACCCGGCGGTGCTGGAGAAGTTCATCGAGATGCTGGGGATCTACCCGGCCGGGACCGTGGTCCGCCTGGACACGGGGGAGCTGGCGCTGGTCCTGCGCCCGAACCGGGAGGACTCCGCGCGGCCGGTGGTGCGGCTGCTGCGGGATCCCGCGGGGAACGACATCCGGGAGAAGCGCGAGGTGGACCTGCTGGAGAAGGACCCGGCCACCGGCGCGTACCGGTGCTCGATCCTGGTCGCCGTGGACCCGGCCAGCAAGGGGATCGACATCTCCCAGTGGCTGGACGAGGAGTCGAGCGGCAAGAAGGAAGGCTGAGGAGCCCCGCGGGGAACGCGGGAGCAGGGGAGCGTCGGGAGGCGGCGCCTATCCGGCCGCGTCGGCGGACTGGACGGCGATCTCGCCGATCGCCCACGCCACCCGCCGCCGCACGAGCGCCGCGGGGTCCTGCAGGCGGGCCACCAGGTCCGGCAGAACCTGCGGGTCGCCCAGCTTCCCCAGGGCCTCCGCCGCCGCCTCGCGGACATCGAGAGAGGCCTCCTGCAACAGCGCCCGCAGGATCGGCAGCAGGCGGCCGTCCCGGAGGTCGCCCAGGGCGCGCACCGCCAGCACCCGGACATCCGGATCGGGGTCGTCCAGGATCTCCGTGAGGGGACCCAGGAGGCGCGCGTCCCGGGCGGCCCGCAGGTTCTTGACGGCGGCCGCCCGAACCTCCTTGAGGGGGGAGCGGAGGGCGGCCACCACGGCGGAGAGGGCCCGGGGCCCCCCGAGCTCGCCGAGGGCGTAGAGCGCCCTGAGCGCCTGGGGCGGAGTCCCGGCCTCGAGGGCCCGGGTGAGCCGTTGCAGATCCGCGAGGCTCTCGAGCCGCTCTAGCGCCTCGGCGGCGGCGCGGCGCACCTCGGCGTCGGCATCCTGCAGGGCACCCGTGAGGGCCTCTCGAGCAGGCGGGACGGTCATGGTGGCGCCAGCGTACGGGAATGTCCCGGGGAGTGTCAAGGGGACGCGGATGGGCGCGGAGAGCGCATCAATCCTGGACGAGGAAACCACCCCCCTCCTCGGGACCGGTCTGAAGATCATCCAGGCCCGGCGCGGCTACCGGTACGCGGTGGACACCCTCCTGGTGGCGCACGCGGCCGACCCGAAGCCGGGGGAGCGGATCCTGGACCTCGGGGCGGGGACGGGGGCGCTCACCCTCCTCCTGGCGGCGAAAGCCCCCGCCTGCCGCATCGTCGGCCTGGAGGTCCAGGAGGCCATGGCCGACCGGGCCCGGCGGGCTGTCCGCCTGAACGGCTGCGACGGCCGGATCGAGATCGTTACCGGCGACCTCCGCCGTCCTGCAGCCTCCCTCCCGCGCGGCGCCTTTGACTTAGTGGTGAGTGCCCCGCCCTACTGGCCCGCGGGGAGCGGCCTCCTCAGCCCGGTGCCCGAGGCGGCGGCGGCAAGGCATGAGATCCTCTGCACCCTGGAGGAGGTGGTGGCCGCCGCCGCATACGCCCTGGCGCCCCGGGGGCGCTTCTGGATCATCCACCGGGCCGCCCGGCTGACGGACCTCACGGCGGCGCTGGAGGCACACGGGCTCCGCCTCACCCAGCTCCGCCCGGTCCACTCCCGGGCCGAGGCACCGGCTGCCTTCATCCTCGTCCGGGCGGCGCGAGGGGGGAGGCCGCGGCTCACCCTCCTTCCCTCCCTCGTCCTGTACAGCGGACCGGAGCGCACCTTCTCGCCCGCCCTCCAGGCCATCCACGCCGCCTTCGGGCGCCTGCCCCGGGAGGAGAGCGCATGACCGAGCGCATCTCCCTGGCCATCGCCCAGATGCAGCCCCACCTGGGGGACCTGGAGCGGAACATGGCCCTGCACGAGAAGCTCATCCAGGAGGCGGAGCGGGGCGGGGCGCGCCTCGTCCTCTTCCCCGAGCTGAGCCTGACCGGCTACTTCCTCAAGGACCTGGTCCCGGCGGTGGCGCTGCGGGTGACCGACCGGCGCCTGGACTGGCTGCGGGCGAAGAGCCGCGACGTGGCCCTGGTGGTGGGCTTCGTCGAGGAGTCCCCCGACTTCCGCTACTACAATGCGGCCATGTACCTGGAGGGAGGAGAGGTCCGCCACGTCCACCGGAAGGTGTACCTCCCCACGTACGGCATCTTCGACGAGCAGCGCTACTTCGCCCAGGGGGATCGGGTCGCTGCCTTCGACTCCACCTTCGGCCGGATGGCCCTCCTCATCTGCGAGGACATGTGGCATCCCGCCCTCCCCTACCTGGCGGTCCTGGACGGGGCCCAGGTCCTCCTGGCCGTCTCCAACAGCCCCGGGCGGGGGCTCACCGCTGACGGGCGCTTCGCAAACGCCATCGGCTGGCACCACCTGAACCGGACCTACGCCCAGCTCTTCACGTGCGCCGTGGCCTTCGCGCACCGGGTGGGCTACGAGGATGGGGCCTGCTTCTGGGGCGCGTCGGAGGTCCTGGGGCCGGACGGGACGGAACTCGCCCAGGCCCCGGCCCTGGAGGAGGCCCTCCTCTTCGCCACCATTGACCAGGACGCCATCCGCCGCGAGCGCCTGGCGAACCCGCTCCTGCGGGACGAGCGGCCCGAGTTGACGCTCCGGATCCTGAAGCGGATCCTGGGGGAGGCCCCGGGGGAGGAGGCGCCGTGAGCACCGGCATGCTCCCCCTCGCCCTGGATTACGCGGCCGCGGCCCAGGTCCTGACCGCCTTCATCGAGGACGAGGTCCGCAAGTCCGGGTTCGGCCGGGTCGTGGTGGGCCTGTCGGGCGGGGTGGACTCCGCCACCGCAGCCGCCCTGGCGAGCAAGGCGCTCTGCCCTGGCAACGTCTGGGGGCTCCTGCTCCCCTACCGGGAGAGCAGCCAGGAGACCCGGGAGCACGCGGCGCTGGTGGTCCGGTGGCTCGGGATCAACTCCGAAACCATCGACATCACCCCGATGATCGACGCCTACTTCGCCCGGGAGCCGGAGGCGGACCGGGTGCGGCGGGGGAACAAGATGGCCCGGGAGCGGATGACCATCCTCTACGACTACTCGGCCAAGCTCCGGGCCCTCGTCCTCGGGACCAGCAACAAGACCGAGCTGCTCCTGGGCTACGGGACCCTGTACGGGGACATGGCCTCCGCCCTGAACCCCCTCGGCGATCTCTACAAGACCCACGTCCGGGGGCTGGCCCGGCACCTGGGGGTCCCGGCCGTCATCGTGGAGAAGGCGCCCAGCGCCGACCTGTGGGCCGGGCAGACGGACGAGGCCGAGCTGGGCTTCACCTACGAGGAGGTGGACCGCCTCCTCTACCACATGGTGGACCTCCGCTACGACACGGCCGCGCTCCTGGCGGCGGGGTTCGACGAGCGGTTCGTGCGGGCTGTGGCGGAGCGGGTGCGGGCCTCCCAGTACAAGCGGCGCCCCCCGGTCATCGCCAAGATCTCCCGCCGGACGATTGACCGGGACTTCCGCTACCCGCGCGACTGGGGCCTCTA
>JBOHQK010000078.1:0-5856 GCA_050732195.1 Methylomirabilales bacterium (SeqCode)
CTCCTGGTGGCGGCGGCGGAGCTGGTGCTGGAGGGCCTGCACGCCCTGAACAAGATCGACCGGACCGAGGAGCGGGGATTCACGGGCCTGGCAAAGCCGGCCCCCGAGGCGCCGCCGGCCCCGCCCCCGCCCCGCCGCGGCCGCTACGTGAACTGAGGTCCAGGATGCCGACTGTCCGCTACTCCCAGTTCACCGGCCAGTGGTGGGAGCAGGCCAGCCTGGGGGACCTCCTCTCGGATCTCGCCGACTTCCTGCTGCAGAGCGGCCTCGGGGAGAGCAACCCCTGGGGGGAGCCGGCCGATGACCTCGCGCGGCTGAAGGAGGCGCTCCTGCGGGCGCTCGCCGCCCGCGGGCACATCACCGCGGAAGAGGTAGAGGCGTGGGAGGCCGGAGAGGCCAGCCCGGAGCGCCGGCGCCTCCACCAGATGCTGGAGGGCCTCCTGCGCCGCCTGGTGGAGGAGGGGTACCTGACGCTCCGCCCCCCCGGGAGCGTGGGAGACGACCTGGAGGTTCAGGGGTACGCCGGGGAGTGGGGGCCGAGCGACGAGCGAGCCCGCTTCGCCCTCACCAACAAGACGGTGGACTTCCTGGGCTTCAGGACCCTGAAGGATCTCCTGGGCTCCCTGGGGAAGTCGAGCGCGGGCCGGCACGAGACCCGCTTCCTCGCCACGGGGGTGGAGGCCAGCGAGGGCTCGCGCCCGTACACCTTCGGCGACACCTTGAACCTGGACGTCTCGGGGACGCTGCTCAGGGCCCTCGGCCGCCAGGGTCTCACCCTCCCCCTCGCGCTCGAGGCCGACGACCTGCTGGTCCACCAGGCCGAGTACGCCTCCTCCTGCGCCACGGTCCTCATGCTGGACTGCAGCCACAGCATGATCCTGTACGGCGAGGACCGCTTCACGCCGGCCAAGCGGGTGGCGCTGGCGATAGCCCACCTGATCCGGACCCAGTACCCGGGGGACAGCCTCCAGGTGGTCCTCTTCCACGACGAGGCGGAGGAGATCCCGTTCTCCCGGCTGGCGCGGGTCACGGTGGGCCCCTACTACACGAACACGGCCGCAGGGTTCGCCCTGGCCCGGCGCCTCCTTGGCCGCCAGCGGAAGGACATGCGGCAGATCGTGATGGTCACGGACGGCAAGCCCTCCGCCGTCACCCTGCCCGACGGCCGCGTCTACCGGAACCCGGCCGGCCTGGACTCCCGGATCCTGCACCGGACCTTCCAGGAGGTCCTGGAGTGCCGGCGGGCCGGCATTCTCATCAATACCTTCATGCTGGCGCGGGACTACGACCTGGTGGCCTTCGTGAAGCAGGTGACGGCGCTCTGCCGCGGGAAGGCCTACTTCACCACCCCCGTGAGTCTGGGTCAGTACCTGCTGCTGGACTTCATGGCCCGGAAGATCCGACGGATCCACTGAGCAGCCGGCTCCCTACTCTTTCCGGGTGACCGGCCCCCCCGGGGCGCGGGAGCGTCCTCTTCCATGGTTCTCATAGATACCCACTGCCATCTCTTCTCGTCGGAGTACGCCGATCTCCCCGGTGTCCTGCACCGGGCGCGCGGCAAGGGCGTGGTCGCGGCGGTGGCCCCCGGGGTCAGCCCGGCCACGAACCTCCGGCTCCTGGAACTGGCCCGGGCCCACCCCGGCGCGGTCTGGCCCTGTTTCGGCTTCCACCCCGAGCACCTCTTCCTCACCGAGGAGGACTTCCAGATGGTCTGCGCCCAGGTGCGGGAGCACCGGGCCGCCCTGGTCGGCCTGGGGGAGGTGGGCCTGCCCTACTACTGCCTGGCCGACGCCCCGGACGTGAAGGCGACGGCGGAGGCGGGGCGGCGGCGCCTCAGGCACCTCCTGGGCCTGGCGGCGGAGTTGGACTTGGCGGTCACCCTCCACGCCCCCCACGAGGCGGCGGCCGAGACCTTCGGCCTCCTCCGGGAGGCCGGTGTCGCGCGGGCCGTCTTCCACTGGCACAAGGCCCCCGAGGAGACCACCCGGCGGATCCTGGAGGCCGGCTACCTCATCTCCGTCACGCCCGAGGTCTGCTACCGGGAACGGGACCGCCAACTGGTCAAGGAGGCCCCCCTGGATCGCCTCCTCCTGGAGAGTGACGGTCCCTGGCCGTACGAGGGGGAGTTCAGCGGAATGACCACGGAGCCCTGGATGGTCGCCCTGGCGGCCCAGGCGGTGGCCCGGATCAAGGGGGTCGCCGTGGGCGAGGTCGCGAACCAGACCACACGCAACGCTGCCCGCCTCTTCGGCCTGGACCTGAGCCGTCTCCCCACGCCGCGGGGCGGGCGGTGAGGGGGACCGAGACCCTCCGCCTCCGCGGCGTGACCGGCGCCCTGGCGGCTGTCCTGCACCTGCCGGCCCGCCCCCCCGCTCCCCTGGTGATCGCCTGTCACGGCCTCCTGAGCAGCAAGGACAGCCCGAAGTACGTGGAGCTGGCCGACGCCCTGGCGGAGGCGGGGCTCACCTGCGCCCGGTTCGACTTCGGAGGATGCGGGGAGAGCGCGGGGGCGCTCAAGGAGACGACGGTGGCCCGCCGGGTGGCGGAGCTGGCCGCCGTCGCGGAGGCCCTCGCCGCCCACCGGTTCGTGGCGGGGGGCCTGGGGCTCATGGGGAGCAGCCTGGGCGGGCTCATCGCCCTCCGCCACGCGAAGGGGGACCCCCGGGTTCGGGCGGTGGTGACCTGGGCCACCCCCGCCGACCTGAAGGACCTCCAGGGAGAGGAGGAACTCCTGCTCCGGTACGGCCTGGGCCGCCCGCTGCTGGAGGAACTGGAACGGGGGGAGGGGCTGGAGGCGCCGGGTGGCCTGGCGCGGTGTCTCATCCTGCACGGCGCGGCGGATGCGCTCGTGCCGGTAGCCCATGCCCGCGCGCTGTACGCCCGGGCGGCCGAGCCGAAAGACTTGGCCATCCTGCCGGGAGCCGACCACGTCTTCAGCGACCCGGCGGCCCGGGCGGAGGCGCTCTCCCGCACCGTGGCCTGGTTTACGCGGTTCCTCCTCGATGGGGCGGCCTGAGGGGGGCGATGCAGGGGGAGCGTTTCCTGCTGCGGCTCACGAAGGGGATCGTGGAGGAGATGGCCCGGCACGCCTGCGAGGCTTTCCCGGAGGAGTGCTGCGGGGTCATCCTGGCCGGGGAGGGGGGGGACACCCTCCGCCGCTGCACCAATATCCAGAACCGGCTGCACGCCGAGAACCCGGTCGCCCACCCCCGGGACGCCCGGACCGCGTACTATATTGACCCGGTGGAGGTCCAGCAGATCCTGAACGAGGCCGACCGGGCAGGGTGGGGCATCAAGGCGCTCTACCATTCCCACCCGGACCATGAGGCCTACTTCTCGGCGGAGGATCTGGCCAAGGCGGTCGCCCCGTGGGGCGACCCCCTCTTCGGCGACGCCGCCTACGTGGTGGTCTCGGTTTTCGACCGCCAGGTCCGCCGGATGAAAGCCTTCGCCTGGAACCCCGCCACCAAGGATTTCACCGAGATCCCGATCGAGGCCGTCTGACGCCCGCGGACGCGAACGCGGTCGAAGAGGGGGGCGCCCCGCACACCCCTCTGGGCTATAATGACCACCGTGAGGCGAGCCGACAGCATCCCGGGCCGCGTCGCCGCGGCCGCTGCCGCCTTCGGGGAAGCCCTCGCCATGCAGGCGAAGGGGGAGGCGGGCTACGCCCGGCTGACGTACCGGGAGGTCGCCGAGGGGGCGGAGGCAGCCGCCCGCGGCCTGGTCGCCCTGGGGATCAAGCCGGGGGATCGCGCGGTCCTCCTCTCGGACAACCGCCCGGAATGGGGGGTGGCCTACCTGGCCATCACCGGCGCCGGCGGGACCGCCGTCCCCCTCGATGCCCAGCTCAGCGACGCGGAGATCGCCAACTGCGTCCGCCACGCCGGCGCAGAACTGGTCATCACCTCCGGGCGCTTCCTCGAGCGGCTCACGGCCCTGGCCGGCCAGGGGCTCTCCGCTTCAATCATTGATCTGGACGGCGGCCCGGGGGCCCTCGCCTTCGGCGCCCTGGCGGAGCGGGGGGCCGGGATGCCTCTTCCGGAGATCCCAGCCGACCTCCCCGCCTCGATCCTCTATACCTCCGGGACCACCGGCACCCCGAAGGGGGTCGTCCTCACCCACAGGAACTTCCTGGCCAACGCCCAGAGCGTCCTGGACTTCGGTCTCTGCCGCCCTGACGATACCATCCTCGCCCTCCTGCCCCTGCACCACGCCTTCCCGTTCATGGGGAACTTCCTCGTCCCTCTCCTCTCGGGCTCCTGCACCGTCTTCCTCCAGAGCCTGAAGGCGCCGGACCTGCTGGCCTGCATGCAGGAGACGGGCGTGACGGTCCTGGTGGGGGTCCCGCAACTGTACGCCATGCTGCACCGGGGCCTCTGGGAGCAGGTCGGGCGCCGGCCGGCTCTCGCCCGCGCGGCCTTCCGCCTGCTGCTTACTGTCAGCGACCGGCTCCTGCCCTTCACCGGGGAGCGGGCCGGACGCCTCCTCTTCCGCCAGGTCCACCGGCGCTTCGGCGGGCGGCTCCGCCTGCTGGCCAGCGGGGGCGCGAAGCTGGACCCGGCGGTGGCGGCCGACTTCAGGCGGCTGGGCTTCCCGGTCGTGGAGGGCTACGGGCTCACCGAGACCGCCCCCGTCGTCTCCTTCAATCCGCCGGACCGCCCCGTGCTGGAGTCGGTGGGCCTCCCGCTCCCCGGCGTCGAGGTCCGCATCGGGGCGCCGGACGGAGACGGGGTGGGTGAGATCCTGGTCCGGGGGCCCAACGTGACGTCCGGCTACTACCGGAATCCGGAGGCGACGGCGGAGGCCCTCCGGGACGGGTGGCTGCACACCGGAGACCTGGGCTACCTGGACGCCCGGGGCTACCTCTACATCACCGGGCGGGCCAAGGAGGTCATCGTCCTCCCCTCGGGGAAGAACATCTACCCGGAGGAGGTGGAGGCCCACTATCTCCAGTGCCCCTACATCAAGGAGATCTGCGTGGTCGGGGTGGAGGCCGGCGGCGGGGCCGGCGTGGCCACCGAGAGCCTGCGGGCCCTCGCCCTCCCGGACTTCGATTACCTGAAGGCCCAGCGGCTCTCCAGCGCCCGGGAGGCGATCCGGTGGGACATGGAGAACTATTCTCGCAGGCTCCCGGCCTACAAGCGGGTCACGGGGTTCAGCCTGGTGAAGGAGCCGTTCCCCCGGACGCGCCTCGGGAAGATCCAGCGCCACCGCGTCCAGGAACTGTACCGGGAGTTCCTGGCCGCGCCCCCGACCCCCGAACCGGTCGCGACCACCGGCGACCCCCTCCTGGCGCAACCGGGGGCCCACCGGATCCTGCAGCTCCTGACCGAGCGGGCCAAGGGGCGGCCGGTCCACCTGGACGACAACCTCGAACTGGACCTGGGCATTGACTCGCTCGGCCGGGTGGAGCTGGTCGTGGCCCTGGAAGAGATGTTCGGCATCGAGCTGCCCGACGAGGCCGGCTCGGAGGTCTTCACCGTCCGGGAGCTCCTCACCCGGGTCCTCGAGGTGGCGGATGGCGGTCGCGCGCCCACCCCGACCCGACGGAGCCCCTGGGAGGCGATCCTGACCACCCCCCCGGACGCAGCGGCGCAGGCGCGCCTCGCCGCCGGCACCTCCGGCCAGGCCCGCCTCGTCTCCTGGTTCGTGCAGCAGGCCTGCTGGCTTCTCTTCACCCTCGGCTGCCGCCTGCGGGTCCGTGGGCGGGAGCGGGTGCCGGAGACGGGGCCCTTCATCCTGGCCTCGAACCACGCCTCCTACATTGACGCCTTCGTCATCGCGGCCGCCCTCCCCCACCGCTTTCTCACCCGGCTCTACTACGTGGGGTTCCAGACCTTCTTCCAGCACCCG
>JBOHQK010000079.1:0-11569 GCA_050732195.1 Methylomirabilales bacterium (SeqCode)
GACCCACGTCCGGGTCTGCATCATCGGCGGCGGCGTTCTGGGCTGCAGCATCGCCTACTACCTGGCCCGGATGGGCTGCCGGGACGTCCTGCTCCTGGAGAAAACGGAGATCGGCGCCGGCTCCACCAGCCAGGCGGCCGGGCTCGTCGGGCGCCTGCGCGCGAGCGGCCTCATGACGAAACTGATGCAGCTCTCCCTCCGGAACCTGAAGGCCCTCAGGGATGAGACCGGGGAGGATCCGGACTTCCACGAGGTGGGGAGCATCCGGGTCGCCCTCACGGCGGCGCGGGAGGAGGAACTCCGCCGCCATGTCGTCTTCGGGAGACGGCACGGCCTCGACATTGACTTCATCGGCCCGGCGGAAGCGCGGCGCCTGGTGCCGGCCCTCGACACCGACGGCGTCCGCGTGATGACCTACATCCCGGGCGACGGGTTCGTGGACCCCTACCTCCTCACCATGGCCTTCGCCAAGGGCGCCCGGCAGCAAGGGGTGGTCATCCAGCGGGGGGTCGCAGCAGAGGGAATCCTGGTCGAGGGCGGGGCGGTGGCGGGGGTTCTGGCAGGCGGGGAGCGGATCCGTGCCCAGTGGGTCGTGGATGCCGCGGGGGCGTGGACCGAGCACGTGGGGGAGATGGCGGGGGTCTGGGTCCCGCAGTTCCCGGTCCGCCACCAGCTCTGGGTGACCGCGAACCTCGAAGGGGTCCGCCCGGACCAGCCGGTGGTCCGGGTCCCGGACGCCTACGCCTACGTCCGGCCGGAGGTGCGGGGGTTGCTCATCGGCTTCTTCGAGCCGGCCTCCATCGGCGTTGACCCCCGGACGCTGACGCGGGATTTCGAGATGCGCTTCCTCCCCAAGGACGACGGGGTGCTCACCACCTGGGCCCCGGCGGTCAGTGCGCAGTTCCCAGCCCTGTTGGATGCCCCCATCGTCCGGGGGTGCGCCGGGCTGCCCACCTTCACGCCGGACGGCCGGTTCGTCCTGGGGGAGGCCCCCACCCTGAAGCGGTTCGTGATCGCTTCGGGCTGCTGCGCCCACGGCATCATGACCGCCCCGGCCGTGGGGCAGCTCGTGGCCGAACTCATCCTCGACGGGAAGCCGTCCCTTGACCTCGCCCCGCTCAGCCCCGGGCGGTTCGGCCCCGAGCACCGGGACCGCGCCCGCCTCAAGGCCGCCTGCGAGGCGATCTACAACGCCTACTACGGCCTCAGCCCGGGGTACCGCTGAGACTCCTGAACCATCCTCCCAGCTCCTCCGGCGCCAGGTCAGCCAGCGCCGGGATGGCCCGGTCAGCCTCGGCGGCGAGGCGTTCGACCGGGTAGGTGCTGGCCACGCCGATCACCCGCATCCCCGCCGCCTTCGCGCCCCGGATCCCCTCCAGCGAGTCCTCCAGGACGAGACACTCACCCGCCTGGATCTGGTCCACCCGCCGGGCCCCGCCGTTGAGGCCCGCCAGGGCCTTCAGGAACGGGGTGGGGTGGGGCTTGCCCCGCTCCGCATCCTCCATCGCCACCAACGCCGCAAAGCAGTCCCGGAGGCCCGCATGACGCAGGACCCACTCGATCTCCCGCCGCGGGGCACCGGAGGCCACCGCCAGCCGGTACCGGCGGGAGGCCGCGCGGACGAGGTCGGCGGCCCCGGGGGCAAGGGGCGGGCGGGCCGCCACGGCCTCCAGGTAGAAGCGGCTCTTGTGCGCCACCATGGCCGCCACCTTCGCCGCGTCGGCCCGCCGGCCGGCCGCGGTCAGGGCCTTGGCGAAGATGGCGGCATCGCTCAAGCCCAGGTAGCCGGCCTCATACTCGGCGGCCGGGAGGGCCACCCCCTCCTCGGCCAGGACCCGCTGGTAGAGGCGGAGCAGGAGGGGCTCGTCGAGGCACAAGGTCCCGTTGAAGTCGAAGATGAGGGCCTTCAGGGTGGCGGTCATTCGGCGCAGAAACTCAGTACATCCTAGGCCTTGATCATCCTGAAGCCCTGCTTCCCGAGGAGGAGCCGCAGGCCGGCAAGCGCCGCCAGGACGATGGCGATAATGAGGGTAGACATGGCGGCCGCCTGGCCCGAGTCCCCCGCGTCGTCCAGGAGGAGCACCCCAATGGCCGCCGTCTTGGTGTCCGGCGCGTACAGGAAGATGACCGCGCTGATCGTCACCATGCTGGTCATGAAGAAGTACATGGCGGACGAGAAAAAGGCGACGCGGGTCAACGGGAAGACCACGCGCCGGAAGGTCATGAAGACGCCGGCTCCCAGACTCACGGCCGCCTCCTCGACCGACCGGTCAATCTGCTTGAGGTTGGAAATGCCGGCGAGCACCCCCAGCGTGAAATAGTGGAACACATTACAGATCGCCAGAATCCACAACGTCCCGTAAAAGACCACGCCCGGTCGGTTGAACGCGAAGATGTACGCCAGCCCCAGGACGGTTCCCGGGATCGCCGCCGGGATGATGGACAGCAGGTACAGGAAGCGCGCCCCGATGGGGCGCTTTTTTTCCACGATGTAGGCCACCAGGAGACTGAGGACCCCCCCCGCAAGGCCCGCCACCACCGAAATCTCCAGACTGGTCCAGAGGACCCCGTAGCCTCCCACAGACTCGAAGCGATAATGCTTCAGGGTGGGGGTGAAGTCGTACCCCCACAGCCGCACGAAGGAGGCCGTGATGATCGTCGCGTAGACCAGGACCATCGCGGCGCAGATGAGCCAGCAGAATCCGATGAAGGCCCACGTGGTCAGCCGGCGGGAGGGCTGCAGAAAGGGTCGCGCCTGCCCGGTGATCAGGGCATAGTCCCGCTGGCGAATCAGAAAATCGAGGAGGAAGGCGCACACGGCCGGGATCATGAGAATGACGCTGATGGTGGACCCCATGCTGAGATTCTGCTGGCCCGAGACCTGGTTGTAGATCTCCGTGGCCAGGACGTTGTAGTCCCCCCCGATGACCTTCGGATTGCCGAAGTCGGTGATGACCAGGTTGAAGACCAGGAAGGAGGCACTCAGCAGACCGTACTTGGCGGAGGGGACGGTCACCGTCCAGAAGGTCCGCCAGGCCCCTGCCCCCAGGCTCTGGGCAGCCTCGTCCAGGCGGGTATCCACCGCCGAGAGGGTCGTGAAGAGGATGATCAGCGCGTGCGGAAAACAGTAGAAGATCTCCGACAGGACGATGCCGCGCCAGCCATAGATATTCCACTCGACGCCGAGAAGATGGGCGGTGATCAGCCCATTCCGGCCGAACAGGTAGATCAGCGCCAGGGCCTGCACCAGGGAGGGAGCGATCAACGGGAGCAGGGCCAGGGTATTCAGCAGCCCCTTCCCCGGGATCGTGGTCCGGGTCAGGGCGTAGGCAAACACAAAGGCGAGAGCAACCGTCACCACCGTCGAGAGACCGGAGACAAACAGGCTGTGGAGGATGGTCTTGGAGATGCGCGGGTTGGAAAAGTACAGGACGTAGTTCGCCAGGCTCAACCCCTCAGGACCGACCACGCTCCGCTGGATCACCTGGAGGATGGGGTAGAAGACAAAGGTGAGGAGAAGGAGGAAGACCACAGCCATGGCAGGATAGAGCAGGACCCGCTCATCCACGAAGCGGCGGGAGGCAAGCGACCAATCCGCCTCCCCCGGCTCCCACCTGGCGATTGCCATCCCCCGGTCCCTCGCGCCGGCCACGGCCCGGCGGTCCCGCCCTGGCCCCGCCCCCTCTGTCCCCCCTGCGTCCCTACGCGCCGGAGTAGATCATGAACCGATCCGGCGGCAGATAGAGATGCGCCCGGTCTCCCTGCCGAACCGGAAGGCGCTCGAACTCGCGGTACGGCACGTCCACGATGATGGATTCCCGACTGACGCCAACCACCATCCGGACGACGGCACCGAGGAACGTCACCGCATCCACGATCCCCTCAAGGACATTCCCGGGCTCGCGCCCCCCAAGGTCTCCCCGCCCTTCCAGCATCTCGATCATCTCCGGGCGGATGGCAATGAACAGCCGTTCTCGTCCCTCGGGGAGGCGGCAGTCCACACGCAAGAGCCACGCCCCGAACGCCACCGTATCGGAGGAGCCATCCACCCGTCGGCACTCCAGGAAGTTGGAGGTTCCCACAAAGTCCGCGACGAACCGCGAGCCCGGATGCCGGTAGATCTCCCCCGCCGACCCGACCTGCTGGACTTTCCCCGCCTCCATCACGACGATCCGGTCCGCCAGGGACATGGCCTCCTCCTGGTCATGCGTCACATAGATCGTCGTGATGGAGAGACTCCGCTGAAGCCGCTTGATCTCCGAGCGAAGATGCACGCGGATCCGCGCGTCCAGGGCACTCAGCGGCTCATCGAGGAGGAGGACGCTGGGCTGGGTCGCCAGGGCTCGGACCAAGGCGACCCGTTGCTGCTCGCCGCCGCTCAGCGCCGCAGGGTACTTGTCGCGATAGTGCCGTAGGCCGACCAGGTCGAGCAGCTCCTCCACCCGGGGAGCGATCCGCTCCCGGGGGACGCCGCGGGCCCGCAGCCCAAAGGCGACATTGTCGAACACGGTCATGTTCGGAAACAGCGCGTAGGATTGGAAGACGATGCCGAAGTTGCGCCGCTGGGGGATGAGGTCATTGATCACCTGCCCGTCGTAGAGAATCCGGCCATCGTCGGGGACCTCGAAGCCCGCGATGAGGCGAAGGAGGGTCGTCTTCCCACACCCGCTCGGTCCGAGGAAACAGACGAACTCCCCCTCTGTGATCTCCAGGGAGACCCTGTTGACGGCCACGAGGCGCCCAAATCGCTTCGAGAGGTTTTCGAGGAGGAGGTCTTTCGCCATACTGGGAACGGCGGGACGCCCCCCGGGGGGGCGCCCCGCCTGATGCGCAGGGGCCGGCACCTAGCGGAGGAAGAGGGTCTCCCACTCCTTCACGATGCGGCCGTAGTTGGCCGCGGACCACTCGAAGTTCATCGGGTAGAGGATCTTGCTCAGCTCGCCCGGGAGATACGCCGGTGTGGGCATGCCCCCCAGTGTCACGCCGGCTTTCCACTTGGCGTACTGCCGCATGGCGTTCTCGCTGATCGCCCAGTCCAGGAACCGCTTTCCGGCCTCCGGACGCTTGGCGCCCTTCAGGAGGGCGTTCGCCTCCAGCTCGTACCCCGCCCCCTCTTTCGGGATGACCATCTTCACCGGGGCCCCCTGGTCGATCAGTTTGGCCACCGCGAACTCGAACGAGGCGCCGATCGCGTACTCTCCCGCCGCGGCCATCTTGGCCGGCCTGGAGCCGCTCTTGATGTACTGGGCGATGTTCTTGTCCAGCTTCTTCAGGAACTCCCAGCCGGCCGCCTCGCCCTTCATCTGGAGGATAGCGGAGATCTGCAGGTACCCCGTGCCCGAGCTCGCCGGGTTGGGCATGACGATCTCGCCCTTGTAGACCGGATTCAGCAGGTCCTCCCACGAGGTGGGGATCGGGAGGTTCTTCTTCTTCGCGACGTCCGTGTTCACGGAGAACGCGGCCATGTACAGGTCGATGGCCACCCAGTGGTGGTTCTTATCCTTGAACTGGGCAGGGATCTTCTCCACCCCCTTGGGGGCATAGGGCTCGGTCAACCCCTGCTTCGCGAAGGGGATCAGGTTGGTGACCGCCCACCCCCAGATCACGTCGGCCTGCGGGTTATCCTTTTCCGCCAGCATCCGGGCCCCAAGATCACCCGTGGACAGGCGGATCCACTTCACCTCGAGGTCCGGCATGTCCGCCTTGGCCTGCTTCAGGTACTCCACCACCTCGTCATTTTCCAGCGAGGTGTACACCACGACCTCCGCCGCCTCCGCCCCGACGCTGAACAGCCCGAGCAACCCGACCAGCACCACCAGCATGACCGTCCGTGCACCCCTGTGGCAGAACATCCCGCCCTCCCTTCCGCCGTGTTCGACGACCGGGGGATGCCCTCCCCGAAGTCGTCCCGATATGCCTCGCGGTGGTCCCCCTCCCCGCCTGCGGACGCCCCGCGTCGGGGGGAGCCACCCTCCGTCTTACTGCGCCGTGAAACCGCCGTCGGCGATGATCTCGGCCCCCGTGATGTAGGAAGACTCCTCCGACGCCAGGAAGAGGGCCACGGCGGCGATCTCCCGGGGGTGCGCGATGCGCCCCAGGGGGATGGCCTCCTCGAACGCCTTCCGCTTGGCCGGGTCGCCCAGGTAGGGGGCCTGCATCGGGGTCTCGATGATGCCCGGGTGGATGATATTGCACCGGACGTTCTGCTTGGCAAACTGGATGGCCAGCGACTTCGTGAGGGAGATGAGGGCCCCCTTGGCCGAGGTGTAGGCGTCCTGGGCCACGGTGAACCCGCAGAGGGCCGAGACCGATCCCACATTGATGATGGAGCCGCCGCCGCTCCGGATGAGGTGCGGGATGCCGTGCTTGCAGACGAAGAAGGGGCCCTTGAGATTGATGGCCAGGACCCGGTCCCAGTTGGCCTCCGTGGTCTCCAGGACCGACCGGTCCTTCTCCTTCCAGAGGACGCCGGCGTTGTTGTAGAGGACGTGCAGCCCCGTGAAGCGACGGACCCCTTCCCCGATCATCCGCTCCACGTCCCCCTCGACCCCCACGTCCCCCCGGACGGCCAGCGCCTCCCCCCCCGCCTCCTCCACCAGGGCGACCGTCTGCTTGGCGGCCGCCTCGTTGATGTCTGCCACGATGATGCGGGCCCCCTCGCGGGCGAAGAGGACCGCCGCCTCCCGGCCCTGGCCCATTCCGGCGCCGGTGATGAAGGCCACCTTCCCCCGCAGGCGCATCCTGCTTCTCCCACCCGGCACTAGCGCCCTCGGAGCCGCCGCCCTCTTCCCGGGGCGAGCCGCTCCTCCGCCCGATACCCAGACAGGGCTGCGTCGCGGCTCACCCCGGGCGGGCGGCAGCCAGAGGGCGGCCGGAGGGGTACGCCCTGGGAAAGTGAGGACCGCCGCGGGCACCACCCGAAGGGTGGTCGGAGAACCAAGTGAGGCGACGTCAGTTGGCCCGGCACTAGATCCGCTCGAAGTTGCGCCACAACTCCCAGCAGGTGACGACCTTGTCCTGGGCCTCCAGCTCCAGACGCGCCGTGTGCAGGTAGTGCGCCGCCACCTTGTCGCCGAAGGCCTCCCGGGCCGCCGCGCTCCGCTCCAGCTCGCCGATGGCCTCGCGCAGCGTCGTGGGGATCCTGGGGACCGTGGCATCCCCGTAGGCGCTCCCCTCGAACATGGGCGGCGGCTCCAGTTTTCCGGCGATGCCGTGCAGCCCGGCGGCAATGGTGGCGGCGAAGGCGAGGTACGGGTTGGCGTCGGCCCCCGGGATCCGGTTCTCTACCCGGAGGCTCTTCCCCTCGCCCACGACCCGGAACCCGCAGGTGCGGTTGTCCCAGCCCCAGGCGAGGCGGGTCGGCGCGAAGGACCCGGCCTGGTAGCGCTTGTAGGAGTTCACGTACGGGGCGTAGAAGATGGAGAACTCCCGGGCAAGCGCGATCTGGCCGGCCAGGAAGTGGCGGAACAGGTCGGAGCCGGGGTGCTTCCCCTTCTCGGCGAAGAGGTTCTTCTTCCCGGGCTTGTCCCACAGGCTGCTGTGCAGGTGGAACGATGAGCCGGCGTGGCGCATGTCGTACTTCGCCATGAAGGTGACCGCCACCCCCTTCTGCCAGGCGATCTCCTTCACACCGTTCTTGTAGATCGCATGCCGGTCGGCCATCTCCAGGGCGTCGGCGTAGCGGAGGTTGATCTCCTCCTGGCCGCAGCCCCACTCCCCCTTGCTGAATTCCACCGGGATGCCCGCCCCCTCCATCCCGTTGCGCACCTCGCGGATCAAGAACTCTTCCTTGGTCGTCTGGAGGATGTGGTAGTCCTCCAGGTAATAGCCGATGGGCTCCAAGTCGTGGTACCCCTTCTTCCGGGCCGCCTCGAAGGAGTCCTTGAAGACGTACAGCTCCAGCTCGGACCCCAGCATGGGGCGGTACCCGGCCGCAGCCGCCCGCGCGATCTGCCGCTTGAGGATCCGGCGCGGAGACTCCTCCACCGGCTCCCCCTCCTCGGTCTCCAGGTCGCAGAGGACCAGGGCGGTCTTCTCCAGCCAGGGGATGCGCCGCAGGGTCGTGAGGTCCGGGACCGCCCTCACGTCCTGGTAGCCGGTCTGCCAAGAGGCCAGCGCGTAGCCCGGCAGCGGCTCCATGTCCGCGTCCACGGTGAGGAGGTAGGCGCAGGCGTGCACGCCATGGTCTCCGACCTCGTCCAGGAAGAAGCGGCCCGTCACTCGCTTCCCCATGAGGCGCCCCTGGTGGTCGGGGAAGGCCACCAGGACCGTATCAATCTCCCCCTTCCGGACCAGGCTCTCCAGGGTCTTGCGGTCCAGGTTCGCGGGCACGGCGATCCCCTTTTCGCGGTGGGGGCGGCCGGCGGGAACTGCTCTAGGGGCAGCGCGGGCTGGAGGGATCCTCCCGGCGATGGTCCAGCGGCGGGAGCTCCATCCGGACCTGCGTGACGCGCGCCACGTCGCAGCCGGCCAGAAGGACCACCTCCCGATTGTTTATCTCGTCGATGCAAGCGACACGCATGGGGTCGGCCCGGCGCGGTGGGGAACGGGCGAAAGCACCCGGGAAAGCGGGCCGACGGTATCACACGGCGGGGGGGGATTCAAGGGGCGATGAAGACGTTCTTCACCTCCGTGTAGAGGCTGAGGGCGTGCATCCCCAGCTCCCGCCCGGTGCCGGAGCGCTTGTAGCCGCCGAAGGGAGCCTCCAGGTGGACGCTCCGGTTGCAGTTGACGCTCAGGACGCCCGTCCGCACCGCCCGCGCCACCCGGATCGCCCGGCCCACGTCCCGGGTCCAGAGCGAGCCGGAGAGGCCGTAGATGCTCTCATTGGCCAGCCGGACGCACTCCACCTCATCCCCGAACGGGATGACGCAGAGGACGGGGCCGAAGATCTCCTCCTGGGCGACCCGCATGCCGTTGTCCACATCGGCGAAAATGGCGGGGGTGAGGTACGCCCCCCGGGCCAGCGGGCCCTTCTTGGGAACCTCCCCGCCGCACAGGAGGCGCGCCCCCTCCTCCTGCCCGATAGCCAGGTACTCCAGGACCCGCTCCCGCTGGGCCACAGAGACCATCGGGCCCACCTCGGTCTTTTCCGCGAGGGGGTCCCCCACCACCAGGCGCTTGGTCCGGGCGACGAACTTCTCCAGGAACGCGTCGTAGATCTCCCGCTGGACGAAGGACCGGCTGCGGGCGCAGCAGTCCTGGCCGCAGTTGCCGAAGATGGCGGAGACGGAGCTGTCCACGGCGGCCTCCAGATCGGCGTCCGCGAAGAGGATGTTGGGGGACTTGCCGCCGAGCTCCAGGGAGACCTTCTTGATGGTGTCGGCGGCGCCCTTCATGATCTCTACCCCCGTGGCCGTCTCCCCCGTGAAGGCGACCTTCCCCACCCCGGGGTGGGCCACGAGCGCCGCGCCCGCGGTCCTCCCCGGGCCCGTCACGATGTTCAGGACCCCCGGCGGGAGCCCGGCCGCCTCCGCCACCTCCCCGAGGAGCAGAGCGGACAGGGGGCTCCAGGAGGCCGGCTTCAGGACCACGGTGTTGCCGGTGGCCAGGGCCGGCGCCACCTTCCAGGCCGCCATGAGGAAGGGGAAGTTCCAGGGGACGATGAGGGCGCAGACCCCGATCGGCTCGCGCAGGGTGAAGTCCAGGCCGGGGCTCGCGACCGGGATCACCTCGCCGAAGTGCTTGGTCACGGCCCCGGCGTAGTACTCGAAGCAGGCCGCGGCGCCCGCTACCTCGTCGCGGGAGTCGCGGATCGGCTTCCCCACGTTGCGGGACTCGATCCGCGCGATCTCCTCCGCGCGGGCCCGGATGCCTTCGGCAATCTCATAGAGGATGCGGGCCCGCTCGGGGGGCCGCATGCTCGGCCAGGGGCCGGACTCGAAGGCCTTGGCCGCCGCCCGGACAGCCCGATCCGCGTCCCCGGCGTCCCCCTGCGGGACCTCCGCCAGGGGTTTCCCGGTGGCCGGCTCCGTCACCCCGAAGACCTTCCCCCTCTGGCTCTCCACCCACTTGCCGGCGATGAACATCCGCCAGGCTGTGCGGGCCTTCTGCCCTCTGGGCACGTGAAACCTCCCCGCGCATTGGCGCGCAGCGCGCCGCTCCCGCTCCGGGGGCCGACCCTGACGGCATTGCGGGACCGGTCAGCCCAGCCGGGAGAGAAAAAATCCCGCGGCGCTCCGGAGGGCTCGGCTCTCGGATCCCCGGGTGACCGAAGAGAAGATGCGAGAACTAGAAAAAGGAAAAGTGGTAGGCGATCCCGCCGTAGACCTGGTTGATCTTCAGGGTGATGTCCTCGGTCCCGCCGCCCACGAGATCGAAGGTGGGCTCGGCGAAGGCGAACTTGTACTCGGCGAAGACCGCGATGTTCGGGGTCAGGAACAGTTTGAACCCGGCGAGCGCGTGCACACCGAACTCGGCCACATCCTGGCGAACACCCAGCCGCTCTCCCTGAACCGCCAGTATCGCCGGCCCGCCGCCGAGGTAGAAGTAGGCCCGGCGCATCGGGTCACCCTCGGGGGAGCCGAGCGGGATTCGAGCGAGAAGGTGAAACCCGAAGTCGGTGATGTCCATGTCGGTTGCGAAAACCGCAACCTGGTCGGGGATGTCGGCCTTGTACCCGGAGATGTCCAACTCGATGCCCAGCCATCGGACGAAGTCCGACCAAAATCCGAACTTCCCTCCGAAGACCACCGACTCATCCACGGAGATACCGCTGACGCTCGTGGGTGTCGCATCGTTATCGGTGACCGTTGCGTCCAGGGGGAACGTGGCCCCCAGGTAGACCGCCACATAGGGCTCCGCCCGGGCGAGCCCCGGGGAGCCCATGGCCACGAGGAAGAACAGCAGGCCAACGCACCAGCCCCGATGCCGCATTGCCACCTCCATCGCTCTGACCCTCGCCATGCCGCTTGGTCGCCCAGACTTGCGTCGCGAGAAATCTATCACTGGGCCAGGGCAGGGTCAATTGTGCTGGAGGGCGGCCGGCTCCGCCGGTCCCGTGGGGCCTCCAAAATACAACGGGGCGCGGGGGAAGCCCCGCGCCCCGTCCGTCATGCGAGCGCTCCTCAGCCTACTCGATGGGCAACTTCCGCGCCCAATAGCTGTCCGGGTAGCGCTCCTTGATCTTCTTCCAGCCGGCGATCAGCGCGTCCCGGCTGCCGCTCTGCTTGTACTCGGCCACGGCGTGCCAATACTGGGCCTGCGGCGCGTGGACGCTCTGCGGCGCCTCCCTGAGGACCCCCGCGAAGTGTCCCATCGCCGCCGCATACTGGCCCTGGTTGAAGGCCGCCAGGCCCCGGGCCACCAGGAACTCCGGGACGAACTCATCGGGCGGGATAAATCCGACGGTGCGGTAGTGCACGCCCCCCTCCGGGTCCAGGCAGAGGAGCGTCGGCGTCCACGTCGGCTTGAAGAGGCCGATCGCCTCGTCCGTCTCCTTGACGTTGACCCGGGCCGGCACGAACTCGCGATTCAGGAACTCGGCCACCTTCCCCTCAGGATACGTCACGGTATCCATCTTCCCGCAACTCCCTCACCCGGGGGCGAAGAAGTCCAGGAAGATCGGCTT
>JBOHQK010000080.1:0-29564 GCA_050732195.1 Methylomirabilales bacterium (SeqCode)
GGTGCGCCCCGGGGAAAAGTCAAGACCCGAGATGGCCGACCGTCCCATCATCACGCTCCTGACCGACTTCGGGGCCGCGGATGCCTTCGTGGGGGTGATGAAGGGGGTCATCCTGGGGATCGCTCCGCAAGTCCATCTCGTGGACCTGACCCACGAGGTTCCGCCCCAGGCCGTGGCCGTCGCCGCGTTCCTCCTCGAGACCGCGTGGCGGGAGTTCCCTCCCGGGACCATCCACCTGGTGGTGGTGGACCCGGGGGTCGGGAGCAGCCGGCGTCCGTTGGCCGCCGAGGGGCCGCATGGCCGCTTCGTCGCCCCGGACAACGGGGTCCTGAGCCCCATCTTGCAGGCGGGGGAGGCAACGGCGCTGCACGCCCTCACTCGTCCCGAGTTCTTCCGGCAGCCCGTGAGCCGGACGTTCCACGGCCGGGACATCTTCGCCCCGGTCGCGGCGCACCTGGCCAACGGCCTCTCGCTGGCCGCGCTGGGCCCTCCGGTCACCGACCCGGTCCGCCTCGACCTCCCGCGCCCCGCGCCCCTCCCGGACGGCGGGGCGGCCGGTCAGGTCCTCCACGTGGACCGGTTCGGCAACCTGCTCACGAACCTCCCGCAGGCGCTCTTCGCAGCCGGCCGGGGCGTGCCGGTGGTGGCGGTGGCCGGCCAGCGCATCCGGGGCCTGGCCGATGCCTACGCCGCGGTGGCGGCCGGCCGGCCGGGCGCCATCGTGGGGAGCGCCGGCACGCTCGAGATCTTCGTCCCCGGCGGCAGCGCGGCCGCCGCCCTCGGCGTCACCCGCGGCGCCGCTGTGACCGTGACCTTCGCCCGGGAGTGAGGTGCTCTGTCCTGGTCCTCCCGGGCCGCGATCGCCGCTGGTGGAAGGTTGTGAAGCATCCCGCCGGATGAGGCGGCCCGAGGCCGGAGGAGGGCATGCCTGAGGAATCGAAGGGGACAGAGGGTTCGGGTGAGCCGCAGCAGGATGCCGGGGCGATGGACTTCGGCCACTTCGTCCTCATGCTGGCCAGTACCGCCCTCATCCACCTGGGGGAGATGACCGACCCCACGGCCCGCGGCATCGAGAAGGACCCGGAGCAGGCCCGCCGGACGATTGACATCCTGGCCATGCTCCAGGCCAAGACCCAGGGGAACCTCAGCCCCGACGAGGCCGCCATTCTGGAACGACTCCTGCATGACCTCCGGATGCGCTACCTGAAGGCGACCGGGTACCTCAAGGGACCCCCTCCCTGAGACCCCCGTCGCCCGAGGCGGCGTTGACATTTCGGTCCCCGCATGGTAGAGGAATCCGGCCTTTAAACTCGCGTGAGGTCGCCGGCCGCGCGGGGAGGTCCAGTCCCGCGCGAGGGAGAGCCGCCCAAGGATGACTCCACCGCCCAGGCCGTCCGCCCCCGGAGGCCCGGGGGCCTCCGGCCCCGGGGGCTGGCGCTGCACCCTTCCCGCTCCCCGTCTCATTCGTCGCCTGGTCGTTTCCCTCTTCCTCTCCGGCGCCTTCCTCCTTCCCGCCACGGCCGCCTCCGCCCCCCTCGCCTCCGAGGAGGTCCTGGATGCCGCCCGGGTCTTCTCGCGGGTCTTCGACCCCGTCCCCGCCCTGGCGGCGCGTGCCCGCGGCGAGGCGGGGACCGTCCCCCCCGAAGTCCTCCTCCAGGCCAGCGAGCACCTCAGGGCGCTGGAGCGGGAGGAGGGGCAGAACCCGTTCCTGTGGGTCGCCTGGGGGATCGCGGCAGCGGCCGGTCAGGATGCAGCGGGAGCCTCCCGGGCCTACCGGCGGGCCTCGGAGCTGGCGGGGAACGACCTGGCCGCGCGCTGGCGCCTCGTGAAGGTTTTTCAAGCCCTGGGCCGCGAGGAGGAGGCCCAACAGGAGCTGCAGCGCCTCCGGCTCCTCCGGCTCCGCCTCGGGCTGGACCGGCTCACCTTCGTGGCGCAGGAGCTCACCCTGGCGGCCCAGCAGCTCGCCGCCGCGGGACAGGGGGAGGCGGCGGAGCAGACGCTCGCCCTGGCGGTGGAATTCGACCCGGTCTCCCCCGAGGTGCACCTGGCGCGGGCGGGCCTCCTGCTGCGGCAGGGACGGCTCCTGCAGCCCGGGTTCCTGCGCGCCGTCGGGAGGGCCCTCCAGGGGTTCTACGCTGACATGCCCGTCCGCTACGCCCTGGCCGTGAACCTGCTGGCGGCCCTGCTGACCGCCTTGCCCCTCTCCCTGCTCCTCATGGCCGCCGTCCTGGCGGTCCGGGACTTCCGCCTCCTGCACCACGACGTGACGGAGGCGACCAAGTTCCGCCTCTCCGCCGAGGCCCAGCGGGCGGCGGCCCTCTTGCTTCTGCTCCTCCCCCTCCTCCTCGGGCTGGGGGCCCTCTGGTTCGCCTCCTTCACCCTGATTCTGCTGGCGGCCTACCTCCGGGGCCAGGAGCGGGTCGTCGCCTCCGTGGCTCTGCTCCTCACCGCGCTGGTCCCGGACGGGGCGACGGGGCTCGCCCTGCTGTACGATGCCACCACTTCCCCCCGGGTGGCGGCCCTCATGGAGCTGGAGCGGGGCGGCCGGGGCCGGGGCCTGCTGGAGGAAGTCGGCCGGTGGGCGGCCCGGGAGCCGACCGAGGTCCTCCCCTTCCTGGCCCAGGGGCTCATCCACCGCCGGCGGGGAGAGCTGGCTGAGGCGCGCGCCGCCTACCAGCGGGCGCTGGCCCTCGCACCCGACCTCCCGGGCGTCCACGTGAACCTGGGGAACATCGCCCTCATCCAGGGGGAGCCGGAGCGGGCCCGCCAGGCCTACGAGCGCGCGCTGACGCTCCGCCCGAATGATCCCATCGCCCTCTTCAACCTGAGCCAGTACCAGACGGAGCGCCTGCAACTGGAGCAGGCGAAGGCTTCCTACGAGGCGGCCGTGGCACGGCGCCCGGCCCTGGCGGAGCGGCTGGCCATCGCCACCCAGGGCGGGGCCGAGCGGGTCCTGGTGGACGCCCCCGTTCCCGTGGAGGGGATCTGGCGGGTGGCGCTCGCGGGATCGGCGGACACCGAGGCGCTGGCGGCCGCCCTCTGGGGGGGACGCCTCCCCTACGTCCCGTCCGCGACGGCCCCCTGGGTTCTGGGCGGCACGGCGCTCCTCGTCTGGCTCGTGGCCTTCCTGCAGGGGGCGCGGGGGCACGCGCTCCCCTGCGAGAAGTGCGGGCGGCCCTTCTGCCCGAAGTGCCAGCGCTTCTTCAAGGAGGGGCGGCTGTGCACCCGCTGTGTCGCCGCCCTCAAGCGGGAGGGGGCGGGGGAGACGACCAAGGCCCCTCGGGACCGGGAGCGCGAGGCCCACCTGGCGCGGGCGCGCCGCTTCGCGTTCGCCCTCTCCCTCGTCTTCCCCGGGGCGGGGCACCTGTATGCCGGGGCGGCCCTGGTCGGCTTCCTCCTCCTGCTGGTGGCCCTCTGGGCCGCCCTGCAGGGGCTGGTCCTCCCCTGGGTCCTCCCCGCCCTCCACCTCCCCCAGCCGGCGGAGGGGCTCTTCGCCCTCGCCGGCGGCGCGGTGGTCCTGGCCTGCTACCTCTGGTCGGTCCGGGCCCGCAGGAAGGTGACCGCCTGATGGCCCTGGAAGGGACTCTCAAGGACTTCAACCTCCCCGACATCTTCCAGCTCATCGGCTACCAGAAGAAGACCGGCCTGCTCACCCTCAGCCGGGAGACGGAGCAGGTCACGATGGGCCTGGTGGACGGGATGGTGGTCTGGGCCACCCCGGGCGAGGAGGCCTTCGATGAGGTGATAGGCCGGGCGCTGGTGAAGCGCGGCCTCGTCACGCAGGGTGTAGTCGACGGGCTGACCCGGAAGCGGCGGGAGGGCCAGCAGGGCCTGGTCTACCTTCTGCTGAAGCAGGGGGATGTCTCGCCGCTGGAGCTGCAACGGGTCGTGGAAGTCAAAGTGCGGGAGGTCTTGTACCGGGTCTTCCGGTGGCGGGACGGGCGCTACCAGTTCACGGCCCTCCCGACGCTGGACCTGAGCCAGGGGCGGATCGACCCGATCAGTACGGAGAATGTCCTGCTCGAGGCCATCCGGCAGATGGACGAATGGCCCCTCATCCAGCGCCAGCTTCCCTCTCTGGACCTCATCGTCCGGAAGGACGAGGAGCGGCTCGGCGGGGTGGAGGCGGAGAAGCTGACACCGACCGAGCGGGTGGTCCTGGAGCTGGCCGAGGGGAAGAGCACGGCGCAGGACATCGCCGAGGCGAGCGGGCTGGGGGAGTTCGACGCCGCCAAGGCCATGGCCGACCTCATCGGCGACGGGGTCCTGGTGGTCGCGGCGTCGGAACAGGCCCAGCGCCAGGCGGTGAAGGTCCGCTCGGCGCCGCGGGAAACCCCCGCCTGGCTCTTCCGCGGACTGCTGGCGGGGATCCTGGCCGCGGCCCTCCTCCTCCAGGTCGGTCTCTGGCGGCAGGACCCGCTCCTCCTCCTCCCGGCGGCGGAGAAGGGAGAGGCCGGATGGGATCTCCTGCGCCGGCACAGGCTCCAGGCCGACCTCTGGCAGGTGGAGCGGGGGCTCCACCTGTATCTCCTCACTACCGGGCGCCTGCCGGCGCGCCTGGAGGCGCTGGTCGAGGCCGGCTACCTGTCGGCTCGCCAGCTGCGCGATCCCTGGGGGCAACCCCTCCGGTACCAGGTGCAGGGGCTGGAGTACCGGCTCGAGGGAAGCCGCCCCCTGCCGTCGCCCCCCCGGTAGGGCCCCTCCGATCTCCCGCGCCCTCCATCGGCCCGCCCGCTCCGCTTCCCGCTCCGTTGACACTCTCTCGACCCGTGTGTTAGGGTGAGACACTCATCGCGCGTGCGCGGCAAGGAGAGGCGCAATGTTCACATGCAGACGTCGCTCCCTCTGGCCCGGGCTGGTGAGCATCCTCGCGGTCGCGGCCCTCGTGGCCCCCGCGGCCTCCCCTCCGCAGGCCGGGGCCGCCAAGCCCTCGATGGAAACGCTCCAGGCCATCCAGGAGGCCTTCGTCGAGGTGGCGGACCGGGTGAAGCCCTCCGTGGTGAACATCAACACGACCCAGAATGTGCGGCCGCCCCGCCGGCCCCAACTGGACCCCGTCCCCCGCGGGCCGCTCCGGGACTTCTTCGGGGAGGACTTCTTCGAGCGCTTCTTCCGGGAGGGGCCCCGGCGGGATCTGGAGCGGCGGAGCCTCGGCTCGGGGGTCATCATTGACCAGCAGGGCTTCATCCTGACCAACAACCACGTCGTCGAGCGGGCCGACGAGATCCAGGTGACCCTCTCCGACAAGCGGACCTTCAAGGCGAAGGTCGTGGGGAGCGACCCCAAGACGGACCTGGCGGTCATCCGGGTCGAGAAAGCGGCTGGCCTTGTGCCGGCCCGGCTGGGGGACTCGGACCGGACCCGGATCGGGGAGTGGGCGATCGCCATCGGCAACCCCTTCGGGTTGTCCCAGACGGTGACGGTGGGGGTCATCAGCGCCACCGGGCGGAGCAACGTGGGGATCACCGCCTACGAGGACTTCATCCAGACCGACGCCTCCATCAACCCGGGCAACTCGGGCGGGCCGCTCCTGAACCTCCGGGGCGAGGTCATCGGGATCAATACCGCCATCGTGGCGGCGGGGCAGGGGATCGGGTTCGCCATCCCCATCAACATGGCCAAGGGGATCAAGGACATGCTCATCGCCCAGGGCCGGGTCGTCCGGGGGTGGCTGGGGGTGCAGATCCAGAGCCTCACGGAGGACCTGGCCACCCAGTTCGGCGTGAAGCCGGACGAGGGCGTCCTGATCGCCAATGTCCTGAAGGACGGGCCGGCCGAGAAGGGGGGCCTGAAGGCGGGAGACGTGATCCTGGAGGTGGACGGGGCGAAGGTGACCGGGGTGTCCCAGCTCCAGCGTCTCGTCGCGGCCGTTCCCCCCGGCAAGCAGGTGAACCTCAGGGTGCGGCGGGAGGGCCGGGACGTGTTCCTGACGCTCGCTGTGGGGGAGATGCCCACGGAGGAGCCGGTCGCGGCGGCGGCGCCGGAGGAGCAGGGCGCCGCCCCGTACGGGTTCAAGGTGCAGGACCTGACCCCCGAGCTCCGGGAGCAGTTCGGCCTCAAGGAGACGGACGGGGTCGTGGTGTCGGAGCTGGATCCGGAGGGACCCGCCGCCCGGACGGGGCTGCGCCCCGGGGACGTCATCCTGGAGGTGGGCCGGCAGAAGGTGAAGAACAGCAAGGAGTTCGCGGCGGCGGTGCGCCGCGCGAAGGAGAAGGGGCTCCTCCTCAGGGTGTGGCGGGACGGGGGGAGCCAGTTTGTGGTGATCCACCCGGAGAAGGGGTAGGGATGCCGATGCCCCGCCGGTCCCCCCACTTCTACGACGAGGTCACGGACAACGCGCTGGCGGCGTACCTGAAGCGGATCGTCCGGATCTCCCTCCTTCCCAAGGAGCGAGAGCTGGAGCTGGCGAAGCGGATCCAGGAGGGGGATGAGAAGGCCCTGCGGGAGCTGGTGGAGGCCAACCTCCGTTTCGTCGTGAAGGTCGCCATGCACTACCAGGGGTGCGGCCTCTCCCTCCTCGACCTGATCAACGAGGGCAACCTGGGGCTCCTGGAGGCCGGCCGGCGGTTCCAGGCCGAGTACAACGTCAAGTTCATCACCTACGCCGTCTGGTGGATCCGGCAGGCCATCATGCAGGCGCTGGCCCGGGGGAGCGGCGCCATGCGCCTCCCCCTCCGGAAGGCCCGGTTGGCCGGCCAGCTCCGGGTGGCCCGGGCCGAGTTGGCCCAGCAGATGGGGACGGAGCCCACCCATCAGGACCTGGCGGACCAGCTCCACCTCAGCCTGGAGGAGGTGGAGGATGTCCTCCGGATCAGCGCCCGCCAGTCCTCTCTGGATGACGACAAGGGGATGGAGGACCGGCGGGAGGTCACCGCCCTCGGAGGGGAGCCGAACCCCGCGGCGGACTTCGACCTCATCCGCAAATCCTTCCGGGAGGAGGTGGACCGCCTCCTCCGGGAGCTCCAGCCCCGGGAGCGGCAGGTCATCGAGCTCCGCTTCGGCATGGGGAGTGACGAGCCCATGACCCTGGAGGAGGTGGGGAAGCGCCTGCGCCTCTCGCGGGAGCGGATCCGCCAGATCGAGGACAAGGCGAAGCGGAAGCTCCGCCTCATCGCCAGGGCCCGCCAGCTCCAGGACTACCTCAACTGACCTCCCGCGAGCCTTGACCCGCTACTTTTGCCTCTGATAGCATCCGCCCGCCATGACGCTCCCTGAGCTTTTGCGGCGCAGCGCCGCCGCCCACCCGGAGAAGGCGAGCCTCATCGCGGGCTCCCGCGTCCTCACCTACCGGGCGTTGCGGGAGGAGGCCCTGCGTCTCGCCGCCGTCCTGCGCGGGCTCGGCCTTCGCCACGGGGAGCGCGTGGTCATGATGCTCCCGAACGCCCCCGAGTTCGTCGTCGCCTACTTCGCCATCCAGGAGGCTGGCGGGACGGTGGTGCCCGTGAACACCCTCTTCAAGCCGGACGAGGTGCGGCACCTCCTCCAGGACTCCGGGGCGCCGCTGGCGGTGACCCTCCGAACCTTCTACCCCACCGTGCGGGAGGCGGCAGGTGGGCTGGCCGAGCGGCCCCGGATTCTCGTCCTGGACGGGGAGGAGGGGGCGTTGTCGGCGCCGGACCTGACGCTGGCCGAGGGGATGCGGCAGGCCCGGCACACGCCTGCCGAGGCGCCGGCCGCCGAGGTGGCCGCCTGCCTCTACACCTCCGGGACCACCGGGCGTCCAAAGGGGGCCCTGCTCACCCACGCCAACATCCTGGCCAACATCGCCTCCTTCGGCCAGGTCATCCGGTGCGCCCCGGAGGATGTCTTCTGCTGCGTTCTCCCCATGTTTCACTCCTTCGCCGCCACCGTCATGACCCTCTTCCCCATCTCGGTCGGCGCGACGGTGGTGGTGGAGCCCCGGTTCGCCCCGGAGTCGCTGCTCCGGACGCTGAGCGAGCGCCGGTGCACCTTCTTCGCCGGGGTCCCGGCCATGTACGCCCTCCTGGCGAGTCTCCCCGAGATCCGCGCGGACCTGTCCGCCCTCAGGCTGTGTGTCTCGGGCGGGGCGCCGCTGCCCGTGGAGGTCCTCCACCGCTTCGAGGGGCGGTACGGGATCCCCATCTACGAGGGCTACGGCCCCACGGAGTGCTCGCCGGCCCTGACCGTGAACCCGCCTTCCGGGAAGCGGAAGGTGGGCTCGGTGGGCCTGCCGCTGCCGGGGGTCCAGATCCGGGTCGTGGACGAGGGGGGGTGGCCGGTCGGGACGGGGGAGGTGGGGGAGGTCACCGCCAAGGGACCCAACGTGATGCTGGGCTACCTCAACCGGCCCGCGGAGACGGCGGCGGTCCTGCGGGACGGCTGGTTCTACACCGGGGACCTGGGGCGCCTCGACGAGGAGGGGTACCTCACCATCGTGGACCGGAAGAAGGATATGCTCATCGTCGGGGGCCTGAACGTCTACCCCCGTGAAGTGGAGGCGGTGTTGGAAGCCCATCCCGCGGTCGCCGAAGCAGCCGTCATCGGCGTCCCCGATCCCGTGAAAGGGGAGGAGCCCCTCGCCTTCGTGGCCCTGCGCGCGGGGCAGGCTGCCAGCGGCCAGGACATCCTCCTCTCCCTCCGCGCGCGCCTCGCCGCCTTCAAGGTGCCGAAGCGGATCATCTTCCTGGAGGCCCTCCCCCGCAACGCCACCGGCAAGGTCCTCAAGCACGTGCTGAAATCGCAAGCCGGCTGATCCCGGGGCGCTGTCGGCCTCCGGCGGCCCTCCGGCTGCCGCCCGCCCGGGGTGAGCCGCGACGCAGCCCTGTCTGGGTATCGGGCGGAGGAGCGGCTCGCCCCGGGAAGAGGGCGGCGGCTCCGAATGCTCGTCATGTGGCCCGGCACTCCAGTGTGAGCGTGAGCGATAGGCCCAATCCGTTGGGCTCACACTAGGCAGCCAGGACAGCCCGCAGAGCCTCCAGGGCCCGGGCGTTCTCGGCGGCCGTCCCGACGGTGATGCGCAGATGGGTGGGGAGGCCGTAGCCCCCCATGGGGCGGACGATGACCCCCTGGTGGAGCAGGGCCTCGGCCACGGCCGCCCCGTCCCGCCGCACGTCCACCAGCAGGAAGTTGGTCACGCTCGGGACCGGGCGGAACCCGAGGGCCGTCAGCCCGGCGGCGAGCGCCGCGCGGCCCTCCGCCGTCCCGGCGATCGTTCGCGTGACGTGCGCGCAATCCTCGAGCGCGGCAGCCGCCGCCACCTGGGCCAGCGCGTTCACGTTGAAGGGGGCCCGCAGGCGGTCCAGCAGGCCGATCAGCTCGGGCGGCCCGACCCCGTAGCCCACCCGGAGTCCGGCCAGCCCGTAGATCTTGGAGAAGGTGCGCAGGACGAAGCAGCGGCGGCCCTCCCGGACCCAGTCCAGGCTCCGCGGGCGCTCCCCCTCCGGCAGGAACTCCCAGTAGGCCTCATCCAGGATCAGGAGGGGCTCCGGGGGGAGGCGGCGAACGAAGGCCTCCAGGGTCGCCGGAGGGACCGCCGTCCCCGTGGGGTTGTTCGGGTTGCCCACGAAGAGGAGCTTGGTCCGCGAACTCACCGCCGCCGCCATTCCCGCCAGGTCGTGGACAAAGTCCCGGCAGGGGACCTCCACGGCGACCGCCCCCAGGACCTGGCAGGCCATCCGGTAGATGATAAAGGCGGGGCTCGCCATCACGGCCTCGTCCCCGGGCTGCAGGAAGATCCGCGCCGCCAGCTCCAGCAGCTCGTTCGAACCGTTGCCGAGGGCGATCTGGGCCGGCTCGACCCCGAGCCGCTCGGCCAGGCACGCCTTGAGCGCGGTCCCGGCCCCGTCCGGGTACCGGTGCACGGTCGCGGCGGCCTCCTGGGTCGCCTTCAGGGCGAGCGGCGAAGGGCCGAAGGGGTTCTCGTTGCTGGCCAGCTTGGCCGCGCCGGCCACCCCGAACTCCCGCTCCACCTCCTCGATCGGCTTCCCCGGGCTGTAGGGGAGAAGGGTCTTTAAGTGCGGGGAGGCCATGGCGCTCAGCGATCGGGTCATCCGGTATCCTAGAGGGAGGGGGCGCGCTTCTTCTCGCCGGGATAGGAACCGAGCACCTTCAGGAAGAGGCACTGGTCCGCGAGGTGGGCGAGGGCACGCTCCACCCGCGGGTCCTCCTCGTGCCCCTCGAAATCCACGTAGAAGAGGTACTCCCACACTTTGGTCTTGGAGGGGCGGGACTCGATCTTGGTCAGGTTGATCCCCCCCTCCGCAAAGGGCTCCAGCATCCCGTAGAGGGCCCCGACCCGGTCCTTGATGGAGAAGAGGATGGAGGTCTTGTCGTGCCCCGACCGGGGCATGGCCTTCCGGCCCACGACGAGGAAGCGGGTGAAGTTGTTGGCCGCGTCCTCGATCCGGGCCGAGACCACCTTCAGGCCGTACAGGCGGGCCGCCAGCTCCGAGGCGATCGCGGCAGCGCTCGGATCCCGGCTGGCGATCTCGGCGGCGGCAGCCGTCGAGGCCACCTCCAGGACCGGGATGTGCGGGAGGTTCGCCTCCAGCCACCGCCGCGATTGGGCGATGGCGTGGGCGTGGGAGGTGATCTTCTCGATGGCGGCCCTCTCCCCGCTCCGGGAGAGGAGGTGGTGAGAGACCTCGAGGAGGATCTCCCCGCAGATCTTGAGATCGGAGTCCACGAACATGTCCAGGGTGTGACTGACCACCCCCTCTGTGGAGTTCTCGATGGGCACCACCCCGTACTCCACCTTCCCCTTCTCCACCTCCTGGAAGACATCCCGGATGCTCCGGACCGGGAGAAACTCGGCCGCGTCCCCGAACCGCTTCAGGCAGGCCAGGTGGGTGAAGGTGGCCTTCGGGCCCAGGTAGGCCACCCCGAGGGGGTGCTCCAGGGCGCGGCAGGCGGAGATGATCTCCCGGTAGACCGAGCGGACGCCGCTCTCCGGGAAGAGGCCGGCGTTCTCCCGGGTCAGACGCTCCAGGATCTCCTCCTCCCGCTGGGGGGCGTGGAAATCCAGCCCCTCCCGGAGCTTCACCTGCCCCACTTGCTGGACCACGGCGGCCCGCCGGTTCAGCAGGTCCAGGATCTGCTGGTCGATGGCGTCGATCCGCTTCCGGAGATCGTCCAGATCCATGTCCTGGCCCCGCCGCGCCCTCGGCGCGAAAGACGGCCGCACTATAGCCTAACGCCCGGGGGCCTTCAAGGGCCTTGTCCTCCCGAGGGCCCGCAGGGGCTTGAGCTCCTGCTCGGTGAGGGGTCGCCACTCCCCTCGCCGGAGCGTTCCGAGCCGGAGCGGGCCGAAGGCCACCCGGCGCAGGCGGAGGACCGGGTGCCCCAGGGCCTGGCAGAGGCGGCGGACCTCGTGGTGCTTCCCCTCCGTCACCACCACTTCCACCCAGGCGTTCCGGTCCGTCGCCTTGAGAAGACGGGCCCCAAGGGCCCGCAGGCGCTCGCCCTGGACGCGGACCCCCCGGCACATGGTCGCCAGGGTCGCCCCCGAGGGGACGCCCCGGACCCGGGCGTGATAGGTCCGGGGGACGGCGAAGGCCGGGTGGAGCATGCGCTGCATGAGCGCGCCGTCGTTGGTGAGCAGGAGGAGCCCCTCGGAGGCGAAGTCCAGCCGGCCCACCGGGAAGACGCGGGGGAGCCGGCGGGGGAGCAGGTCAGTCACGACCGGTCGCCCCTGGGGATCGCGGAGGGAAGTGATGACGCCGGGGGGCTTGTGGAGGAGGAGGTAGGCGGCCGTGGCAGCCCGGGGGAGGGGCCGGCTGTCCACCTCGATGGCGTCCGCAGCGGGATCGGCCCGGGTCCCGAGCGTGCGGACCACGACCCCGTTGACCGCCACCCGCCCCTCCCGGATCAGCCCCTCGCAGGCGCGCCGGGAGCCGAACCCGACCCGGGCCAGGATCTTCTGCAGCCGCTCTCCGGACTCCGTCACCCCCTCCCCTCCGAGGCTGCAGTGGACGGGGGGACGGCCGGGGCCGCAGGGCCCAGGCCAGCCGCGGGTTCCTCCGCGGGTTCCGCCCTCTCCGGCTCCCCCACGGGGTCGTACTCCACCGACCGGGAAGCCTGAGGGGGGGCCCCCAGGGTTTCGATCTCCCGCAGGGTGGGAAGCTCCGAGAGGTCCTGAAACCCGAAGTACTCCAGGAAGGGCTTGGTGGTCCCGTACAGCATGGGGCGGCCCGGCTCTCGCTTTCTCCCCAGGATCCGGATCAGTCCCCGCTCCCCCAGGGTCCTGAGGACGCCGTCAATGTTGACTCCCCGGACGGCCTCCACCTCGGCCTTCGTGATGGGCTGCCGGTACGCAATGATGGCCAAGGTCTCCAGGGCCGGCCGGGAGAGGCGGCTCGGGCGGACGGTGGAGAGGCGGGCCAGCATCTCCGCCATCTCCGGACGGGTGGCGAGGCGGAAGCCGCCCGCCACCTCGTCGAGCATCAGCCCGGACTGCGGGGAAGCGTAGCGGGCCCGGAGGGCCGCCAGGGCAGCCGCCAGTTCCTCCGCCGAGAGCTCGGGCAGCAGTTCCGCCAGGCGCTCCCGGGGGAGCGGCTCGGGGCTGGCGAAGAGGAGGGCCTCCAGGGCGGCGACCGGTTCGGGGCTCACGTGTCCTCCGCCGGGTAGATCAGGATCTCGCCGAAGGGAGCGGCCTGCCGCACCCGGAGCGCCCCCTGCCGGAGGAGCTCGAGGAGGGCCACGAAGGTGGCAATGACCGTCCGGCGGTCCGCGTCGGGAGGGAAGAGACCGAGGAACCGGAGCGGCCGCTCGCGGGAGAGCCGGTCCAGCAGCTCCACCATCCGCTCCCGGACGCGGAAGGGGCGGGGTGTCACCTCCACGTCGGGTCGCCCTGCCGCCCGCTTCAGGACGTCCTGAAAGGCAGCCAGGAGGTCGAAGAGGTTGAGTTCGAGGGGCCCGCGCCCCGGCGGCGCCTCCAGGGCGGCGCCCCGGGCGAAGATCTGCCGCCGCCGCTCCTCCAGGCTCGCCAGGTCGCCGGCTGCCGTCTTGAACCGCTGGTACTCCAGGAGCATATCCACCAGGGGCTGGCGGGGGTCCTCCTCCTCGATCGGCGCCTCCTCCGCCTCTGCGGGCGGGAGGAGCATCTTGGACTTGATGTAAATGAGGGTCGCGGCCATGACGAGGAACTCCCCCGCCACCATTAAATCCAGCTCCTGCATCTCCGTCAGGACCCGGAAGTACTCCTCCGTGATCTTGGCGATGGGGATGTCGGCGATGTCAATCTCGTGGGTCCGGATCAGGTGGAGCAGCAGGTCCAGCGGGCCCTCGAACTGCTCCAGTTTCACCTGGTAGACCATGCTCACTCCCCGGGGAGGAGGACCGCCAGATAGGGCCAGAGGGCGACCAGGAGCAAGGCTGCCCCCAGGAGGGCGGCGGCGGCGGCCGTGGCGGGGTCGAGGGGTCGCACGGGGGCTACCGTCGCCGGGCCGGGCGGGCCCGCGCTCCCCTGGGCCGCCGTCCCCGGCCCGTCCGCGCGGCCGGCGCGGGCGTGACCGTGGGCAGCGGGCTTTCCTCCTGCGGGGGCCGCTCCAAGCGGAAGGTGTCGTGGAGGGCGCGGACGGCCCGCTTCACGTGTTCGGCCTCGATGACGCAGGAGACCTTGATCTCGGAGGTGCTGATCATCAGGATGTTGATCTTCTCCCGGGCCAGCGTCTCGAACATCCGCGAGGCGACGCCCGAGTGGGTCCGCATCCCCACGCCCACGATCGAGACCTTGGCGATCTGGTCGTTCCCCAGCACCTCGGCGGCCCCGATCTCCGCCGCCACCCCCCGCACGATCTCCAGGGTCTTGTGGTAGTCCGGGCGGGGGACGGTGAAGGAGATGTCGGTGGTGCTGCCGTCCTGGCTGATGTTCTGGACGATCATGTCCACCACCACGTTCGCCTCAGCCACGGCACCGAACAGCTTGGCGGCGACCCCGGGGCGGTCCGCCACCCGGGCCACGGTGATCTTGCCCTCGTTGGTGTTGTAGGCGATGCCCGAGACCACCACCTTCTCCATGGCGGCGTCCTCCGCGACGACCAGGGTCCCCTCGCTGGCCGAGAAGCTGGACCGAACATGGATCGGCACCTGGTAGTTTTTCCCGTACTCGACGGACCGGGTCTGGAGGACCTTGGCCCCCAGGCTGGACAGCTCCAGCATCTCCTCGTACGAGATCCGCACCAGCTTGCGGGCGCCGGGGACCAGGTCCGGATCGGCGGTGTAGACCCCCTCCACGTCGGTGTAGATCTCGCAGACCTTGGCCCCCAGGGCCGCCGCCATCGCCACCGCGGTCAGGTCGGAGCCCCCCCGCCCGAGCGTGGTCACCTCCTCTTCCGCGGTCACCCCCTGAAAGCCGGCCACGATCGCCACCTCGCCGGCTTCCAGGGCCTCCAGGACCCGCCGGGTGTCAATACTGAGAATGCGGGCCTGACTGTGGGTCTCGTCGGTCAGGATCCGGACCTGGGTCCCGGTGAAGGAGCGCGCCTTCCAGCCCAGTTCCTGGATGGCCAACGAGAGGAGGCCGATGCTCACCTGCTCTCCCGTCGCCAGGATCACGTCCAGCTCCCGCTCGTCGGGCCGCTCGGCGATGCGGTGGGCCAGCTCGAGGAGCCGGTCCGTCTCCCCGGCCATCGCGGAGACCACGACCACCACGTCGTGGCCCGTCTGGCGCGTCCCCACCACCCGGCGGGCCACGTTGCGGATCCGCTCGACGTCCCCCACGCTGGTGCCGCCGTACTTCTGCACGATGAGCGCCACGCCACACCCCTAGGAGACCGGCGCCGCCCGCTGCCCGATCTTCTGCTCTTCCCCCCGCCAGAGGCGGCGGATGTTCTCGTGGTGCCGGACGACGATGAGCGCAGCCAACGCCACTGTGAAGACGAGGAGCGGGCCCCGGCCCTCCCGCGCCGCGGTCACCACGGGGATGCTGGCTGCGGCGACCAGCGCCGCCAGCGAGGAGTAGCGGAAGCAGAGGGCGGTGAGCAGCCAGACCAGGACCGCCGTCAGCCCGACGAGCGGGAGGGCGGCCAGGACCGCTCCCAGCCCCGTGGCCACCCCCTTCCCGCCGCGGAACCGGAGGAAGACCGGGAAGCAGTGGCCCAGGAATGCGGAGAGTCCGGCGGCCGCCACCCAGGCATCGCCGGCCACGAGGGCCCGGGCCGCCAGGACCGGCGCCGCCCCCTTCAGCCCGTCCAGCAGGAGCGCCGCCGCCGCCTCCGCCTTCCCCACCACCCGGAGGACGTTGGTGGCCCCGATGTTCCGGCTCCCCCGCTCGCGGACGTCCACCCCCCGCCACCAGCCGATGAGGAGGCCGAAGGGCACCGAGCCCAGCAGGTAGGCACCCAGGACCAGCAGAAGCCTCGCCTCCACCCGCGCCCCTCAGCCGTGCAGGTCAATCCGGCGCCAGAACTTCCGGAAGTAGTCCACCCCGGAGAAGACGGCAATCGCCATCGCCCCCCACAGGACCACGATCCCGACCCGCACGGGCCAGTCGGCGAGCGGCCCCCCCCGCAGGCTCAGGATGAGGAGCGAGACCGCGACCACCTCGGCCGCCATCTTGTATTTCCCCCAGTCGCTGGCCGCGATGATGACGCCCTGGGCCGCGGCGATCCCCCGGAGACCGGTCACGGCGATGTCGCGCCCGACGATCAGGACCACGATCCAGGCCGGGATCTTGTCCACCTCGACCAGCGAAATGAGGGCAGCAGCGATCAGGAGCTTGTCCGCGATGGGATCCAGCAGGGTGCCGAGCGTGGTGACTTGCCGCTGGCGACGGGCCAGGTGGCCGTCCAGCCAGTCCGTGAGCACGGCCAGCAGGAAAATCGCCAGGGCCACAATCGGGTATGGTCTGGGGGTGGCGATGAGGAAGACCATCAGGATGGGAACGAGGAAGATGCGGATGACCGTGAGGGTGGTCGGGAGGTTCACCGCGCCTCACCGACGGTCGCTGGGGATCGCCGAGGGCACCGGGGCCACGCCCAGGTCCCGGGCCACGCTGTGGACGACCTCCGCGTCGATCCGATCCCTCTTCAGCAGGAAGCCCTCCAGGAGGGCATTGTCGCAGAGGGTGTTGATGAGCCGGGGGACGCCCCGGGCGTGGCGGTGCACCCCCTCCAGCGCCTCCGGTGTGAAGAGCTCGCGGGTGGCTCCGGCCACCCGCAGCCGGTGCGCGATGTAGGCCCGGGTGGCCTCGGGGGTGAAGGACTTCATCCGGCACTTGAGCGCCACGCGCTGCGCCAGGGGCGGGTCCACCGCCAGGTGCTCCTCCAGCTCGGGGAGGCCGAAGAAGATAAACGTGATGAGCTTTCCCTCCGGGACCTCCAGGTTCAGCAGGCCCCGGAACTCCTCCATGACCTCCCTCCGCTGGAGCATGTTGGCCTCGTCGATCAGCACGACGGCCTTCTTCCGCTGGGCCTGCAACTCCGCCAGGCGCTGGTACAGGAGGGTGAGGAGGCTGACCTTGTCGGCGTTCTCGGGCACCCCCTCCACGCCGAGCTGCAGGGCGATCTTGCGCAGCAGCCACTCGGGGGTGATCGCGGAGTGGATGATGACCAGGAGGGCTGACTCCACCTGGCCCTCGTCCAGGGCGTCCAGCATCCGGCGCGCGAGCATGGTCTTCCCGGTCCCCAGGTCCCCGACCACCACCGCCAGGCCCTTCATGGTGGTGACCGCGTGCATGAGGCGGGTGAGCACCTCCGCGTGCTGGCTCCCGTCGTAGTAGAAGCGGGGGTCGGGCGTGTTGGAGAAGGGTTGCTCCTTCAGCCCGTAGAACTGCTCGTAGCTCATGGGCCACTTCCCCCGCGGTGCGCGAGGCTGCTCCGGCACGATTCCTAGATGAACGAGATTTTCTTCTTGCTCTTCCCCGGTCTCTGCGGCTCCTCAGGGGGGGACGAGGCAGGGGCCGGCGGGGACGGAGCGGGCGCCTCCTTCAGCCGCCCCTTCAGATCCCGCAGGCGGGCCTTCACATCCCGGAACTTGGGTGCCTCCTCCTGGAGGGCGCTCAGGACGGCGTGGGCCTTCGCGAGGTTCCCTGCGGCCTCATAGGCGGTGGCCAGGTCGTACCGGACCCCCCACCCCTCTTCGCCGGGGGCCCCCGGCAGGCTCAGGGCGCGCTCCAGCTCCGTGACGGCCCGCCCGGCATCCCCCTTGGCCAGGAAGCAGAGTCCCAGGAGGTTCGCGCAGGTGAGGGCGCGGCGCGGCTCCTTGGCCGCCAGGCGGAACTCCTCGATGGCCTCGTCGTACAGCTCCATCTCCTTGTACGCAATCCCCAGGTTGTAGTGGGTCTCGTAGTCCTCCGGCCCGAGTTGCTCTCGGACACCCTTCTGGAACTCCCGCAGGATCTCCGCCAGGAGGGGCGACGCGTCCCGGGGGGAGGGGCCGACGCCGACCTCCTCGGTCAACTCGGCGCCCAGATCCACGTATCCGCCCTCGCCCGGGCCTTCGTCCCGGGCCACCTTGAAGACAGGCTTGACGTCCTCGGCCGACGGCTGGAAGGAGGAGGGCCGCCCAGGCCGGACCGGGGCCGGGGGGGTCGGACGCGCCGGCTCCGGGGCGGGCTCCTCGAGCAGCTCCACCGCCTCTCGCCCCTCGTCCGCGGAGTCCACCCCGACGTCGGCGAAGGAGGCCTGCGGAGCCGGGGCTGCGGCGCGCCCCGCCTTCAGAGCCTCGAGCCGCCGCTTGGCCTCGGCGTTCCGCGGGTCCGCCGACAGGATCTGCTTCAGGACACCCCGGGCCTCCTCCACCATCTCCTGCTCGATGAAGAAGTCCGCCTCGGCCAGTTCCTCCGCGAGCCCCCTGCCCGCCAGGCTCTCCGGCAGCTCCAGGGCCTCCTCGAGCGGCTCGGCCTCGGCCACCTCCTCCGCAGGCCTGGCCACCTCGACCGGGGCCCGCGGGGCTGCCGGGGGCTTCAAGACCGTCCGCGGGGCTCCCGTGCGGGCGACCCCACCCGAGAGGCGCTCCAGGGCTTCCCGCACCTCCGCATTGCCGGGGTCCAGCTTGATGCAGGATTCCAGCTCTGCCGCCGCCTGGGCGGTATGCCCCCGGCCCACAAGGATCGAGGCGATGCTCAGGCCCTCTGTGACCGCTTGCTCGGCCAGGTTCCGGTCCAGGTAGATCCCCTTGAGGCGCTGCCGGGCCACGAGGTGACGGGGGGAGAGGGACAGGGCTTGCTGCAGGTGCTCGATCGCCTTGTCCACCAGGCCGTACTTGAGGTACACGTCCGCCTTCGCCAGGTGGTCGCTTACCTGGTAGTCCTCTTCCTCGGCGGGAGGGGCCTCGACCGGCGCTCTGGCCCCACCCAGGTCCACCAGCAGATCTTCTGTGGCCAGGGTGGCTCCGGATGCCGCTCCGGCGGCGGGCTCCTCCCCGAGCTCCAGGACCCCCGCGGCCGGGCTCTCCTCCCCGGGGCCGGCCATCTCCAGCAGGACCTGCTCCGCCCCCTGGGCGATGGCCCCGGGATCCAGGGCACCCTCCTGGGCCGCCTCCGTGAGGTCGAAGGCGATCTCTTCCGGGCCCCCACCCAGTTCCTTCTCGAGGCGGGCGGCGAAGGTCCGGGCATCCTCCGTCGCCTGCTCGTCCAGGGTGATGGTACCCGCCTCCTCGGCCGGAGTCTCCTTCCCCTCCGAGAGGTCTACCAGGCCCGGCTCCATCTCCATTTCCACGGGGGTGGGGGCCGGGGTGAGCCTGACGGTGACGGAGGGCGGGGCTGCCGGGGCGGCGGGAGGGGCAGCGGTCGAGAGGGTCGCAACCTTCTCGGCCGCATCGCGCGCCTGCGGGTCCATGGCGTGGAGGCTTCGATAGGCCTCGAGGGCCTCGGCCCGCTTCCCCTGCTTCTCCAGGGCCTGCCCGAGCCCCCGGTAGGCGTCCGCCAGGGCGGCCTTGTTCCCCAGGCCCTTCAGCACTTCGACCAGCGCCACGCGGTATCGCACCTCGCCCGGCGTCTTCGCCGCCAGGCCGTCGAGCAGCCGGACCACCTCCTGGCCCTTGCCGGCCTTGAGTGCGGGCCTGGCGGCCTGGCGGATCTCCTCGGTCGCCCGGGCGACATCCCCCCCGTCCGCCGCCATCGCGCCGAGGCCGAGATGGACCTCCCAGCGCTCGGGGTCCAGCCGGAGGGCCTTCGCGTAGGCTTCCTGCGCCCGCTTGGCGTCCCGAGCCTCGCGGAAGCCGTCCCCGAGGGCAGCCCACTGGGCGGCGTCATCGGGGGCCACGCTCGCCGCGGCCCGGAGCTCTTGAAGAGCCTCCGCCGATCCCGTCTTGGCCAACAGGCGTCCGAGCCCGAGGTGCGCGTCGAAGGCCTTGGGGTTCATCTGGAGCATCCGCCGGAAGATCTTCTGCGCCTCCGCGGTCTGGCCGGCTGCCAGGCACTGCTCGGCGCTCCGGGCCAGCTGGCCGTAGGCGTCCTGGCCCATGCCCTGCCGCGCCAGCATGTCCGAGAGCTTGGTCGCTGCCGCCACATTGCCCGGATCCAGGGTCACGACCTTCTGGTAGACCGCCAGGGCCTCCTTCGTGTCGCCGGACCGGCTGCACTGCTCGGCGATGAGGAGGAGCTGCTGTTTCGCCTCCCCCACCAGGCCCTGCTCAGCGTACAGATCGGCGCAGAGGGTCTGGGCCTGGAGGTTATGCGGGTCCAGCTTGATGACCTTCTTGTAGACTGCCGTGGCCTTCGCGGCGACCCCGTCCTTCCGGTAGGCATCCCCAAGGCGCATGTACTGGTTGATCGCCTCCGTCCGGTTCCCGGTCCGGGCATACAGGTCCCCGAGCGTGTTGAGGACGCTCAGGTCGTTGGGATCGGCCTTGAGGACGCTCTGGTACTCGGCGATGGCTTTATCGAGCCGGCCCTGTTGGGTGAAGGCCAGGGCCGCCTGGAGCGCCTTCCGCTTGTCGAAGGCCATGAGACTCCTTCAGCGAGGTGGCCCGGAAAGCCGGAAATCCCGCGAATTGGCACGGGGAGCCTATCAAAGGCGTTGAGGGGTGTCAAGGCGGGAGGCCGCGCGGGCGTATCGCGAGCGGGCTAACGCCGCGGCGGCCTCGGCCTCCCCCCGCGAAGGGTGGGCCTCGGGAAGGGGGTATCCCAGGGCCTCCTCGAACCCCTCCCGGAGCGCCTCCTCGACCCCGAAGAGGGGGGGGCGTTCGCCCAGGAGGGTCGCCAGGGTGGTGACTGGGTTCGCCCAGTCAGCGGAGGCCGGCTTCCGGAGGGCCGGCAGCGCCGCCTCCCAGGCAGCCCGGTCCAGGTCGAGGAGGACCGAGCCGTGCTGCAGGACCGCGCCGCGGAGGCGCCGCTGGGCCGAGCCCACCAGCTTGCGCCCGGCCACGGCCAGCTCGAAGCGTGAGGTGGCCAGGAAGCAGACGCCGCCGACCGGCCGCCGACCGGAGGTCCCCCGGCTGAGCTCGGCCGCCACGCCGAGGCGCCGGAGGCCCCGAATCAGGCCCTCGCTGATCCGCCGGTAATCCTCCTGGATCCCGCCGGGCCCGAGGAGACCCTCAGGGAACGCGACCGCGTAGGTCACTTCGTGCTGGTGCAGGACCGCCCGCCCTCCCGTGGGTCGTCGCACGACGCCGAACCCCAGGCGGCGGCAGGCCTCCAGATCCACTTCTCCTCCGAGGCTCTGGGCGTAGCCGACCGACACGGTAGGCGGGTCCCAGGTGTAGAGGCGCAGGACCGGGGCCCCCTCTCCCCGCGCGCAGGAGAGGGCGAGGGCCTCGTCCAGCCCCATATTGAGGGGACCCGGGAGGGGGCCCGACCGGAGGAAACGCCAGGGAGAACGCGGAGGGCCTGCCGGTGGAGGAACGGTCGGTCTCACAGGACCGCCTCCCGGCGGAGCGCTTCCACGTCCTCCGGCGAAAGCCCGAGCACCTCCCCCAGGACCTCCCCCGTGTGTTCCCCGAGGCGGGGGGGCGGGCGGCGGATCACCGGGGGGGAGCCCGCCAGGGTGAAGGGGATCCCGAGGAGCGGGACCTTTCCCAGGGTGGGATGCTCCACCTCCTGGACCATCTTCAAATGGCGGACGGCCGGGTCGGCTAGCACCTCCGCGACCGTGTTCACGGGCCCGCAGGGCAGCCCGGCCGCCTCCAGGCGCGTGAGCCACGCCGCGGTGGGGAGCCGGGCGAAGCGGGCCGCCAGCAGCGGCACCAGCCGCTCCCGGTTGCGGGTCCGGGCAGCGTTGGTGGCGAACTCCGGGTCCTCCGCCCAGGCCGGCTCCCCGATAATCTGGCAGAAGGTCCGCCAGAGGCCATCGTTGGCGATGGCCACATTGAGGTGCCCGTCGGCCGTCGCGAAGGTCTGGTACGGGACGATGTTGGCGTGCGCGTTCCCCCAGCGCCCCGGCACCTCCCCCGAGACGAGGTAGTTGCTGGCCACATTGATGAGCAGGGCGACCGCCGCCTGGAGGAGGGAGGTTTCCACCTCTTCCCCACGGCCCGTCCGCTCCCGCCGATGGAGGGCCGCCAGGATGAGGCCGGTCAGGAGCAGACCCGCCACCACGTCCACCACGGCCACCCCGACCTTGGTGGGGGGCCCGTCCGGCCAGCCGGTAATGCTCATGAGACCCCCGACCCCCTGGGCGATGAAGTCGTAGCCGGGCTTGGCCGCCCCCGGGCCGCTCGACCCGTAGGCGGTGAGGGAGGCGTAGATGAGGCGGCCGTTCAGCCGGGCGGCCTCCGCGGTGCCCAGCCCCAGGCGCGCGAGCGTGCCAGGCCGGAAGTTCTGGATGAGGATGTCCGAGGCCTGCACGAGCCGGGTGAGGAGAGCGAGGCCCCGGGGGTCCTTCAGGTTCAGGGTCAGGCTCCGCTTGTTCCGGTTGATGGCGAGGAAGTAGGCGCTCTCTCCCTTGGTGAAGGGGGGCCCCCAGGATCGGGTTTCGTCCCCCACGCCGGGCTGCTCGACCTTGAGGACGTCGGCCCCCAGATCCCCGAGGAGCATGGAACAGACGGGCCCGGCCAGGACTCGCGAAAGGTCCAGAACGCGCAGCCCCTCGAGCGGCCCGCCCATCACGGGCTCTCCCCGAACCGCCCCTCCACGAGGGCAGCCAGCGCGGCCACCACCTCCTCCGCCATCTCCCCGCGCGCCCGCACGCGGATCCGCTTCCCCTGCGAGGCTCCGAGCGTGAGGAGACCGAGGAGGCTCTTGCCGTCCACGGCCGCATTGTCGAGCTCCACGGTCACCTCCGCCCGGTAGCGCGAGGCCACCTTCACGAACGCCGCCACCGCGCGGGCGTGGAGCCCCAGCGGGTTCCGGATCTCCAGCTCCCGGACCACCTCTCTTCTCACGCCCCCTCCGGCGCGCACCCCGAGTCTCCCCCGAGCCGCCTCCCCCGCGGGCGGACCACTCGGCCACGCTCTCGACCTGGAGGCGGGTCCCCGTCACCGCCCGCCGCAGGTAGCTGGGGGACAGCCTGCCGAAGCTCCGCGCCAGGAGGCATTGCCCACTTCCCCCGGCTCACCAGGCCGGCCACCCGGTCGAGGGGGGCGGGACGGGGCACCTCGGGTCAGCGACGGGAGAGCGGGGTGGACCGGGGCCGTGGAGGGAGGCCCTGACGAGGGGGTGAGTGCCCGGGGCATCCCGGACGTGCGCGGTGATCTCCCCGCAGCCCCGGGCAATCGCGTGCTCGGCGTTGCCCACCCGCCGGTGGGCGCACACACCGAAGCAGGAGCGACGGGGGGCATGCGCGGGTCAGGCTGGGCCGGCCGGCCCGGCGGCCTTCTTGGCCAGAAACTCGCTGGCGACCAGGATGTTCTTCTGGCCGTACTTGCTCAGGCGGTCGGCGAGCTCCCGGAGCGAGGTTCCCTCCCGGAGGGAGGGGAGCTTGATCAGCATCGGGAGGTTGACCCCCGTCACCACCTCCAGGGCCCCCTTGTCCAGGAAGGAGAGGCCCAGGTTGCTGGGGGTCCCGCCGAACATGTCGGTCAGGATCAGGACGCCCGCACCCGTGCTGACGCGCTTGATGGCCGCCTCGATCTTGGTCCGCGCCCGCTCGATCTTCTCGGCGGCCTCGATGGTCACGGCCTCGGCTCGCTCGATCCGCCCCACGATCTCCTGGGCGGTCCGGAGCATTTCCAACCCCACCTGCCCGTGCGTCACGATGATCACCCCGACCATGGTCCCACCCCGCGCCGACGCCTAGTGCCGCTCCAAGTCGTGCGGCCCACTCCTGACAGACCGTGCTGCCGCGGGTCCTGTCGCCGGCGTGCCCCACTCGCGGCCGGGCTCCGTCACCCGCTCAGCCCTTGCCGCAATGCGCTGCAGTGCGGCAGGAGGCCGAGGGGGTCCCACTCCGCCCGGCCGCTCGGGGGCCGCGCCCGGCGCCACCCGCAGCTCGGCGGCAATCCTCGGTGCAATTCGTTGGACCGGCACTAGAACTGGACCACCTGACCTCGTCTCATTTCGTTTGCTGACTACCCTTCGGGTGGTGCCCGCGGCGGTCCGGAGCGTACCAGGGCGTACGCCTCCGGCCGCCCTCCGGCTGCCGCCCGCCCGGGGGGAGCCGCGACGCAGCCCTGTCTGGGTATCGGGCGGAGGAGCGGCTCGCCCCGGGAAGAGGGCGGCGGCTCCGAGGGCGCTCGTGCCGGGCCAACTGACGTCGCCTCACGTCGTTCTCGGTCGTCTGCGGTCCGGAGCGTACCAGAGTGTACGCCTCCCCACCCACCGCAGGTGGGTGCCCGCTCCTCCCTCGGGCCTCGTGATGCTCATCATTTGGCCCGGCACCCCAGGTGTCGCGTGAGCGTGAGGGACAATTCGTTGGATTGACGCTAGGGGCGCTCCATGTCCCGGTGCCGGAGGGTCACCCGGTGCCCCAGCATCCGCAGTTGCCCCGCCACCACCGCGGCCGCGTAGGGAGCGCGGTGCCGCCCCCCGGTGCACCCCAGCGCCACCGTCAGGTAGGCTTTCCCCTCGGCCACGTAGCAGGGGAGGGCGAACTGGAGGAACGCCAGCAGGCGGTCCAGGAACTCCTTCACTTCCGGGTGGCCTTGCAGGAAGGTGGCGACGGCGGGATCGGTCCCCGGCAAGGGCTTGAGGGCCGGGACGAAGTTGGGGTTCGGGAGGCACCGGAGGTCGAAGACCAGATCCGCGTCCAGGGGGAGGCCGTAGCGGTAGCCGAAGGAGACGAGGGTGACCGCGGTCCCGGCCCCCCCGGGCTGCTCCCCGAAGGTCTGGACCATGTACTGCCGGAGCTCGTGGGGCGTGAGCGGGCTCGTGTTCAGGACCAGATCCGCCTCCGCCTTCAGCCGGCTGAGGCGCTCCCGCTCCCGGGCGATCCCCTCGACCACCGAGTCCAACGGGGCCAGGGGGTGGGGACGGCGGGTCTCGCTGAAGCGGCGCAGCAGGCTCTCGTCGCTGGCCTCGAGGAACAGGATCCGGACCCGGTGCCCGGCCTCCCGGAGCGCCCGCAGCGCGTCCAGCGCCGCGTCCAGGAACTGGCCCTCGCGGACGTCGATGACCAGGGCCACCCGCTCGATCCGCCGCTCCGAGCCGGCGCACAGTTGGGCGAAGGTGGGGATCAGGGCCGCCGGGAGGTTGTCCACGCAGAAGTAGCCCAGATCCTCCAGCCCCTTGGCCGCCTGGCTCTTGCCGGCCCCCGACATCCCGGTGACGATGACAAAGTCAATGCCGGTCACTCGGTGTCTTCCTCGGAGACGGCGGGGATCTGCGGGGGGCGCTCGAGCCGCCGGTCCAGGCGGTCGGCGAACTCCTGCGCAGCGTGGTGTCCCATGAGCTTCAGGAGGTGGTTCCGGGCGGCCACCTCCACCAGAATCGCCATGTTCCGCCCGGCGGAGACCGGGACGCGAAGGAGGGGAAGGCGGACGCCCAGCAGGTCCGTGGTCTGGTCATCCACCCCCAGGCGGTCATACTCCGCCTCGGGGGTCCAGGGCTCCAGCATCACCACCAGCTCGATCCGCTTCCGGTACCGGATGGCGGCGATGCCGAACAGGTCCCGGATATTGATGACCCCGAGCCCCCGGATCTCCATGTGGTGCCGGATTTCCTCCGGCCCCTGGCCGATCACGATGCCGGGGGACTCGCGGCTGAGCAGGATCAGGTCGTCGGCCACCAGGCGGTGGCCGCGGACCACCAGGTCGAGGGCGCACTCACTCTTCCCGGTGCCGCTCGGCCCCTGGAGCAGGACCCCGATGCCGTAGACGTCCACCAGCACGCCGTGCAGGCGTGTCTGCTCCGGCCCAGTGTCCCCTCCCGCCATGGCGCCCCCGGGGGCTAGACCTCGGGCTCGATAAGGCCGTACTGCCCGTCGTGGCGCCGGTACAGCACGTTCACCTGTTCGCTGAGGGCGTTCTGGAAGACGAAGAAGGTGTGCCCCAGGAGATTCATCTGGAGGATGGCCTCGTCCACCGTTGCCGGCTTCATGGCAAACCGCTTCACCTTCACCACGCGGGGCGCGGACTCCTCCTCCGCCTCCCCCACCAGGGCCGCACCGGCCCCGCGGCGCAGGCTGCCCCCCCCGGCCACCCGCTCCCCCCCTCGCACCCAGTGGCGGATGATCCGACCCTTGTAGCGCTGGATCTGGCGCTCGATCTTGTCCACCACCAGGTCGAGCGAGGAATACATGTCCGGGGTGCTCTCCTCCGCCCGGATGGTCAGGTCCCGGACGCGAAGGGTGACCTCGGCGATCTGCCGGTACTTCTCCACCGAGAGGATCACGTGGGCTGCCGTGACGGCGTCCAGAAACTTCTCCACCTTGCCCAGCTTCTCCGCCGCGTAGTTGCGGAGGGCTCCCGTGACCTCCAGGTTGCGCCCGGTGATGCTCAGCTGCATCCCGCCCCTCCGGTCAATAGCGCCGCCGCTTGCTGGAGGAGGGGATCCGGAGCTGGCTGCGGTACTTGGCCACCGTCCGGCGGGCGATCTCGACCCCCTGCTGCTGGAGGATCTCCACGATCTTCTGATCGCTGAGGGGCTTCCCCTGGTCCTCCTGGGTCAGCAGCTTCCGGACGATCTCCTTCACCGTCAGGGAGGAGACGGTCGCACCGCCATCCGTGGCCGGCACGCCCCGGTGGAAGAAGTACTTCAGCTCGAAGAGCCCCTGCGGCGTGTGGACGTACTTGTTGGTGGTGACCCGGCTCACCGTGGACTCGTGCATCTGGATGTCCTCGGCCACCTCCTTCAGGGTCAGGGGCCGCATGGCACTGATCCCCTGCTCCAGGAAGTCCCCCTGGAACTTCACGATGCTCTGGGTCACCTTGTAGAGGGTGCGCTGGCGCTGCTCGATGCTCCGGATGAGCCAGAGGGCCGAGCGCATCTTCCCCTCCACGTACTCCCGGGTCTCCTTCGAGTTCTGGCTCCGACGGGAGAGGATGGTCCGGTAGTACCCGCTGACCCGGAGCCGGGGGAGGCCATCCTCGTTCAGCACCACCACGAACCGGCCGTCCACCTTCAGGATGTAGACGTCGGGGGTGATGTAGCGGGGCTCATCGGTGCTGAAGGTGCGCCCGGGCTTGGGCTCGAGGGAGGCGATGAGTTCCAGGGCCTCCTGCATCTCCCGCGGCGGGACCTTCAGCCGGTCCGCCAGGCGGGCGATGTTCCGGTGCTCCAGCTCCGACAGGTGCTCGGTGATCAGGGACCGGGCGAGGCGCGCCTCCGCCCCGAGGGCATCCAGTTGCAGCAGCAGGCACTCCCGGAGGTCCCGGGCGGCCACCCCGACGGGGTCGAAGGACTGGACGAGCCTGAGCGCCCGCTCCGGCAGCGCCGGGTCGGTCGGAGGGACCTCGCTCACCTGCTCGAGGGAGATGGCCAGGTAGCCGTTCTCGTCCAGGTTGCCGATGAGGAGATTTCCCCAGGTGAGGAGATCGGGGTCGGAGGTGGAGAGGTAGAGCTGGAAGGTCAGGTGGTCGGCCAGCGAGCGGGAGCGGGTCATGGTGTCCTCGGGGGCGGCCCGCTCCACCTCTTCCCGCGGAAACTCCCGTCGGTAGTCCGAGGCGTCCTGCAGGTAGGACTCCCAGTCGGTCTCGGAGAGCTTGTCCCCCTCCCGCTCGGCCTCGGCCGGCTCCTCCGCCGCGGCCTCCGGTTTGGCCTCGGCCGGCTCCGCGGCCGCCTCCTCGGCCGCCTCGACCAGCTCCTCCTCCAGCAACGGGTTCTCCTCCAGTTCCTGCCGGACGGTCTGGATCAGCTCCATCCGGTTGAGCTGGAGCAGCCCAATCGCCTGTTGCAGCGATTGGGTCATGATCATCCGCTGCGTCTGGCGAAGGCTGAGCTTGGCCTCGAGCGCCATCCTGTCTCGTATCCCCCGGCCGCCCCCCGCCTAGAGGGTGAACCGCTCGCCCAGATAGATCTCGCGCGCCCTCTCGTCGGCGGCCAGCTCCCGGGCCGTCCCGCTGATGAGGATCTCCCCCCGGTGGATGATATCGGCCCGGTCCACGATCTGCAAGGTCTCCCGCACGTTGTGGTCCGTGATCAGGATCCCGATCCCCCTGGCCCGGAGCTGGGCGATGATCCCCTGGATCTCCTCCACCGCGATGGGATCGATCCCGGCGAACGGCTCGTCCATCAGGATGCAGGCCGGGTCGGTGGCCAGGCACCGGCTGATCTCGGCCCGGCGGCGTTCCCCGCCCGAAAGCGTGTAGGCCTTCCGTCCGGCCAGGTGCGCGATCCCCAGCTCTCGCAGGAGGGCCCCCGCTCGCTCCCGCCGCGCCTGGGCGGAGAGGGGGAGCCCCTCGAGGATCGCCAGGAGATTCTCCTCCACCGTCAGCTTCCGGAAGATGGAGGGCTCCTGCGGGAGGAAGCCCAGCCCCCGCCGCGCCCGCTGGTAAACGGGGAGGGTTGTGACCTCCTCGCCGTTCAGGAAGACCTGCCCCCGGTCCGGCTGGAGGAGCCCGAGGGCCATGTAGAAGGTGGTGGTCTTCCCGGCCCCGTTGGGGCCGAGCAGGCCCACCACCTCTCCCGCCCCCACCGTGATGCTCACTCCCGAGACCACGGTCCGGCCCCGGAAGGCCTTGGCCAGGTCCACGGTCCGGAGGATGGCGCCGGGTGCCGCCTCAGGGCTTGGGCGCGCCCCCGGGGTCGCGCCTGGGGTAGATGACGGCATGGACCCGCGCGTCCCCCTCCCCCTCCACCACGTGGCGGTCCTCCCGGAGGTAGAGGGTCATGGTGGTGCCGGTGACGACGTTCTCCTCCTGCCAGGCCCGGGCGTTCCCCTCCAGCAGCATCTTCTCCTCCCGGGCGAAGTAGGTGGCGGCGTCGGCCGTGGCCTCCCGCCCCCCCCGCTCGGCGATCCGCACGTGACCCGTGGCCCGGACGCGCTGCACCTCCTCCATCGCCTCGTTGAAGGTGAACTCCATCCGGTCGGCCAGGATGGTCAGGGTGCTGTCCCGCGCCACCACGTTGCCGGCATAGGTGGCGGTATGCGCCTTCCGATCCACCTCGAGGCGGTCCGCCGAGATGGTGATGGGGCCCCGCTTCGGGGCCGGGCCCGTCCCCCCCAGAACGGGGGGCGCGGCCTCCCCCGCCGCCACGCCGGGCGTGAGGAGCAGGACGGCCAGCAGGAGGATTCCCCTCACGACCGATCCTTGGTCTCCCCGGTGACCCGGGAACCCCGGTGAACCTTCAAGGTCAGGCGCTCGAGGGTCACGTCCGCTTCCATCCCCTCCCCCTCGACGGTGAGTCCAGCCCGCTCGAGCGTGACGGGCGCGTCCGTCTCGAGGCTGCGCCGGTCGGCCGACCAGGTCAGGTGCTCCGTCCGGAGGGTGATGCCCTGGTCGGAGCGCGCGATGATGCTCCCCTCCAGAAGCACTTCCCGCCTGTCCGCCTGGACGACGACCCGGTCGGCGACCGACTCGAGGCGCCGTCCATCGCTGTAGAGGGTGATCCGGACCGGCTCCGCCCCCCGGGTGAGGAGGGTCCGCCCCTCCCCCTCGAAGACCGTCGCCCGGTCCGCCGCCGCCTCCCAGAGCCTCTCCCCCGCCCTGTCCTCCACCACCCGCACGCCCAGGAGCGTCAGGTCGGGACGACCGCCGGGCGGGGGGGCGGGGCGGGCGGGGAGCGGGACGCTGCCGGTCGCGCCCCACAGGAGCAGGGCCCCTCCCGCCCCGGCCAAGCCGGCAGCCACGAGCCCGATGCCGAGGACCCGACGCCGCATGCCCCTGCATAGCACAGGCCTCAGGCCAAGGCAAGGCAGGAGTTGGCCCCTACCGCCGGCCCAACTCACGTCGCCTCACGTCGTTCTCGGTCGTCGGCGGTCCGGAGCGTACCAGGGCGTACGCCCCCGGCCGCCTCCTCCCTCGGGCCTCGTGATGCTCGTCATTTGGCCCGGCACCCCAGCGGTCGTCTGAGTATTATCTCCAATTCGTTGGAGTCACATTAGGGGAGGAGGGGCACCTGGTGTAGAATGCTCGGGGGGCCCGTTCGGCCCTACCAGAGGGGGGAAGGCGCGCATGCCCTTCGCCACCGTCGAGGCCGTGTTAGCCGCCATCCGGGCCGGGGGGATGGTCATCGTCGTGGATGACGAGGACCGGGAGAACGAGGGGGACCTCACGCTGGCGGCGGAGCAGGTCACGCCGGCCGCGGTGAACTTCATGGCCACCCACGGGAAGGGGCTCATCTGCGTCCCCCTCACCGCCGCCCGCTGCGAGGCCCTGCACCTGCCCCCCATGGTGGCGGAGAACACCGC